>NZ_JACJUO010000003.1:0-300000 GCF_014397025.1 Ochrobactrum sp. Marseille-Q0166 | reverse complement strand
ATAACACGTCTGCTTGACGCTCCCGGATATGTTGCCGGTGGTGAAATTCATCTCAAGGGACAGCGTATTGATAATTTGCCGGATAAAGAATTAGCAGCTTTACGTGGTAAAAAAATAGGAACTGTCTTTCAGGATCCCCTTTCAAGTCTCAACCCACTTTACACGATTGGCCGGCAATTAATCGAGACGATACGCCGTCATCTTCCCCTTTCCCAGTCGGCTGCGCGTAAACGGGCAATTGAGCTTCTGACAGAGGTTGGAATCCTGGAGGCTGAGCGACGACTTGATGCTTATCCGCATGAGTTTTCTGGTGGTATGCGCCAGCGCGTTGTTATTGCTCTGGCAATTGCCGCCAACCCGGAACTGCTTATTGCTGATGAGCCGACCTCGGCTCTCGATGTTTCGGTTCAGGCTCAGATTGTTGCGCTTCTTAAAAAACTTTGCGTTGAACGTGGCTTGGCTGTTTTGCTTATTACGCATGACATGGGCGTCATTGCGGAGATTGCCGATCGTGTTTTGGTGCTTCATCACGGTCGAGCTGTGGAGGCCGGATCCGTCCGTGATGTGATCCAGACACCGCGTGAAGAATATACCCGCGGATTGATCGCAGCCACGCCCTCTATTCACCAGAAAAACCTCCGCAAACCTCCACAATCATCAACCAAGGAGATGTTGCGCGTTGAAAACCTTGCGCACGATTTTCGTGTTGGAAGTCGCGGCTTTTTCTTCTGGAAGCGCGAGGAAAGGCAGAATAATCTTCGTGCTGTGAACAATGTCTCATTTCATATTCGAGAAGGTGAAACCTATGCACTTGTGGGTGAATCCGGCTCCGGTAAATCGACAATTGCGCGGGTTGTTGCCGGTCTCTTACCAATTGGAGAGGGGTTGATCAAAGTTGATGGTAAAGAACGTTCTGATGGAGCTTCTCTCGATCATAACGGTGCGGTGCAGATGATATTTCAGGATCCATATGCCAGCCTCAACCCTCACTGGCGTGTCGGCGATATTATTGCAGAGCCTGTCCGACGCTTGAAGCTTGAACGTGACCCTTCCGCTGTTAAGGCCCTCGTGAGCGATTTATTGGATAAGGTAAGGTTACCTCAGGACTCTTTGCGGCGCTATCCGCATGAGTTTTCTGGCGGACAAAGGCAACGCATTGCAATCGCACGAGCACTTGCCAGCCGCCCCCGTTTTATTATTTGCGATGAACCCACATCTGCACTTGATGTTTCGGTGCAGGCTCAGGTTCTCGACTTAATGACGACGTTACAGGCGGAATTTAATCTTACTTACCTGCTGATAAGCCATAACCTTGCAGTTGTGAGACAGATGGCTGATCGTGTTGGGATATTGCGTCATGGTGTTCTTGTAGAGCAGGGGGAGGTTGAAGATATTTTTGAAAACCCAACACATGCCTACACGAAAATGCTTATCAACGCAGTCCCTGATGTCAATGAAGCGTTGGTGCGGAGAGACTTGAGTTAGCGTGATTTAGAGCTGGGTGCCTCCCGTCGCGAACAGATTTGCAACCATGAAGTCGACAAATACACGGACTTTAGGAGATAAATATCGGTTCGTCGGCCATAGAGCTCGGAAGATACCTGTTTCCGCAAGATATTCATCGAGTATCGGAACAAGTTTGCCTTCTGCAATCTGCTGTTTAACTGCGAAACTAGGCAAACACGTGATGCCAAAGCCGTTTTCTGCGAGGTGGATAAGCGGCTCCAAAGTACTGGCAACGGTCGTTATCGGCAATATCATGCGGGTCTCTGTTTGATCTGCAATGAGAGGCCAAGGTTCCAGTTTTCCCGAATTAGCATAGCGGTGATGCATACACCTATGCTGCAGTAGATCCTTTGGTAAACGTGGCGTACCTTGTTGTTTCAGATAGTCGGGTGATGCGACAACCCGATGTTTGAACGTTCCCAGTTTGCGGTTCATCAGCCGCGTATCCCGAACTTCGCCCGTGCGCACAACGGCATCAAACCCTTCCTCTATCACATCAACCAGCCGATCGGTGAAATCGAGGTCAAGATCGATTGCAGGATAGGCCTTCATAAATGCAGAAATGGTTGGCATGAGTAGCATTCCGGTCAGCGGAAAGCTTACACGTAACAGACCGCATGGTGTGCTGTGCGACCGGGAGAGTTGTGCTTCTGCGGCATCAAGTTCCGATAATATTCTTTTACAAGTATCGAGAAAGAAACTCCCTTCTTCCGTCAGCGTCATGCTGCGGGTCGAGCGATGAAATAGAGAAACTCCGACATCATGCTCAAGGCGCGCCACTGCTTTGCCTATTGCCGAACTGGTAAGCCCCATGCGTTGGGAGGCCGCGACAAAGCTACCGCTTTCAGCTGTTTGAACGAATATCTTCAAGGTTGCGAGCTTATCCATAGAACTCTCTATTACGGAAATAAATTCCTGTCTTATGAGAATAGAAGATTATTTATCACTTATTTGGAAGGCGATATCCAGTGTGTCGCAAGATGAATGACTCATCTTTTCAAGGAAGTTTACAATGGATATGAAGCCTTCTGCCGGATTTACGTCGTCGCCAGTTCCAACCACATTCATCGTCAATGTTATTCATGCTTTTCCAGGCAAGCAGGATGAAGCATTTCAAATCATTCAGGATGTAGTTCATTATGTGGCGGAGAGAAAACTTGGTTTCCTGTGGAGCAATCTCGCCAAAAGTACGGATGGGCTCACAGTTGTTAATATTGAAGCTATTCAGGGCGCAGACAATGTGGATGAGTTCTTCTCCGATCCTGTCTTCGTCGAAAAGTTTCGTAAGTTAGATACCGTCTCAAAAAGTGAATTCCATACCTATCAAGTGCACGATTTGGTTTTACCGAAACTTGGGCTTCGCGGCTAATTACAATGCCCAGCTTAATTTTAGAAAATCAAGATCGCGTTGAAGGTAATGATGAAACCAGATTGCCGATGGCTGCTTTGCTCACCCTCGCTATGGCAGGCTTCATAACAATCCTGACGGAAGCCTTGCCTGCTGGTCTTCTTCCTTTAATGAGTAGGGAACTTAGTGCCAGTCCCTCTGCGATTGGCCAGCTCATTACAGTATATGCTGTCGGCTCACTTATAGCAGCTATTCCGTTGACCACGCTCACGCAGCATTTTCCGCGAAAACCGGTACTGCTTTGCGCTATTTCAGGCTTTGCCATAGCCAATAGCATGACGGCGATCACAGGAAGTTATAGCATTATGCTGCTAGCCCGCCTATTTGCGGGAATTTGTGCTGGGCTTCTTTGGGCGATGCTGGCAGGATATGCAGCACGAATGGTTTCAGAACAATTGCGAGGTCGTGCAATTGCTGTTGCTATGGTTGGTACTCCACTCGCTTTATCATTAGGCATCCCCGCGGGCACTATGATCGGTTCCTTCATTGGGTGGAGAACGACGTTTTTATTGATGATGGTTCTTACTATAGCATTGATTTTTTTGGTATTTATAAAGGTACCGAACTATCCTGGAACGACTACTAGGGATAAGACGTCTATATTTGGAACATTGTCAATTGATGGTATCAAGTCAGTGTTGCTTGTAACTCTATTATTCGTTCTCGCTCATAATATTCTTTACACCTATATTGGTCCGCTTGTCGGGCCTTCGGGACTGGCTTCTAAGCTTGAAATTATTTTGCTCTTATTTGGAATAATGGCAGTTGTTGGAATCTGCATTGTTGGCTATTTCATCGGCCGATGGCTGCGTGAGCTCGTCTTAGCAAGCATTTTACTTTTCAGTATTGCAGCACTTATGCTTAGCATATGGGGTAATGTGCAGAGTCTAGTATGGTCGGCGACAGTAATGTGGGGGCTGGCTTTCGGCGGAGCTGCCACTCTGTTCCAAACAGCCGCAGCAAACACAGCATATGAATCGTCGGATGTGGCGCAATCTATGATAGTTACCGCCTGGAACCTTGCGATTGCGGGGGGCGGACTTGTGGGTGGGGTATTGCTCCAACATACAGATGTCACATGGCTCTCATGGTCGGTGTTGACGTTGCTATTGTTGACCTACGCTATAGCTTTTCTCGCCAAAGAGCATGGATTCCCGCCTAATCAAGCATGATCGCACGAAATGCTCCGTTAGGCACCGTTACTTTAACGTGCGTGCCGACCTAACTTGCTCTTTTATGCACATGTCGCGCCGATTTAAAGCGCTGCATAACCCGCTCGCGTCGTCGGATCGGCTGATGTGAAGTCTCTGACCGGTTGTTCAGACCTTTATGCTGGTGATGATCGCAAACGTTAAGGCCTATCGCTCGTTTGCGCATGAAGCGCTTGGAGTATGGCATTTCTGGACTAAAACCTCTAACGTGAAGCCATCCTGATCAACTGCTTGCCAAAGAAAATAGCGTTTACCTTTGATAATAATAATCCTTTCATCCAAATGTCATTTGTCATCCGATGAAGGCGTTTTGTTCGAGTTCAGCCTTTAAACAATTAGAATCAGGCCGCTTCTTTCAAAATAACACGGATAGGTATTGGTTCAGTGCGCAGATAGCCAGCAATCATCCGGGTAATGTGCTCGACAATATCAGCCTCGTCCGAGAAAGAATGGCCGCAGTTATTGAGGACAATGGCATGGGGCTCTGTCGCAAAAGGTTCATTTTTTCTGAGCTATTTTACGCTGCGAGGCATCATTGAGTGAGGAGAGCGGGGATGGCGATTGATTTCCAAGGAGCTCATTTCCCCAAAAGTGTGATGCTTTCTGCCGTTTTCTTTTACGTCCGATATTCGGTTTCCTATCGTGACCTTGAGGAGATCATGGCTGAGCGGGGTGTCGACATGGACCATGCAACACTGAACCGCTGGGTGGTTCGTTACGCCCCCCAGATCGCGGCTGAAGCACAAAGACGTAAACGGCCAACGCTTGGCTCCTGGCGTGTTGACGAGACCTATATAAAGCTCAAAGGGAAATGGACCTATCTGTATCGGGCTGTTGATCGTGACGGTCAAACGCTCGATTTCATGCTCTCTGAACGGCGAAATCTCGGCGCTGCAAGGCGTTTTTGGAGAAAACCATTTCAAGCAATGGCGTTCCAAACAAAATAATCATTGATAAAAGTGGAGCCAATCCAGCGGGAGCGCAGGCTGTTAACAACATTCTGAAGATCACCGGTTCAAGCAAAATGATTGAAATTCTTCAGGTCAAATATCTCAATAATATTCTTGAACAAGATCATCTGTTCATCAAGCGGGTCACCAAACCGATGATGGGCTCCAACGCGTTTCACAGCGCATCAGCAACAATCGTGGGCATTGAAGTCGCACATATGATCCGCAAGAAGCAATTTGCAAATGACAATCGCTCGCCATTCGAGCTCTTTGCGGAGCTCGCAGCATAATTGCGTCCGGAGATACGCCCGCCTTTAATCTGATCAAAATTTTGCGACACAGCCTCCTTCCATTTTGTGGAAAATATCGCACCATCAAACGCTGGGATCAAACAACTAGCCTGAACGATTCATGCATTACGCGGCCATTAAACATCCTCCGCACCCGAGCGGCTGATATGGCGTTTTAGTAACGCTGCAGCAAACTCGAAATCCTTGTTTTCAATGGCTTCGAGTATGCCTAAATGATCTTTGCAAGCCTTGCGAATACGCTCTTCACCCAGACGATCAAAGTCGGAATATTCCGTCATGCGGCGTAGATGGTTCTGCCAGCGGACTGATTGTGTAAAAAAGCGATTATTCGCCCATGAAACAATAGTTTCGTGAAAGTTTGCATTGGCGTTGAACCAAAGATCACGTGTGAGGCTTTGGATGGGTAGAACCGCTATTTCATTCTGTTCGCGTTGCAGGGCTGTCAACTGGCTGAGATCAGGCGCGTAGTCGGGTTGCGAAAGTGCACCGCATTCGATCACCAAACGGAAGGCGTAGCTTTCATTGACCGCACGCTCATTATCGAGCGACTCGGCAAAGCGCCAACCATGGCCCGGAAGACGCTCTGCGAGACCTTCGGTGGCAAAGCGCATCAAAGCCCGGCGGACTGCGCCACGCGTTGCACCCAGCTGATCGGCCAGTTCAGCTTCCGATACTTCGTCGCCAACAGCGCCAGAGGCGCGCGCGCTCATCAGACGCCGGTAAAGCTCTTCCGCCTCCGATGGCGGCAGCAGATTGTCATTGAGTTCGTCCGGCTCTGGGATGCGATGCAACTGATATCCGCGATTGGGCGTCTGGCTGACAATACCTTGCTGTACAAGAAGATTGAGCACCTGACGCACGGGCGACCGCGATACGCGAAGTTCTTTTGCAATGGCGGCATCCGACAGCCGGTCGCCGATATTCCAGCGAGCAGCGGATATGAGCGAGACCATTTTATGTGCGACTTCCGCCTGAAGACTGCTCAGACCGGATTCGCCTTCCGTTGATCTCTTAACGTCCATATTCACGCGCAGCGCCCCCTGAATGTGCGTTCTCTCATGAACCTATGCTCAAAGAATACGGGATATTTCGCAATAGGCCATTTCTTTCTCGTATAGCCTATCCCATTGGAATGACAGGCGGTCCTCTGCAGATAGTGTATAAATCAAATTGTTCCATATTCTAATAAAAAACTGTTGACTCCGCAATGATTGAATGTGAATTGTATTAAGAAGATACAAAATACAAAATATGGATTGAGTATGTCAGTAACCCCATTTCCATTCATTACAGTTTCGGGCGTACCGGAAGAGCGCGGGCGCCAATATGGGGTGCTGGCAGCAGAACGCATTCGGCGCAGCGCAGGTCTTTATTCCGGCACGCTCGATGCATTTGGTCTTTCGCCAGAACGCAGGCAAAGCCTCATCGAAGAATTTGCAGGCCGGATTGAAGAATTCGACGCGTCCTATGTCGAGGAAATGCGCGGCATCGCCAAAGGTGCGGATGTGCCATTTGAGCAGATCGTCATGATCAATGCGCGCACGGAAGTTGTTGCGATGGCGCGTGCGGAAACGGGTTCGCCTGATCCCGAAGAGCAGGATGATGGCTGCACCGGCGCTCTCATCATGCCTGCAAAAAGCGCTTCTGGTAATCTGGTTCATGGCCAGAACTGGGACTGGCGTTCTGAATGTGTTGAAACCGGCATTGTGCTGCGTGTCCGCAACAATAACGGTCCGGATTTTGTGACATTTGTCGAGGCTGGTGGTCTGGCGCGCAGCGGCTTCAATGAGGCTGGCATCTCGATTACTGCAAATTATCTTGAATGCGAACGCGACTATAAGAAGCTGGGCGTTCCTCTGGGTCTGGTGCGCCGCAAGGTGCTGGAGCAAGAGCATTTTGCAAAAGCAATCAAGGCTGTGGCTTCGACACCAAAATCCTGCTCAAACAATATCATGATTGCGACGAGCGCCGGTTTCGGCATCGATTTTGAATGCGCGCCGGATGAATCTTTTCCGATCCTGCCGGAAAATGATCTGATCGTTCATGCCAACCATTGGGTCAGCCCGATTGCGCTGACGAAGCTGCGCGACACCGGCATCCCGTTTGTGCCTGAAAGCTTCTACCGTGATTGGCGCGTTCGACAGTCTCTTGAATCGCATGGTGGAAAAATTGGCCGCAAAGAGCTGAAGGAGGCGCTGTTTGACGACTTCCTGACACCTTATGCAGTCTGCCGCCCGCCGCGTCCCGGCAATCACGACAATATCACGGCTACAGTTGCCATGGTGGTGATGGAAGCAGCGCTTGGCATCATGGAAATTGCGCCGTTGCCGGCCTTGAACCGTCAGTTTGCGACCTACTGTCTGCAGGATTATACGCCGCTACCGTCCGATGCTGCGCCACGCGCGAAATCCCTCTTTATCGAAGGCTAAAGAAATGCTGCGCTTTGCGCTCTCCAGAATAGGCATGGCCATACCAACATTGCTGATCGTGGCAGTGGCTGTGTTTGTGATCGTTCGGTTGATACCGGGCGATCCAGCAGCCCTGATGCTGGGTGATTCTGCGGATGCTGCGACGCTGGCTGCGCTGCGCGAACAGCTCGGCCTCAATCACAGTATTTTCACCCAGTTTCTGATCTGGGGTGGCAATGTTTTACATGGCGATCTTGGTGTTTCGATTGCCAACCAGCAGCCGGTGCTTCCGTTGGTTCTGGAGCGCTTTTCAGTGAGTGCGCGTATTGTCTTGTCAGCAGTGGTGCTTTCTACGCTTGTCGCTGTTCCGCTTGGAATGATCGCAGCCTGGAAGCAGAACAGCCTGACCGATCTGACGCTTGTGACCTGTGCCACTTTGCTGCTTTCGGTTCCGGCATTCTGGATGGGCTTGCTGTTGCTGCTGGCATTTGGCCTCAAGCTCGGTTGGTTGCCGATTGTCGGCTATGTCAGCTTCGGCGAGAACCCATGGAAAGCGTTTCTCTATCTGGTTCTGCCGATCACCACACTGTTTCTGCATGAAATTGGCGTCATTCTGCGTATGGCGCGCGCTTCGACGCTTGAAGTGCTAAACCTCGATTACATCACCCATGCCCGCGCCAAGGGGTTGTCGGAAGCAACCGTGATGTGGCGCCATGCCTTCCGTAACGCATTTGGCCCGACCTGGACCCTGTTGGGGCTGATCCTTGGTAATCTGCTTGGTGGTATTGCAGTTGTGGAAACAGTTTTCACGATTCCCGGACTTGGCAGGCTTCTCGTTGATGCCATCTTTGCCCGCGATTATCCCGTCATTCAGGGCTGCTTGCTGTTCACAGCCTGCGTTTATGTGCTGGTCAATCTGATCGTGGACCTTCTCTATCCGTTCTTCGACCCGAAGGTGACGGCGAAATGAAAAACATCTCTCTCAACGCACTGATCGGCGGAACTCTGACCGCAACGCTTCTCACAATAGCAGTGGTGGGTTCCTTCTGGACGCCCTATAACCCGCTCACGTTGGACTTCACCGCGCGCCTTGCGCCGCCAAGTGCCGCGCATTGGCTGGGTACGGATGAATTTGGTCGCGACCAGCTGAGCCGTCTTATGAAAGGCGCATCGGCCAGTGTTTCAATCAGCGTGTTTACCGTCTTTCTCGCCACCCTCGGTGGAGTGCTTATCGGGGCGATCAGCGGCTTTTTGCGTGGCTGGTTCGACCGGTTGTTGATGATGGTCAACGATGCGCTGCTGGCATTCCCTGGTATATTGATGGCGCTTGGTCTTCTGGCCGTTTTTGGTGCCAACAAGAATGGCATCATCTTGGCACTCGCTCTCGCCTATATGTCTTCGGTCATTCGCGTGGTTCGTGGCACGGTTTTGAGCTTGCGTGAACGGGAGTTCGTTGAGGCTTCCCGCGTCATGGGGAACTCGGAAATCTATACGATGGTGCGCCATATTCTGCCGAACTGTCTGGCACCGGTTCTTGTCATGGCAACGTCCATGTGCGGTTGGGCAATTCTCGCAGAAAGTTCGCTCAGCTTTCTGGGTTTGGGTGTGCCGCCGCCAGCGCCGACATGGGGCAATATGCTGGCCGGTAGCCGCAATTTCATTGAGCAGGCCGTTTGGCTCGGTATTTTCCCCGGCCTTGCAATTTCGCTGTCGCTGCTTGGTATCAATCTTCTTGGTGACGCGTTGCGCGACCGCCTCGACCCACGCATGAGGAAGCGCTCATGACTTCCGCACCCCTGCTTGAAATCGACGATGTCAGCCTGCGCGTTGGCGACAGTGCGCTGGAGATCGTCAAGCGCGCGTCCTTCTCCATAAAAGCTGGCGAAATTCTCGGCATCGTTGGTGAATCCGGCTCCGGCAAAACCATGCTCGCGCGGGCCATTATGGGACTGGTTCCGGCGTCCATTAAAACAAGTCATGGTGCGATCCGCTTCAAGGGGCAGAACGTGTCAACGATGTCGCCGACCGCTTTGCGCGGGCTGCGTGGCGATGGCATTGCTATGATCTTTCAGGAGCCGATGACCTCGCTCACCCCGTCACTAACCATCGGGCGGCAGCTTGAAGAAGGGCTTGAACTGCACTTTCCAGCCGAGAAGGCGCAACATGCCGACTGGATCAGAGCCATGTTGTTGCGTGTTGGTATTGCCGATCCTGACCGGGCGATTGAGGCGTTCCCACATGAGTTTTCTGGCGGAATGCGCCAGCGCATCATGATCGCCTGCGCGATGCTGATGAAGCCCGACCTGCTGATCGCGGACGAGCCGACCACTGCGCTCGATGCGGTCATCCAGCGCGAGGTTATGGAGTTGCTGGTCGATCTCACGCGCGAACGCGGCACGACCGTTTTGCTGATCAGCCACGATCTTCCAATGATTGCGCGCTATTCTAATCGTGTTGTTGTAATGCGCCATGGAGAAGTGGTTGAAACAGGCGATACCGCTGATGTTCTGGCAAAGCCTCGCCATGAATACACCCGCAAACTGCTTTCGACATTGCCGGTTCGTGGGCCTGCCCGCGTGGTTCCAAAGGCTGATCCGCTGATCAGCGTGCGCGATCTTGTGGTTGATTTTGAAGGTCGGGGCGGCTGGTTCAAGAAAGCGGGCGGCAAACGAGCTCTGCATGGAGTTACAATTGATGTTCTGCCCAACGAGGTTGTTGCCGTGGTTGGCGGCTCCGGTTCGGGCAAGACGACAGCCGCGCGTGTGATGGCCGGACTAATCAAGCCGAGCGAAGGCAAATTGCTGTTCAGGGGCCAGCCCGTTGAGAGACGTTCATCCCATTATCAGGATTATCGTTATCACACGCAAATGGTGTTTCAGGACCCTTATTCATCACTCGACCCGCGTATGAAAGTGGGCGAGTTGGTCGGCGAGGCGCTGCGTTTCTCAAGAGAGCTTTCGTCCAGCCAGAAAGTGGATCGTGTTCGCGAAACACTGGAGGATGTTGGCCTCGGTGGAGATTATGCCAATCGTTATGCGCATGAAATGTCGGGTGGTCAGCGTCAGCGTGTGGCGATTGCGCGTGCGCTTGTGCGCCGTCCCGCTTTTGTTATTGCCGATGAGGCAGTCTCGGCGCTTGACGTGACGGTGCGGGCGCAGGTTCTCGATCTCTTTGCCAAGTTGCAGCAGAGCTACGGCTTCGGTTGCCTGTTTATCACTCATGATCTGGGCGTGGTTGAACAAATTGCCGATCGTGTGGTCGTGATGAATGACGGTCGTATTATCGAGCAGGGAACGCGCGACGAGATTTTCGACGCCCCGCAAAACGATTATACCCGCCGTCTTTTGTCAGCCATTCCGATGCTCGAACTGACGGACGAAGGTGGCGTCAAACTCAAATGGCGCGGCGATAATGCAAATACGAGATCCGGAGAGGAGGGCGGTTATGTCCACCACTGAGGAAAAGCCTGCCACCAAGCGGCAGGGCCATGGCAAGAAACTCAGCTTCTACGATTTTGGGGCGACCACGTTTTTTGCAAGTCAGTTCGACCAGCGTTTCAGCTACTGCCTTTATGTCCCCGAAGACTATGATGAAGACGGCACAGAAACGCACGAACTGATCGTCATCATTCACGGAACAGGGCGGACGGCGGCACAATACCGCGATCACTTTGCAAGTTTTGCGCAAAAGAACCGCTGCATTGTACTGGCACCGCTGTTTCCCGCGGGCATCGTCGTGCAAGGCGATCTTGCCAACTACAAGCGCATTGAGTTTCACGGCATTCGCTTTGACCATATTCTGTTGTCGATGATCGACGAAGTGGCAGCCAAATATCGCCTCAAAAGCAATCGCGCCATCATGTACGGTTTTTCTGGCGGCGGGCAGTTCTGCCAGCGCTTTTTCATGCTGCATCCCCAGAGGCTCAAGGCCGTCTCTATCGGAGCGCCCGGCGTCGTGACCCTGCTCAATTCTGATTATGACTGGTGGGTAGGTGTTCGCGATGTCGAAGTGCGTTTTGGCTGCCGCATCGATCTTGAAGCGATGAGAAGCGTGACCGTTCATACCGTGATCGGTGCGGAAGATACCGCGACCTGGGAAATCGCCATCCCGCGTGACAGCGCCTTCTGGATGCACGGCGCCGATCTTCAGGGCGATTGCCGGATCGATCGTATTGAAGCACTGGCCAGGTCGTTTGAAGGTCACGGTATTGCGGTTCGTAAGGACAGGGTTCCGGGTGTGGCTCACGAGCCTTTCAAAGTGCTGGAGCCGGTCGAAGCATTTTTCGCGGATGTGTTGAGGTCACAAAGCTGACCCAACCATAAAATCAAAAACAAAAGGGGAAACCAAAATGTTCAATCCAATTTCACTACGCTCTGCGTTTAGCATTGCGCTTCTTGGTCTCAGCGCCACAGCCTTTCAAGCACATGCTGCAAATGATGAGACTTTGCGCGTTGCCATTCACTCGGATGTTGCGAGCATCAATCCGGGCGTCAATCGCGATGCCAATGCCGATATGGTTGTTGCTCACATTGCCGAAGGTCTGGTCGCTTACGGCGACGATCTCGCCATCAAGCCAATGCTGGCTGAGAGCTGGACCGCGAATGCCGATCATACGGTCTATGATTTCAAGCTGCGAAAAGGTGTCAAGTTCCAGAATGGCAAAGACCTGACCGCCAAGGATGTCGTCTGGAATTTTGAACGCTATCTCAAGCCCGATACAGCGTTTCAATGCGTCAATCGTTACAATGGCAAAGTGGACTCCGAATTGAAGTCGGTCGAGGCTGTCGATGACAGCACGGTGCGCTTCAGCTTTGCGGCACCTGCGCCAAACTTCGTCATTACCATGGCTACCATCCAGTGCACGCCATGGATATTGAGCCCGGAATCCGTTGATGCAGATGGCAAGTTTGTAAAGCCGATTGGCACCGGTCCCTATGCTTTTTCCAAATGGGAGCGTGGTCGTTATCTGGACCTGACCCGTTTCGATGATTACGCGGCTCTGCCCGGCGATGTCGACGGTCTGGTGGGGAACAAAACAGGCCATGTAAAGACCATTCAGTTCATGACTGTTCCTGATTCAAGCACCCGCACCAATGGTCTGCTTTCCGGTGAGATCGACTTCATCGATGAAGTGGAGCCAACAGGCGTCAAGGATCTGGAAGCAAAAGGCATGAAGGTCAATGTGCAGCAGACGCCAGCATGGATGGTACTTCAGATACAATCTGCTTCCGATAAGCTTAAAGATCCGCAGATACGTCAGGCGATTGCGCATGCGATTGATCTTAATCAGCTTGCCGCTGCAATAGGCGAGGGGATGTATACACCGAATCCTTCGGTTATTGCACCAAACACGATCTATTCGGATAATCAGGCAGCCGCATGGCCTGCATATGACCCTGCCAAAGCGCAGGAGCTACTGACCAAGGCCGGATACAAGGGTGAACCGATCAGCCTTCTGGTTGCCAACCGCCAGAACCGTGTACAGGTTGCCACGATCATTCAGGCATTCCTTGCAGCTTCCGGCATCAATGCGCAGCTCGAAGTGCGTGACTGGGCGACCCAGCTCGACCAGTATCGCCGTGGCGCCTATGAACTTGCGGTTTTCGCTTATTCAGCCCGCCTTGATCCGCTGTTGTCATTCCAGTCGATGATTGGTGACAAAAAGGCTGATGCTGCGCGCCAGTGGGATGATGCCAAGGCGGAAGAACTTCTCAAGAAGGTTTCAGTGACAAGCGATGTCGAAGAACGCAAGAAGCTCTTCAACGAGCTCAATACGCTGATGGCCGAACAGGTTCCAATCCTTGGTCTGGTCAATTTGCCGTCTATTACGGCGACGGGCCCGAAAGTGAATGATTACAAAGGCTGGGCAGGCGATACAGATCGCTTCTGGATGATCAGCAAGGAACAATAAAACGCTCCGCTTGGTGAGCTTAGCATTGGGATAACCCCATGACGTCTAAATCGTTTGACTACACCCGGGCCGATGCGGTCGGTCTGGGAGAGGCCATTCGCGCAAAAGTTCTGTCGCCGCATGAGGCTGTTCAGGAAGCATTTGCAGCCATTGATCGGTGCAATCCCAATCTGAATGCAGTGATCCATGAGATGCGCGATCAGGCGGAAGAGCAGCTTAAAACATTGCCGGAAGGTCCGCTTAGCGGTGTTCCAGTGTTACTGAAGGATGATTGCCCGTCCTATGCCGGTGCTGCGATGTCCTTTGGGTGTCGGGCCGCAGAGGGAAATATCTCGCAGCGCGATCATGAAATCGTCAAACGGTATAAGTCCGCTGGCCTCGTGGTGGTGGGTAAAACCAATTTGCCTGAGTTTTCCTGCAATATCGCAACCGAATCCTCGCTGCATGGTCCGGCGCTTAACCCCTGGGATATAAAACGCAGCATTGGCGGTTCTTCTGGCGGTGCAGCAGCGGCGGTTGCTGCACGCATGGTGCCCGTGGCCTATGGCAATGACGGTGCAGGTTCGATCCGCATTCCCGCATCGTGTGGCGGGCTTTTCGGACTGCGTCCGTCACGCGGACGTGTCCCATGCGGCCCGGTCTCGACAGAAAACTGGGGCGGAATGGTCAGCCATCATGTGTTGACGCGTTCAGTTCGCGATTCCGCAATGATGCTTGATCTGACAGATGCTCTTGAACCGGGTTCGCTTTATGCGGCCCCGGCCAAGACGGACCTGTTCGTCAACAGTGTCAGAACGGCACCGCAAAAGCTTCGTATTGGAGTTTGGCAACAGTCTGATCTCCATCAAGCTCTCGACGAGCAAACAGTTGCAGCACTGGAGGCGACGATTGCGCTGTGCGAACAGCTGGGACATAGCGTCGTTCGGGTAAAGCCTGATTTTGACGGTGTACGGCTTGCAGATGCCATACAAAAACTGATCGCTGTTTATACCGCAATTGAAGTGGCGGATGTTGCCGCAACAATGGCAAAGCCCGCGAATGCTCTCTATTTTGAGCCTTCAAACCTGGGATTAGCTGCTTATGGCGATGGCTTGGCCGCCACAGAGGTCATTCAGGCGCGTTTAACCGCCAACAGTACCGCGCGCAGTTTTGGTCGTTTATTTGAAGAATGCGACGTGGTGCTAAGCCCGGTCATGCCGATCGGCTCATTTCCGCTTGGAAAGCTCGACGTGCGCTCACCCGATTGGAAAGGTTTTGCCCGACAGTTTCTGGAACTGACGGCCTTTACCCATCCGATCAATGCCGCTGGCCTGCCTGCAATGAGTGTTCCGCTAAATGAAACGTCTGATGGCTTGCCCGTCGGCAGCCAGTTCATTGCTCCTTATGGGGCCGAAAATCTGCTATTCGAGCTTGCAGGTCAGTTGGAAGCCATGTGCCCATGGTCTGATCGACTGCCCGCCATTCACGCCTGAAATCAAGAGACAAGCGATGCTCTATACAAAGCCCTATTATCAACCGTCCGATACGACAGAGGTTTTCGATCTCGTTGACAGAACGGTGCTTGGTACTTTGATCACCAGCCATGAGGGTGGCGTTGCTATATCGCACCCTGTCTTCATGATGGATCGGACACGCGGCGAGAATGGCACGTTGGTCTCGCACGTCGCCGCATCCAACGATCATGTTGAGTCTCTGAAACGTGGCCTGCCATCAATTGCGATCCTGATGGATGCTGGTCATTATGTGTCGTCGTCCTGGTATCCGGGCTATCCGGAAAGGGACAGCGCACCGACCTGGAGTTTTATGGTTGCTCATATCCACGGCACACCCAAAATCCTGTCGGAAGCAGCGACCGCCAAACATCTCCACGAACTCGTCAAGCATATGGAAAAGGGGCGTGATAAGCCCTGGCAGATGAAGGAACTCGGCCCCGGTGGTCTGGAACGGCGTCTGCCCAATATCGTTGGCTACGAAATGCCGATTGAGAAGATGGAAATCAAGTTCAAGCTCGGGCAGGACGAACGGTCGGCAGATATGAATGCTGCGATCAAAAAACTGCGCGAAGAGGGGCGGGAAGATGTTGCCGAAATGATGGCGCGTCATTGCAAGCTTTAGAGCGCCATGGCTTGTTCAGGCACGTAATCCAGCATTCACAACCATAACGGGCGGCCGGTTTTAGCGAGTTCCGGCAGCTTGTTCTCATCACGACGGAAAGTCTCTTTCCGCCGAAAAACTCCTATTGTCTAAAACCAAAGGGGACACTTACTCAAATGAAGAAAACTCTAGCTGCATCGGTCGCTGTTCTGGCAATGTCGCAAGCTGCGTCGGCTGCCGATACCATAGTGGCACCCGAGCCGGAAGCTGTGGAATATGTCCGCGTTTGCGATGCCTACGGCAAAGGCTATTTTTATATTCCTGGAACGGAAACATGCCTGCGTTTGGCGGGTTATGTGCGTTATGATGTTAGCGGTGGTGATTATGCTTATGCACGCGTTCCAAGCACCAAAAAAATGGACACTTACGGGCAGTTGACCCGTTTCACTTTCCGCACATTTACCGGAACCGAAACTGAACTCGGTACTCTCAAGACAGTGACCGAAACGCGCTATCAGTGGTACAACGGTGCAGATTCTTCATCGTCCGGCTCCCTGCGTCTGGGCTTTATCGAGCTTGGTGGTCTCCGTGTCGGTCTCGACCAGTCGGCATTCGTGACTTTCTCTGATTATCTGGGCAACGTGCTCAATGATGACGTCATTCTGGCCGGTGGCTATCGTACTAATCTGATCAGCTATACCTACAAGAATAAAGAAGGCTTCTCGGCTATCTTGTCGCTTGAACAAGGCGGCAATTCCGATTCCGATGTTGATGTTACAATCGATGATTATATGCCGCATGTGGTGGGTGGTCTGAAATACGCTCAGTCATGGGGAAGCATCGCAGGCGTAGCTGCCTATGACGCACGTAACGAAGAATGGGCGGGTAAGGTCAAGGTTGATCTCAAGGTGAGCGACAAGTTCTCGCTCTGGTCGCAGTTCGCCTATAAGTCTAATGAAGACCATTACAAGGCGAATGCCAATGGCGATGTCTATCGTATTGTAGATAGTTTCTACGGTACATGGGGTGGTGATTGGGCTTTGTGGGGTGGCCTCGCCTATCAGGCAACTAAAAAAGCCAAACTCAACCTGCAAGTTGGCTATGATGCCAGCGAAACTCTGATGGCGACTGGCAATGTCAGCTATGCATTAGTACCGGGCTTCAACATCACTCCTGAAGTTACCTATGTTCAGTGGAACAACAAGCGTATTGCACTTGATGGACAGGATGCGCTGGGCTTGAAACTGCGTTTCCAGCGCTCATTCTGATGAGTGATTAGAATTATGACGCTGTTCAATGTTGAGCAGCGTCAAGTTGCATAATTCGGATTATCAGCCTGACGAACGCTCTATTACAAATGGTGTCATCGCACTGTCACTGGCAGCAGCACGCATTCTGTCATGAAACGAAAAGGGCGGCTAAAAAGCCGCCCTTTTTTGTTATTCGCAGAGATATTGGTTCGACAATGCATGAATGTGGTTGGTGCCAATTCCGCAGCAGCCGCCAATGATACCTGCACCGCTCTTGACCCAACGCTGAGCCCATACCCCGTAGGCGTCAGGATCGAGGTCAGCGCGAATTTCAGTAATAGTAGCGTTCGCCTCATCAGCGCCCTGTTGTGAAGGAAATGCATTGGCATAAACGCCAATTGGAATATCCTTGCCCAGCTCATCGAAGACCTGCTTTGCTGCAAGAATGGCTGCATCCATAACTTCAGGCATTGCACAATTAAACAGGAGCGCTTCCGCTCCGAGCTCTGCGGCAAGCCGTGCACCTTCAGCCACCGTTTCTCCTGAACGAAGCTGTGCCTCGGTGATTGCTCCGCTGGCTACATCATCGCGGAGCGTGTAGGAAATCCAGAGAGGCTTTCCCGTTGAACGAATGGCCTCATGTGCGGCTTTGACTTCAATCAGGCTGCTTTGCGTCTCGGCAAGCCAGAGGTCAACGGATGGTGCCAGCCCATCCACAAGCACATTCAGCAATTCGCCTGCTCTGGCAGGATCAAAAAGGTCAGGCTGATAGGATCCAAAGACAGGCGGTAAGGATCCGGCTACTTTAACTTCACGGGATGCTGAATCTGCTGCTTCGCGAGCAATCCTGCCAGAAAGGCTTGCGAGTTTGTGGCCTTCAGCCGCAAAACGGTCTTCTCCGATGTGGAAAGGGACGACTGCATAGCTGTTTGTGGTAATGACATCGGCGCCGGCTGCGATATAGCCGTCATGCACTTCGCGAACGTATTGAGGACCTTCGATAAGCGCGAGTGCGGACCATTCCGGTTGACGGAATGGTGCACCGACGCGTTCCAGTTCACGTCCCATGCCACCATCGAGAATGATTGTCTTTTTGCTCATATTTTCATGTCCTTATCGGTATCTGCGATAGTGAGGTCTGCACGCTGCGCCATAATGTCATCCAGCCAACCTGGCTTCATTTGTGGAACAGATGCCAGAAGCTTTGCGGTATAATCGTCATAAGGCGGACTGAGTACGTCTGACTTCAATCCATAACGCACGACTGTTCCCCGGTGCATGACAGCAATTTTGTCGGCTATGGCTCGAACGATTGCGAGATCGTGCGTGATAAAGAGATAAGAGGTCTCTGTCTCGTTTTGAACCCGACGCAACAGCTCCAGAATGCCCTCTGCCACCAATGGATCGAGAGCGGAAGTTGGCTCATCGCATACAAGCAGTTTGGGGCGTGCAGCAAGCGCGCGAGCAATACAGACACGCTGTTTCTGGCCGCCTGACAACTCAGCCGGATACCTTTTGAGAAGGCTTTTAGGCAGTCCGGTGAGCTCCATCAACTCGTCAACAGCATTGCTTCGCAAATCACGCGGCATCCCAAAATAAAACTGCAATGGTCTGCCGATTATTTCTGCTATGGTCCGGCGCGGATTAAGAGCCAAATCGGGCAACTGGCTGATCATCTGGATATTGCGCAGCGTCTCTTTTGAACGACGTTCCAGACTTGCAGGCAAAACTGCGCCGTCAAAGTGTATGTTTCCGGCTGTAGGTGCGAGGAGGCCGCACACCACACGGGCCAGTGTCGATTTACCGGAACCAGACTCGCCCACGATAGCCAGTGTCTGACCTTTTGCGAGATCAAGCGTGATGTCGGCAAGCACAGGTGTCGCCGGACTATAGGAAGCGGAAATGTTTGCAATGGAAAGTAAGGAAGCAGACGTTTCTATGCGACCTTCAATTTCCTTTTGACGAACTGCCACAAGCTGCCGGGTATAGTCTTCCTGTGGCGCATCAAAAATTTTGCGAACAGAACCTCGTTCCACCATTTTTCCATGGCGAAGCACCATGATCTCATCGGCAATCTGAGCGACAACTGCCAGATCATGCGATATATAAAGTGCGGCTGTTCCAGTGGTTGCGATTGCTTTTTTGATGGCAATCAGCACCTCAATCTGTGTCGTTACATCGAGAGCGGTTGTCGGTTCGTCAAACACCACAAGATCAGGACTGGTACAAAGCGCCATTGCGGTCATGGCGCGCTGAAGCTGGCCTCCTGAAACCTGATGGGGATAACGCTCGCCAAAATTTTGTGGATCCGGTAGACCCAGCAGGGTGAATAACTCAACAGCGCGGCTTCTCGCTTCGCCACGTTTCATGAGGCCGTGCCAGACGCTGGCCTCCGTAACCTGATCGATCAGCTTATGGGCAGGATTGAATGCCGCAGCTGCAGATTGCGCCACATAGGCGATCCGGCTGCCGCGGATTCTCTGCCTATTCTTGCCGGATAAGGAAAGTATGTCTTGCCCATCCAGCGCAACCGATCCACCAGTGATCTGAAGGCCGCTGCGTGCGAAACCAAGAGCAGCGAGACCAATGGTCGATTTACCTGCGCCGGACTCCCCGATCAGGCCGAGTACGTGGCCTTTTTGCAAAGTCAGATCAATGCCGTCAACGATCAAACCTTCATCGGAGCTTATCCGGAGACCACGGATGTTCAGAAGTGGTGGTTTATTCGGATTATCCATTGTTTTGCGCGCCTCTTTTAAGGCTGGTGGTGCGCTGTAAAATCCAGTCGACGACAAAGTTCACACTGATAGCAAGCAAAGCAATGGTTCCGCCGGGAATAAGGGCGGCAAACACGCCAAACATCAACCCATCCTTGTTTTCTTTGACCAGACTTCCCCAGTCGGCAATAGGCGGCTGAACACCGAGTCCGAGAAAGGAAAGAGTCGAAAGAAACAGGATAGAAAAGACGAAACGCAGTCCGAACTCTGCAAGCAGCGGTGACAATGCATTGGGCAGCACTTCGTGGAAGATGATCCAGCTTTTGCTTTCGCCGCGCAGGCGCGCGATTTCGATATAGTCGAGCACGACAATATCGCAGGCAATCGCACGGCTTACTCTGAAAACACGTGTTGCTTCCAGCACTGCGATTACCACTATCAGGATGAGGACATTTTTAGGCAGAACGGCCAGCACAACAAGAGCAAAAATCAGTGTCGGAATTGCCATCAGAAGATCGTTGCCGCGCGAGAGAACCTGATCGGGCCATCCACGCGTCAAGGCAGCAAGAAAGCCTAGCGGTACGCCAATCAAAAATGCGAGGATTGTAGCTGCGGCGGCGATCGAAAGCGTTAACCGCGTACCCCAGATAACACGAGACAGAAGATCTCGGCCAATGTTATCGGTTCCAAGCAACGCCTCGCGTGAGGGACCTTGCCATACGCTGCCAACGATTTCCGATATGGGATGCGGTGCGAGCCATTCTGCAAAAATTGCAACAAGCAGAAAGAAGGCTATACCGCTAAAGCCAATTGATGCGAGAAATTGTGAGCCTTTGTTGCGTTTTCTCATGCTGAATGTCTCAGCCGCGGGTTGGTCAGAATGACGATGACATCGGCAATGATGTTAAGGCCAATGTAAACGGATGCAAAAATAAGCCCGCACGCCTGCACCACCGGCACATCGCGTTTGGAGACATGATCAACCATGTATTGACCCATACCCGGATAAACGAAAATTACTTCAACAACGACTACACCTACAACCAGATAGGCGAGGTTCAGTGCGACGACGTTAATCACCGGTGAGAGTGCATTGGGAAGCGCATGTTTGAGGAGAATGCGCCAGCGGGGAAGACCTTTAAGCTGCGCGGTCTCGATATAGGGTGATGACATAACCGCAAGAAGCGAAGCGCGTGTCATGCGTACCATATGTCCGGTAACGGCAATAACTAGCGTCAAGCAGGGCAAGGCAATCGCGGTAAGGCGCTGCCAGCCACTCATTCCAGGGTTTACAATGGCGCTCGATGGCAACAGACCAAGCGAAATCGCAAAATAAGCAATCAGAATATACGCTACGAAAAACTCTGGCAGCGATATGGTGCTGAGTGTTGCAACCGCTATGCCGCGATCAATGATAGTACCGGCATACAAAACAGAAATGAGGCCGAGCAGGATCGCGATCGGAATTGCAAACAGTGCAGCCATTGCAGCGAGATAGAGTGTATTGGACAAACGGGGCGCAATGCTTTTCGCAATGTCCTGCCGGTTAGAATAGCTGCGACCCAGATCTCCCTGTGCAGCATTGCCAAGCCATTCCACATAGCGTTGTAAAGCCGGTCGTTCGAGTCCGAGTTCCTTGCGAATGTTCTCGACAGCCTGTGGTGTTGCCTGTTGACCCAGCATTGCAGTCGCGACGTCGCCAGGTAGGATTTGAGTTCCAGCGAAGATGACAGCTGAAATGGCCCAGAGCAAAACGATACCAAGCAGGAGACGCCTTAAGATCAGCCCCGAAAGTGAATTGCCACGTAAAAGACCGAAAGAATGTCCACGGTCAGAAATCGCAGCTGCCTTGCTATCGTGTGGAGACTGGTCTGGTAGAACGTCTGTCATTGGCTGTCCGGAAGTGGGCGTCGTAGCTGGGAGGCACCGCCGGTTGTTACCCGGTCAGCACATCAATGCCAAGTCCCTTGTTAGAAGCATTTCCCCAAAACTGGAAGCCAGCTTTGGGGATGCAGCAGCAAGCAGAAATAATAATCAGTAAACGTTTCTGCTATTCTTCTAGCCAGACTTTTTCAGCCAGACGATAACCGCTCATATCGCCGCCACCTGGCACAGAAATATAGCCCTTAACCTTACCATTTGCGGCAGCAAGATTATCGGTGAAGACTGGGATTAATTCTCCGCCATCTTCTACGATCAAAACCTGCATGTCGTGATAGATCTGTTTGCGCTTGGATTCATCCAGTTCAACGCGGGACGCAGCAAGCAGTTTGTCAAACGTCTCGTTGCTCCAGCCGGTTTCGTTCCATGGAGCGCCGGTCTGAAGCAGCATTGAAAGCATAGCGTCAGCGGTCGGGCGAACTGACCAGTTAGAAGCGACAAATGGCTTCTTCAGCCAGACTTCATCCCAGTAACCGTCCGATGGTACACGCTCGACATCTATCGTAATGCCCGCCTTTGCCGCAGATGCCTGATAGAGTTGAGCTGCATCAGCCGATCCCGTAAAACCGTTATCCGATACGCTGAGCGGAATTGAACCGGAGAAGCCCGATTTCTTCAGATGAAATGCAGCTTTTTCCGGGTCGAAGGCACGCTGCGGAATATCTTTGGAATAAAGCGGATTCCATGAAGGGATCGGATGGTCATTGCCGACAGCGCCTGTGCCAACCAGCAAACTTTTCTGCAACTCTTCGCGGTCAATCGCATATTTGAGCGCAAGACGCAGATCATTGTTCTTCAGCAGCTCTGAATCCGTGCGCATCGGAAAGCAATACATCGAGTTTTCCGGTGTACGTAGAATCTGGATATCGGGGCGCGCACTCAGATGGCTGACCAGACGCGGCTCAACCGCATTGACGATATGCGCCTGACCGCTCATCAACGCTGCCATGCGCGCAGTTGTGTCATCCATGGCGATTGTTTCAACGGAGTCCACATTGGCGCGGTCTGGATGCCAGTAGTTTGGATTGCGACGAGTTAAAGCACGTACGCCCGGTTGAAAATCTTCCAGAACAAATGCACCGGTCCCTATACCCTTGTCGAAGTCTTCACCGTCAGGCCCAATGCCGAGGTGATAGTCTACAAAAGCTGCTGGAAAATCGACATTACCAGCATTCAATGTGACTGTGACTTCATATGTGTCGGATGCAACGACATCTTTGACAGCGAGAAGTACACCCTTGCCGCCCGATTTGGTGTCGTCGCCTCGATGATGATTGAGCGAATAGACAACGTCTTTGGCAGTCAACTCTTTGCCGTTGTGGAACGTCACACCCTTGCGAAGACGGAATATCCATTTGCTGGCATCTGCATTTGCGGGCTCCCAGCTTTCCACCAATGCGCCTGTAAGTTTTCCATCCGGGCCTAGTTCCAACAGCGTGTTGAAGAGCTGGAAGCCGACGGTATACATATATGCCATCGTGTAAGATGCTGGATCAAGATGATCCGAACTTGAAGCAGAATGCATGGCAATAACCAGATGCCCACCCTTTTTTGGCTTCGCATCTTGTGCGCGGGCCTGTGCGGGCAGCAGCAATCCGGATGCAGACATTCCTAAGCCAGCTGCAATGGCTGCTCCGGCTGACATGCTGAGAAACTGGCGCCGCGAAGGCTGCAGCGAATTAAGTGGGCTCTTCTGGTGGGGCATTTTTGCACTTTATCGATTAACAAGGTGAATATGGGTTTTGAGCCTTGTTAATCTCATTAGAGAAAATCATCAACAAGCAATAAAACAAATACTTTCTTTCTGATTTTAGAATATTATTCCGCCTCGTCGTATCAAGCTATCCGCTGAAAATTGAAACGGCCGCAAACACTCCCTCAGTTGGATAAAGGGCGGTTTGTGCACTAGGCTCAGGACCCATTGATTTCAGAATGATGAGCTGATTCAGTTTCGCTTGAGGAGACTGATCGATGAGTAATCTTTACTGGCTGAGCGAAGGACAAATGTCACGCCTTCGCCCCTTTTTCCCTAAAAGTCATGGACGTCCGCGCGTTGATGACAGGCGTGTCTTGAGTGGAATTATATTCATTCTTCGCAATGGGTTACGGTGGTGTGATGCCCCTCGGGAATACGGGCCTTGTAAAACGCTCTATAATCGTTGGAACCGTTGGTGTCTCAAGGGGATATTTGCTCAAATATTGGAAGGCCTGTCTTCCAAGTCGCCGGTCGGAAAGACCGTCATGATGGATGCGACCTATTTGAAAGCACACCGCACGGCTTCAAGCCTACAGTTAAAAAAGGGGGCGATGGACGCCTGATCGGTCGGACGAAAGGTGGCATGAATACCAAATTGCACGCCGTCACCGACACGCAGGGGCGTCCCATCAGGTTACACGTCACGGCCGGACAAATCAGCGACTATACCGGAGCTGCAGTCTTAATCGAGACGTTACCGAAGGTCGACTGGCTTCTTGCTGACAGAGGCTATGATGCAGACTGGTTCAGAAAACAGTTAAAAGACAAAGAGATAAAGCCATGCATCCCGGGGCGCAAAAACCGCAAGAAGGCTATCAAGTATGATAAACGCCGATACAAGCGGCGCAATCGTATCGAAATCATGTTTGGAAGACTGAAAGACTGGCGCAGAATTGCCACCCGTTATGATCGCTGCCCGATTGTGTTCCGAGCAGCAATAGATCTCGCAGCAGTCGTCATCTTCTGGCTCGGAAACCAATGAGTCCTGAGCCTAGGCCTATCATCCATCTGAATACGTGCGTCGTTAAGACTCATAAACCAATGGGCGTTCAGGTTCTAGCTCTAAACCTTCTATTGAAGCTCTCAATGTAGCTGTAATCAGTCGGCTTGCCATGCCTGGAGAAGTCGCCCCCCTGTCTGTTGAAAGTATGTCATTGTGACTGTGCGGAGGAGAGCCCGCCTCCGTGGGTCCACTCCCGAACGAGAGCAAGGGCCTCCTCCACCTGGTCGTCACCCTGAACATTTGCTTCAGCCGCTTGAGCTCGTATCCCATGGACAGAAGCATATACCATGCCGCAGATCATGGCCAGCTGCGACCACTCTCGCGCCTTCCTCGATATTTGTATGACGTCGGAAATAAAACGGGACACGTCCGACGCCTAGCTAAATCAATCATCTAAATGCTCATGAGTGTTGAATTAAATTTATAGAACTCCATCAAATTTTGATTGTACATTGCTACATTTTTCGTTATTGTAGCAACATACATTCAATAAGTGGAGGTACTTGATGCAAGTTTCCAATTTCAGCAGTCGAGAATTTAATCAGCACGTTGCAGCAGCCAAGAAGGCTGCGAACGGCGACGATATTGTATATATACTCGACAGAGGAAAACCTGCTCATGTGCTCATGAGCATAGAAAAATTCAGAGAGTTGTCCGGACAGAAACAAAGCATTCTTCAGATGCTTGCTATGCCAGAGGCCGCAGACATCGATTTTGATGTTAAACCTATATCCGATTTGCCGCGCTCAGTGGATTTGTCCTGATGTATCTGGTCGATTCAAACATTGTCGCCGAGCTTCGTAAAGCGCCATCCGGGCGTGCTAATTCAGGTATTGTCGAATGGGCTCAGTCCGTACCCCCCAGCTCACTATTTATCAGTGTCATCACGTTAATGGAGCTGGAAAAGGGTATTCTGCTAAAGGCGCGACAAGATGCGGAAGCTGGAGATATTTTACGTCGCTGGTTTTATGAGAAGGTACAGCCAGCCTTCAAGGGCCGTATTTTATCGATCGACGAGGCAATTGCGTTAGAAAATGCAAGTTATCACGTCCCGAATCCGAGACCTTTAGCAGATAGCTTGATAGCAGCCACAGCCAAAGTGCACGGGTTATGCGTAGTTACCCGAAACGAGAGAGATTTCACCCTGCTCGAAAAATTTGGCGTTAAGCTGTTAAACCCCTGGCGTTAATTTGCAGAACTCGCAGCATAATTGCGTCCGCAGATAAGGACGCCTTTACCCCGCTGGAAAATTTGCGACATGTATGGACGCCCCATTGGTTGGAAGAAGAATTTTTGGGAAATTTTGAGCGTGTAAGTCGGGTGCTGACATGTATCCGGCCTGTGATGCAGCCATCAACATGCTGCTGGCCCGTATGGGAATTCGCAGATCAGGTCCAATTCAGAACCGCGTGGTTTTAGCACTTCGTCGCAATCTGGTTTTCCTGATCTCGTCTCATCGACTGTTACGCCATAACTTTCCTTTTGACCTTCTTACACCTCCAACAACCACCGGTTCGTTGCGTTTTCATACTGCAATGACCGGAGCCCGATAAATTCCGCCCTTCGCCATCAATGCCCAGACAATCCGTGCCATTTTGTTGGCCAATGCAAAGCGTATCAGCATGGGTGGCTTACGTTTGAGCATACTGGCCAGCCACGTACCCGTATCTGATCCCTTTTTCCCAGCCCAACGCACGACGGTGCTGGCCCCTATGATCAGCAAGCGCCGTAAAGTCCGTTCACCCATTTTGGATGTACGACCCAGCCGCTGTTTGCCACCGGTTGAATGCTGTAAAGGGGTGAGGCCAAGCCAGGCTGCAAAATCCCGCCCGCGTTTGAAGGTCGATGCCGCAGGAGCCAATGCTGTCAGGGCTGTAGCAATCACCAGGCAAATACCTGGAATAGTCATCAACCGATGAGCGACTTCATCCTCTTTGGCTCGACGGGCAATCTCTTTGTCTAAAACTTTGATACGCTCATCCAGTGTAGCAAGCATATCAACAAGTACGCCGATAACCGGCCGGGCCATATCTGGCAAAGACATCTCTGGATCCTGAACGACCATCACCAGTTTGCTAACATGTGCAGGGCCTTGGGCAACCACAATGCCAAACTCAGCTAAATGTCCACGCAAGGCATTGATAATCTGCGTTCTCTGTCTGACCAGAAGATCGCGTGTTCTAAACACAATAGCTGCAGCTTGGCTCTGTTCACTTTTTACAGCAACAAACCGCATCGTAGGCGTAAATCTGCTTCGCAGATCGCTTCTGCATCACTCGCATCATTCTTCTGACGCTTCACAAATGGCTTCACATAAGCGGACGGGATCAATCGAATTAAATGCCACAGAGTGCCAATCTCCCGACCCCAATGATGACTGCTGGAACACGCCTCCATCGCCACCATGCAAGCAGGCTGTTTGGCGAAGAATGGCAGCAATTGCTCGCGGCGTAATTTCTTGCGCAAAAGAACTCGCCCATCACTGCCACTTCCGTGGGACTGAAATATATTCTTCGCCAGATCCAAACCAATTGTAGTAATCTCTTCCATGGACGCATCCTCCTCAATGGTGCTCAACGAACCCATTCTGCCACATCAAGGCCGTCGGAGGGCGTCCATCCCATCAGAACCTTCCTCGTTCGCAGAAAAGACTACACTTCGATCACCTCCAATACCGCCGCCCCACAGAACCCCATAGAGGAAGTCTACTTCACCGGGATGAAGCGTCATTCTTCATAAAATCGAAATAGTCTTTTAGCTCGATCTGCAAGAATGAAGGCGTATCTCGCTCCGGATTATAACATCGTCGTGAATTAATAGTTTGAAAGCCGCTTTTTCCCGTTAAATATATCTCTAAGTTGCAGTATGCGAAGGGGAACAAATGCCAAAATGGCGATGGTTGATGGCGCAAATGACGCGCCGGCTGTGGGTTCGGGCCACATTGATCGGCGCTTTAGGCGTCCTCGCTGCCATTCTCGCTGCTGTCGCAGAGAGGTATATCCCGTGGGATATGCCGGGTAGTATCGGAGCTGATGCCGTCGACAGCATTCTTGCGATAATTGCCTCCAGCATGCTCGCCGTGACGACGTTTTCGTTGAGCATTATGGTGTCCGCCTACGGTTCCGCGACGAACAATGTCACGCCGCGTGCGACGAAGTTGTTGATTGAGGATCGCCTGACACAGACGGTTCTGTCGACTTTCATCGGTTCTTTCCTGTTTGGCATCGTCGGCCTGATCGTCCTTAGAACGGGAGTGTACGGCGAACGTGGGCGGGTTGTTCTCTTCATCGTGACGGTCGCCGTCATCGCGCTTGTTGTTATCTCTCTATTGCGATGGATTGATCATTTGACTCGGCTTGGCCGAGTTGGAGAAACGACCGACAGGGTAGAGGACGCGACACGTGAAGCTCTTGAGAGTCGGCTACGACAGCCTTATCTTGGCGGGGTACCTTTGCGGAGTGCTGATGCGCAGGATCCGCCGGCCTCCTTTGGGGTGACGACTGACACTATCGGGTATATCCAGCATGTGGACATACCCGCACTTGCCCGGCTCTCTGAAGAGTATGACAAAGATCTGTATGTCAACGCCGTTCCAGGCACCTTCGTCTATCCGCATACGCCTCTTGCCTGGATCGCGGATGGGGAAATCGAGGACGCAGATGCCGCTGTGAAGCGAGTACGAGCTGCGTTTACTGTCGGAGATGAGCGATCCTTTGATCAGGATCCACGTTTCGGATTGGCAGTGATGAGTGAGATCGGCTCACGCGCACTTTCTCCGGCCACGAACGATCCAGGTACCGCGATCGACGTCATTGGTCGCAACACGCGCCTGCTAAGTCTTTGGAGCGCGAGCAAACGCGAAGATAGTGATTATGAGCCGGACTATCCGCGTGTTCATGTGCCACCGCTCAATTCGGATGATCTTTTTGAGGATGCCTTCATGCTGATGGCGCGGGACGGCGCTGGCCTGATCGAAGTGCAATTGCGTATGCAGAAGACTTTGGCCGCCCTCGCTCTTATGGGGGACGATGACTTCAAGGCTGCGGCACTGAAACAGGCTCGGCTGGCGTTCGACCGCGCAAAGGCTTCTCTTACCATGGACATGGACAAGGAGCGGTTATCGGAAGTCTCGCGGTGGCATGCCGCGCGCGATTAACCCGTAGGGGGTTCTGCATCGCGGAGCGCTCAATCAACTTTCAAGACATCGATAATATCATGGATAGTTCCTTACTCGCGAAGTCTAAAAAAGCGCGCAGTTTAGGCGAGAGATGCCGACTTGTTGGCCACATGATGCTGATCTTGGCTCGGTCCTCAAGATAGGGCTCTAATACGCTAATCAGAGAGCCGGTTTCTAACTGTCCCGATACTGCGATATCTGGCACGCAAGCGACTCCAACGCCATTTTCTGCTAAACAGATTTGAGGTTCAAGCGCGTTCATCAGCACGCTGTTGGTCAGTTCAATATGAATTGGCCTGCCGTCGCGGGATAAGGGCCATCGGTCGAGCTTACCCGTCGCAGGGAAGCGATAGACTAGGCAGGGAAGTCCTATGAGATCTTCTGGCGTATCTGGGATGCCTGCATTTGCGAACAAGTCCGGTGAACCCACGATCGCGCGGCGATAGTAGCCCAGCGTGCGTGTCATCAACCGGGAATCAGTATGCTCGCCTGTGCGAATGACCGCATCGAAGCCTTCATCAATCACGTCCACCAATCGGTCGCTGATATCCAACTCCAGTTCGATTTTTGGATGGAGACGCTTGAACGTGGCCATGTTCTTCATGAACAGTAGCCCCATTGATGGCATACTGACACGCAGTTTGCCATGAGGCTCGGTCTGCGTCTGCGAGAGTTCAGCTTCGGCAGCTTCAAATTCGCTCAGGATGCGCCGGCAGCGCTCAAGAAACATCGCCCCTTCCGAAGTCAGTGTGATGCTCCGCGTAGAGCGGTGAAACAACCGTGTGCCAAGGCGATCCTCCAGTCGCTGTACCGCCTTACTGACAGCAGAAGCGGAAACTCCGAGCTTGCGGCCAGCGTCGGTAAACCCATTAGCGTCTGCTACCTGAACAAAGGCGTGTAATGCTCCGAGACTGTCCATGAGATCTTCTTTTTGTACGACATAAATGTCCAAAGTGTTTTGAGCTTTAGCATATTTTTCGCGATAATGAAAATTGCTAGCCCTTCCGGCTAAATGGCTGCCTTGTTGTAACTTCCGTTTTTGTCAGTGGAGGTGTCTCAACTGCGGCATAGCCGAAAGATCGAAGGAGACAGCGCCCGATGACTTTAGCCAAATCCGCAACCTCTACAAACGCCGCCGATGATAGTTTGCCACTCGGCGGGCTTTTGGCGCTGGCATTAGCGGGATTTGTCACGCTCATGACAGAAGTGATGCCTGCCGGGCTTCTACCGCAGATCAGTATGAGCCTCGGTATCGCCGAGAGCATGGCGGGACAACTCGTAACAGCTTACGCAGCTGGATCGCTCATTACGGCGATTCCTCTGATGATGCTGACGCAAGCCATGCGACGGCGTGGTCTTTTGCTTGTGGCTCTGGGGGGCTTTGCAGTCGTCAATACAGTGACGGCGTTGTCCGATCATTATTGGGTCACACTGACGGCTCGCTTCTTTGCCGGGATTTTCGGTGGGATGGTCTGGGCACTGATTGTTGGATATGCTGCACGCATGGTCCCGTCCCATCTTGCTGGTCGCGCTATCGCAATAACGGGGATCGGCGGTCCGCTTGCATTTACGATCGGTGTGCCGGCAGGAACGTGGCTGGGTGTCCAACTGGGCTGGCGTGTATCTTTTGGACTAATGAGCGTATTTGCTCTGGCACTTATTGCGTGGAGCTTGATCAGGCTACCGGATTTTGCCGGGCAACCGCGGGGAAAACAGTATTCAATCCGTCAGGTTGTGACTTTACCAGGGTTGAGGCCGATTTTGTTCGTATTGCTTGCATTCGTTGTCGCGCACAATATTCTCTACACGTATATTGCACCATTCCTGGCGCCATCCAGTCTCGCAGACCGTGTTGATCTGGTGCTTCTGACCTTTGGGGTTGCTGGCGTCTTCGGTCTTTGGATCGTTGGTGCACTGATTGACAGAAACCTACGTCGTCTGGTGCTGGGGAGTTTGATTGCTTTCGCCACCGTTGCATTTGCTCTTGGTGTTGCAGGCACATCGCCGGTAGTCGTCCTAATCGGTGTTGTGGTCTGGGGACTGGTCATGGGGGGAGCACCAACGCTCTTTCAGACGGCAGAAGCAAAGGCCGCGGGCGATGCGACGGATGTCGCTCAGGCCATGTTCGTTACAGTCTGGAATACAGGACTCGCTGGCGGTGGCCTCATTGGTGGAATACTATTGGACGGCTTCGGCGTTGCCTCATTCCCTTGGGCAGTATTCGCGCTAACGATTCCGGCACTGGTCGTTTCATGGCTCGCGTCCAAGCATGGATTTCCGCCGGCTTCACAAATGAATCATCCGTGACTTAACTCGCGACAGAAAGATGCCGCATATTCTTTAGTATACTATGCACAATCATGGGAGCTCCAAGTTGAAATATTAAAGGCCTTTAAAAACTTAGGCCTTTAAAAGCGAGGTTCTTTCGCAGATCGCCAATGACTTCGAAAGTACCTCGCATTCACCGGCTCGCGCTTTCTCGATAAGTGCCCGGGGAACAAACACGGACGTCGAAGCGGTCGTGCGGCAAAATGGATATGTTGGCACCCAGGTCTTCGGCAGGAGGCTTAGCGATTATTCCGCGAAGCATGTTTCAAACTTACCGCCACTATCCATGTGTTACTCAGCATCATTAAGCGGAAGCAATTTTCCCGGCATTGAACCAATGCTTTCATGATTGGCAGCATCGCACCACACCGAACATTGTGGCAATCGCAAAATTCCTGTTCTGCGCGCGTGGCCGGATTTGAAGGCTCATTGTCATTGAGGCCATAAATTTACAGCTGCATATCAATGTAAACGAGCAACGCGCGGTGGGTGTCCTAATGCTAATTCGGAGAAAACAGGGTCTCGGTGACTTCAATAAGCTGGGTGGGCGCAATGCCCTGATCCTAGCGATCTGCCATGGAATCTTCACCTGCGCGATATCCATAGATCTAACCTTAACCGCCCTGACGGGATGGCAACTTGCCCCGACCCCGCTGCTCGCCACCTTGCCTTTCGCGTTGATTACTGTGGCGGGAGCAGTTTCAACTCTGTTTGTTTCACACCTTCTGCAACGAATTGGACGGCAAAAAGGTTTTGCTCTTGGCTCAATCATAGGTGCGCTCGGCGGTTTGCTTTCCGTTTGGGCAGTTTTCCGTGAGGACTTCTGGCTATTCTGCATCGGAACAGCAGCCGTCGGAGTCTATCAGGCGTTCGCCCAATATTATCGGCTTGCCGCAGCAGACTCGGTTGAACCGGCCAACAAAAGTCGCGCAATCTCGATGGTTCTTGCGGGTGGTGTCATCGCGGCGATCACCGGGCCGATGCTTGCAGCATGGAGCAAGGACTTTTTCCATGCGGCGCTATTCGCGGGGGCCTATCTGATGGTGGCGGCGATGGGGGGAGTTTCGGCCGTCCTGTTGCTGATCTTCTACCGTGACACCCCAACCGCGTATGTGGGAAATCCTGAATCAGAAGTTCTGTCGCCTCGCCCGACTGGCGTTATCCTGCGAACACCGATCTTCGTGGCTGCGGCTGCGAACAATATCGTAGGAGCAATCACCATGATGTTCGTGATGACAGCCGCGCCACTAGCCGCCGTTTCTTGCGGCTATTCGATTGGTGATGGGGCGAGCATCATCCAATGGCATCTTGTAGGTATGTATGCTCCATCTTTCGTGACAGGGCTGTTGATTGCCCGCTTCGGGCTGCCACCTATTCTATATGCGGGTATGGCGCTCAACCTGGCTTGTGTTGCAATAGCCATACTTTCCATCGACCTTGTCGCCTTCCATATCGCACTTTTCCTTCTCGGGGTTGGCTGGAACTTCATGTTTGTGGGTGGTACAACGCTCTTGGCCCGTTCATACCGCCCCTCAGAGCAGGCTAACACGCAGGGTATTGCCGAGTTCATTCGGTTCGCTGCAACGGCTGTTGCTACATTGATCGCGGGCCCCTTTTTGCAAGTGTTCGGATGGGCAACACTCAACATCAGCATTATTCCCTTGATCATTCTAGCGGCTGCGATGACGGTGTGGTGGAACATTTGCGAGCGCAAGTCGAACCTGGCGATAGCATAGATTTTTGGAGCATAGAGCGGATTGGAACACAGAAGACGCCATGAAGTGCTGATGATCGCTTATGACGGCGTGAACCTGATAGACATATCGGGACCTTTGCAGGCTTTCGAAGAAGCGAACCGAATCCTTAATTCAACGTGCGGCATCCCTTACCGTCTCACTGTTGCATCGATTGATGGGGGGCTGGTGCGCTCTGGAGCGCAACTCGCCGTTTTAACCGAGAGGCTGGCCGATCTAACTGCCACGTCGTTTGACACTTTGGTACTTCCGGGTGGGAGCGCAAACGGCCAGCCACCAGATGCACCAGCAGTTTCTGACTGGGTCAGAACCCATGCCAGTGGTATCGGTCGCCTGTGTTCAGTTTGCACCGGTGCGTTCATCCTGGCGGATACTGGTCTGCTCGATGATCGCCGGGCCACGACACATTGGCGATGGGCCAACCTGCTCCACCAACGTCATCCGGCCATCAGTATCTTGGAAGATGCGATCTTTATTGAGGATCGCAACATTTGGACCTCGGCCGGCGTGACCGCTGGAATCGACTTGGCGCTTGCACTCATAGAAGCAGATCATGATCACCATACTGCCATCAGTGTTGCGCGTGAATTGGTCGTCTATCTCAGGCGATCGGGCGGCCAGTCTCAATACTCAGCACCTCTCGCCGCGCAAGAAGCGGGGCGGGGCGCATTCTCCGATCTTCACGCTTGGATGCGCGAAAACCTGTCAGGAGATTTGCGCGTTGAACGTCTAGCCGAGACGGTCGGCATGTCTCTCCGCACATTTTCACGGGCCTATTCCGCAGCGACTGCCACGACCCCATCCAAGACAGTGGAACGGCTTCGGCTCGAAGCGGCTCGTACCGCGATCGTTGAGACCGACCGGCCATTGAAGGATATCGCCCGAACCGTCGGACTCGGCGACGAGCAGAACCTGCGCCGTTTGTTCCAACGGCACCACGGCTTAAATCCCTTAGAATACCGCGAGCGGTTTTATTCTTCCAGATAGAGATAACTTCAGAGCTGGTCGATTTGGTGAGCCGAAACCGCGGGTGTCGGTGGGGATGGTGGTCAAGACAATCGCGGTGACACCACAGGCGCTGTGGCAAATATTTTGGCAACTCCGGCATCGTGAGATGACGGGGAGGGGAAAGTTTCGGGAGTGGGGAATAATTTTCGGGCTGTGCGAGATGAGCCTCTCCAAGAACATTTCGCCAGGGCTGGGAAGATGGATGCATTTCGCAACAAGCCCGTAAATTTGTTCGCCGAGACCACAGCAAGCAGCGTCATCAACGTCAACGTTAGTAGACTAATCCCGGGTGAGGACCGCAAGGCTGATTCCTACCCGACACCATCGCATGGTCTTGCGGAGACCTTCGCGGCCCAGTTTGTCAGTCAAGAATCCACGCTTGTAAGATTTAAATGGCCTAAATGAAGCGAGGAGTAGCAGTTGCGGGCCAGTGCTGTAGTGTCTGGTATTAGTGGATTGCGGATTGGCAGGTTTGGGTCGTACTCTATGCAGAAGCAGCCGCTGATGGCAACTAGATCCCCAGGATGCCATAAGTGATATCGGAGTCTTTGGTAGCGCAGAACTTTCCGGCGAAGGCTATCAAGCACATAAAGGAGCTGGTGCATGGCATTGAGCGGCAGCACGATATTGATGATAAACACGGCTGAGGCATTGGCAAAACTGCCTGACACCGTGAACTTGGGCCACATCCAGACCTTGCATATCGGGGCGCGGCTTTACCGGTCTATCCCGCGCGATCAGCTTTTTTCTTGGATTGCGGGCTTGGCAGCCTTGCGATACATACATTTATCGGATGACTGGATCGCCGATGATCAGATGTCTACAATTGCTTCTGAATTTGCAGAGGCCTTCCCAAGCGTGGACTTCGAGTGGTCATTTGAAGGCTTAGCGGGAGGAAAACATGGTCGATGACCATTGAATGTTTATTGCCCCGCGATATCTTGATACGCTTCTGATCGTACCATCAAATGTAGTCATCGACTTCTTTCATAAATTGCTCGAGCGCGGTCGACCTCCAATCACGAGGATGAAAGAGCTCCATTTTCAGCCAGTGAAAGAAGACATTGTACGCTGCATTCTCTGCAGCTTATTGACCAATTCCGCATCTGATGTCGCTTCGGTAGACCAGCTAATAACCAAACCATCGAAGCAGTCGATGACGGGTGAGAGATATACCTTGCCAGCCGGGATATGAAACTCAGTGATATCAGCCAGCCATTTCTCGTTTAGGGCTGTAGCCTGGCGGTTGCGATTAACGAGGTTTTCAGGCGCCGGACTGATTTCTCCCTATCTGGTTTCTAGTTATACAGTGTCGGTGTGCATACGCTGAGCTTTCCACCGAAACCTGCACGCTTTCTTGTCGATTATAAAGTCCAACGACACCGTCCTTCTTGAATGTCTCGGGATATCGACGAGGACGAACTCCGCCAACTGTAGATTTTTGAGCTTCGGGAAACGCCCCGCGAAGTTACGCTATCGATGTTATAAGACCGAGATAGCCCAAGTTTTCTCCCCCCCTACTGGGTCAGTTCTTAGCGGCAATCAAAACAGGGACCGTCCGCTGCGCCGCTTGCCGGTGAATGACAAGAGCTAAGGGAGTGAGACAGATGCGTCTGACACGACAATCCGAGATCGCAATCACAGGGGTTGACACCTGCGCGAAAGCTGGAAACGAAACAAGTCGCACGCTGGAAGTGGCGGGCACGAGAAAGGATATGCCGCCAATATTGTCTAACAATCAGGGGATCGGGTGTTCTTGTCTGCCTAACGTATTTATAAACCTAGTATCCTGTAATTGAGCTGCAAGTCTAAGTTCAGGCTAATAGCAAAGCCTATCACCAGACGGTTCATTAAGAAAGTTGCTCATTTTAGTTGTCGATATGCCGCATTTGAGCTGTTGAGGCGTAAAGCAAGTGAGACGAGGTGAATGGCTCGAAGGGTTAAAGTTTTAAGCACTAAACGTCGGCGCGCACGTTCTGCTTCTGCGAGCCGAGGCCTTCGATGCCGAGTTCGACAACGTCGCCAGCCTTGAGATAACGCGGTGGTTTCATGCCCATGCCAACGCCCGGAGGCGTGCCGGTGGAGATGATATCGCCCGGCTGCAATGACATGAACTGCGAGAGGTAAGACACCAGATGACGAACGCCATAGACCATGGTCTTGGTCGAGCCATCCTGCATGGTTTCGCCATTGACGGTGAGCCACATTTTGAGATCCTGCGGATCAGCAACTTCGTCCTTCGTCACCAGCCACGGGCCGGTCGGGCCGAATGTGTCGCAAGACTTGCCCTTGGTCCACTGACCAGCACGTTCGATCTGGAAAGCGCGTTCTGAGACGTCATGCAGCGTGCAGTAGCCAGCAACATAATCTAGCGCGTCCTCTTCCGAGACGTATTTTGCGGTCTTGCCGATAACGATGCCGAGTTCGACTTCCCAGTCGGTCTTTTCAGAGCCGCGCGGGATCAGCAGATCATCATTCGGGCCGACGATGGCCGAGGTTGCCTTCATGAAGATGACCGGCTCCGGTGGCACAGCCATGCCGGATTCTGCTGCGTGATCAGCATAGTTGAGGCCGATGCAGATGAATTTACCAGTGCCTGCAACGCATGGGCCAAGGCGTGGATTGCCTTCGACTTTTGGCAGCGCATTGACATCCAGCGAACCGAGCTTGGCGAGTGCTTCAGGGCTGAGAACGGCACCCGACATATCGCTGACATGGGCAGAGAGATCACGGATATTGCCGTCGGCATCGAGAAGGCCCGGCTTTTCCTGTCCGGTTTCGCCATAGCGAAGAAATTTCATGATTGTTGCCTCGTCAACTAGTGCAAAATTTGTTCCAGGAACAGCTTGGTTCGCTCATGCTGTGGATTGTCGAAGAACTCGGCTGGTGAGTTCTGCTCAACGATCTGCCCCTGATCCATGAAGATCACGCGGTTTGCAACCTGACGCGCAAAGCCCATTTCATGCGTTACGCAGATCATCGTCATGCCTTCATCCGCAAGGCTGACCATCGTATCGAGCACTTCCTTGACCATTTCCGGGTCGAGCGCCGATGTCGGCTCATCAAACAGCATCACTTTCGGGCTCATGCAAAGCGCACGGGCAATTGCCACACGCTGCTGCTGCCCACCCGAAAGCTGGCCCGGATATTTGTTGGCCTGCTCTGGAATCTTCACGCGCTTCAAATAATGCATGGCGATTTCTTCCGCCTGCTTCTTGGGCATCTTGCGCACCCAGATTGGCGCCAGCGTACAGTTTTCCAGAATGGTCAGATGCGGAAACAGGTTGAAGTGCTGAAACACCATGCCGACTTCGCGACGCACTTCATCGATCTTCTTGAGATCATTGGTGAGTTCGATGCCATCAACGATGATCTGGCCCTTCTGGTGTTCTTCCAGACGGTTGATACAGCGGATCATGGTGGATTTGCCGGAACCCGATGGTCCGGCAACGACGATGCGTTCGCCGCGCATGACTTTCAAATTGATGTCGCGCAGAACATGGAACTCACCATACCACTTGTGCATGTTCTTGGTCTCGATGACGGTATCGGCAGCCATTTTGGGCATGTTGACCTGCATTTTGTCTTGCGTGGACATAGCGTTTCTCCGATCAGCTTTAAATTTATTCCGTAAGGGCTGCGGAAATGTCATTTGCGATTTGAATTACCGTTGGAGCAAGTCCTGCAAGGCGGGCATCAGGCATGCGCTCCGCAGGGCCAGAAACACTGACTGCAGCAAAAACCCGCCGTGTCGAATCGCGTACAGGGGCTCCAAGACAGCGTATTCCGACCTCGATCTCTTCATTATCGATCGAATAGCCTCGCCCACGTATCAGCTCCAGATCCTCAAAGAGTGCATCCAGCGTTGTTATGGTATTGTCCGTATATCTATGGAAACCTTCGGCTGCGATCTTTCTGACAAGGCTGTCGTCCTGAAAAGCAAGAAAAGCTTTACCAACACTTGTGCAATAAGTTGGCGCGGCGCTGAGCGTTGTCAGGCTGGAAGCGATCATTTCCTCACGCTCCACGCACACCATCTGGTGACCGTCAAACATATGAAAATGGATGATTTCTCCTGTGAGTTGCTGCAATCGAGCGATATGGGGATGTGCGCGGGTCGCTGTATCGAGACTGTCGAGAACACTGCTGCCATAATGAAACATCTTCATTCCCAGTCGGTAGCCTTGCCTGCGTCCGTCCTGATCGAGCAGCCCTACATCGCGAAGAGATGCAACAATCCGGTGCACTGTCGTCTTTGGCAGCCCCGTTATAACAGCGATCTCACCAACCGTCAGTGAAGGCTGCTTTCTTGAAAAACTATCAAGCACCAGAGCCATTTTGCGCAATGATTTTGCACCTGTTTCACGGCCTTCACTACCATCAGTGTTATGAGTATCTGCGTAATTTGTTGCCATGTTTTTTTCCAAATCTATCTTCCTGCTAAAATCAAACGCGCACGCTTTTCTAATCTTCCTGCGACTCTTTCCAGCACAAAACAGACGGCAAAATAAATCAAGGCGAGAACCCCGAAGATAATAAAAGGCTCGTTTGTTCTGATGACGACTTCGCGCGCCAGTTTGGTGATTTCGCTGATCCCGACCACAGAAACAAGTGACGTATCTTTGATAATCAGAATGCTTTGCCCTAACAATGACGGAATAATCGCCATCAAAGTTTGAGGGAGTGTGATATCTTTCAAACGCTGGAATAGGTTGAAGCCAAGCGCAATGGCGGCTTCGTTCTGGCCTTTATCAAGGCTACGCAACCCACCCTTTATAATTTCGGTCATGTAAGCGCCGTGTGATAGAGACAGTGCGATTACAGCCGTGGTGATGGGTCCTATGTCTATTCCGAATTCTGGAAGCCCGTAATAGACAAGAAATATGAACATCAGGAACGGTGTGCTTCGGAAAATATATACATAGATTGTCGCGATAAGGCGTAGCAACCGCCATGGTGATGTGGCCAAAACCCCGCCGATGATTCCAATGCCAAGTGCCGGAAAAAAGGAAGCGATCATCAGATAGATAACGATCGGGAGCCCCGTGAGGATAAGAGCCAGACCATCGCCGGATATGGAGATAAGATGTGCCATGCTCAAGCTCGCTTATGTCTGGAAAAACCTGCGCGGTTTTCATAAACGTCCACCAGGACATTCAATGTCACGCAAATGATTATGTAGAGAATGCAACTGACGAGATATGCAGGCAAAAACTGATAGCTTTCGTTAGCCACATCATCGGCAGCCTTGGTGATTTCAAGAACGGCAATTGTGTAAAGCAGCGACGTATCCTTGATGAGCTGAACAAATTGCCCTGTAATGGCCGGCAGAATGACCGGAGCTGCCTGTGGGAGCAGGACTTTTCGCAGCTGTAAATGCTGATTGAGACCCAGTGCCGAAGCGGCTTCGCTTTGTCCTTTTGGAATAGCACTCAAACCGCCGCGCACCATTTCAGCGATGTAGGCACCTGAGTTAAACGTGAGCGCAATGACCCCGGTCCAGAATGCATTGAGCGTAATGCCACAAGCGGGTAGCCCGAAATATATAAAATAAACCTGCACCAGAAGCGGTGTGTTACGAACGATCGATACATAAACCGCGATAATTCGGCTGAGAAAATTCGCATTCTGGAATCGCGATATCCCTGCGAAGACACCGATAATCAAAGCAAATACCAAACCCAGCGCTGCCGCCGAGAGTGCATTTTTTACACCCGTGAGATAAGTGTCCTGATATTGTAAAAACAAATCATAGGCATCAGAAAGCATTTTATTCTCCTAGTGCCTGAGAATCTGATCAAGAAAATTACGGGTGCGCTGTTCCTTCGGATTTGAAAAGAACGTCTCCGGCGAAGCGATTTCCACCAGTTGTCCTTGCTCTAGGAAAGCAATTTCATTGGCGATCTCACGTGCAAAACCCATTTCATGCGTTACGATAATCATGGTCATTCCAGACTGTGCCAATTCGCGCATGACCTGCAGCACTTCACCCACCATTTCGGGATCGAGTGCTGAGGTTGGTTCATCGAAAAGCAGCATTTCGGGGTCCATCGCCAGCGCCCGGCAAATCGCCACGCGTTGCTGTTGCCCGCCAGACAGTTGAACCGGATAAGATTTCGCTTTATCAGCAAGCCCGACACGTTCGAGAAGTGTAAGCGCACGTGTATCTGCTGCACGGCGACCACGGCCCAGTACACGACGTTGAGGGAGAGAAATGTTTTCAGCAACTGTGAGATGCTGAAACAAGTTAAACCTCTGAAAGACCATACCCACTCTGCGATGCAGATTTTTACTGCGCATAGTGGCCAGATCTTCGCCGTCAAGAAGCATTTTTCCTTCAGAGAGCTTTGGAGCAAGCCTGTTGATCGCGCGTATAAATGTGCTCTTTCCCGATCCGGATGGCCCGCATATCACCAGAACGTCGGACTTATCGAGGGAAAGAGAGATGTTTCGCAATGCATGAAATTGATTGAAGTGCAAGCCAACGTCACGAGCTTCAAAATACGCCAAAATAGCCTCCCAAAAGCCGATAGGATGTAATTCTTCGTTTGGCGACGTGGCTCCTGCACGTCGCCGATAAGAGTCAACTATTGGAGGGTCATACGGCTGCCGTCGCCACTTTCAGGAACATAAGCGCTGATCCCAAGCAACTCGACCAGCTTTTTACGCTCATCAGAAACACCGTTATTTTTTTCAAGGAAGTCTTTCTTCCACGCATCCCCTTCCACCCAGTATTTTTTCAGGGCATCAAGCTCGCCACTCTCCTTGATCTTGGTTAGAAAGAAATCGAGATATTGTTGCGTGTAGAAGTCGCCGGGGCGAACTGCAAAACCCCAGGTGTCGGAGGTTACAAGCTGTCGAGGCTCAGAGAGAGCTTCAAAGCCATATTCTTCATTTACAATGCCAAGCACAGCAAGATCATTGAGGACTGCATTCACACGACCTGTTTTCAGAGCCTGATAAGTATCGACGTCATTAGGATAGGTCTGCAATTCAGCTTTTGGGAAAAACTGCTTAGCGGCATCAACTGCATTTGTTCCAGCTTTAACAGCAATCTTCTTTCCTGGCTGGTTAAGGTCTTCCCATGATTGTCCCTTATCTTCAGCCTTCACAATGGCAACAACCCCGGTTTCATACCAATTGTTACGCGTGAACATGACCTGCTGCGCGCGTTTGAACGTTGTTGACATGCTTGTGGCCAATATATCCGACTTGCGGCTTAGCAACCCAGGAATGAGGCCGGCCCATTCGACATTGCGCATTTCAAGGTCAACGTCTAGCTTGGCTGCAATGAGACGATCAAGATCAATGGAGAAACCTGCTGCATTGCCGTTGGCATCACGGAACTGCCACGGAGCTGCGGACAGATCGTTCATGATAACAATCTTCTTAGCTTTAAGAATATCGCCAAGCGTCCCGCGCGGATCATCCGCTGCCTGCGCTGCGCTCACGCCAAGGCTTGTCGCTATAAGAGCACCCATAACATAACTTATTATTTTTTTCATTTTGTTCTCCCTTATTCCGTTATTCGGAATATATGTTTGTTGCAAACTAATAAACGCATATATTTGATATTTATGCAACTGCGGTGTTGACTATCTCATATTTATTTATTTAATTGTATATCTGGAATTTCAATTCCGAAATACGGAATAAGGTGCAGCCAAGGCGCTGCACAACCGGGCTTGAGGAGCAGCTACGGTTTTCTAGGTCAAAAAAATTGAGGGAGACGCCTTCGGCGATTGGCAAGGACCAACAAGGATGGCCGTCATCAGGAGCAGTAAAGAATGGACTTTCACGCAGCGAACTGGCCAATAGCTGGCACTCCGGCACGGATTAATACGATAGAGCTTAATCAGATCTGCGACATTGCTGATCTGGCGCGTGAAGATCCAGATGTTATCAAGCTCTGGATCGGCGAAGGAGACCTCCCTACGCCTGCCTTTATCCGGGAGGCCGCTGTTAAAGCGCTTGAAAATGGCCATACCCGCTACACCTACGCATTGGGTGTACCCGCGCTTCGTGATGCGCTTGCACGTTATCATAAGCGTCATTGGAATGTTGATGTCAGCCCCAACCGTTTTAGTGCGACGGCCGGTGGGGTTCAGGCTATCATGCAGGCCTTTCAGGCCGTCTTAAGCCCAGGAGATGAGGTCATTGTGCCCGTTCCCGCTTGGCCTAACCTTATAGAGATTGTGGGTATACTTGGCGGCAAGGTAGTTCCTGTTCCATATCGCACCAAAGAGCAGGGCGGATTTTCGCTTGCTCTGGAAGATCTGTTTGCGGCAGTCACCCCGCGCACAAAGGTTATTGCAATCAATTCACCTTCCAACCCGACCGGCTGGATCATGCCGCGTGAACAAATGATCGCTGTTCGGGATTTTGCGCGAGAACGTGGTCTATGGATCGTTTCCGATGAGGTTTATTCGCATTTTACTTATGATGGCAGCCTCGCACCATCATTTCTGGAAATTACCGAGCCAACGGACAGGCTACTGATAACCAACACCTTTTCAAAGAACTGGTGCATGACGGGGTGGCGGGTTGGCTGGGTGATCTATCCAGAAGGCATGTCGATAATCTTCGACAATCTCAGCCAGTATAACACGACGAGTGTTTCAACCTTCAGCCAGCATGCAGCCGTCGCAGCGCTTGATCAGGGGGATGGGTTCATAAAGGATCTCGTCGCTCGTTCAGCGAAAGGACGGGAAATCATCTGTTCGACTCTTGATAAGCTTCCTAACGTGCGCGTGTTCTGGCCGGAAGGCACATTTTACTTCTTCTTTGCGGTTCACGGCATGAACAATGGCTACGACATGGCAAAACGCATTTTACGCGAGGCGAGTGTTGGCGTCGCTCCAGGTTCAGCGTTCGGGCCGGGGGGAGAAGCCTTTCTACGGGTTTGCTTTGCTGTGGACCCGGCACTCGTTGCTGAAGGTGCGGGACGTCTCGAGGCTTTTCTGAAGAAAATATAGGGTTTGACGTTGCGGGAGAAGAGCGCATCGTTTTGACTGAACAGTTTGCCACTCGGCGCTTGAAAACCCTGTCGCATGGACTCTCTGGGAGAAAAAATGAAAAAAATTATCAACCGTCCGGCGGATATTGTCCGTGAAATGTTGGAAGGTCTGGTCGGGATTAATGCGGACTTGTCACTGCTGGACAGCGAAAATGTGGTGATACAGTCCGGATTGCCTGCGCCGGAGGAGCGTGAGGTTGCCTTGATTTCCGGTGGTGGTGCAGGCCACGAGCCAGCCCATGCAGGTTATGTCGGCAAAGGTATGCTAACAGCGGCTGTTACAGGCGAAATATTTACATCCCCAAGTGCGGATGCCGTTCTGGCGGCCATTCGCGCCAGCGCTGGCCCTGCGGGTGCTCTTCTTATCGTCAAAAACTATACAGGTGATCGGCTGAACTTTGGATTAGCCGGTGAGCTTGCAGCACTTGAAGGTATTCCCACCGAACTGGTTGTTGTGGCTGATGATGTGGCGCTTGCCGGTATTGTACCTGATGAACGCCGACGTGGTATCGCCGGAACTGTGTTTGTCCATAAAATTGCCGGTGCTGCAGCAGCATCGGGCAAGTCACTTGCGGAAGTAGCAGCTATCGCCCGAAATGCTGCAGAACGCATCGGAACAATGGGTGTTGCACTCGGCTCATGCACTGTTCCGGCCGCAGGAAAGCCGAGCTTTGAACTTGGCGATCACGAGATAGAACTCGGGCTTGGGATTCACGGTGAAAAAGGCGTGGAGCGTGTCAACATCATGGCCGCGGACCAGCTTACAGATCGTTTGATCGATACAATCGTTGATGACCGGAAAATACAGGCGGGAGCACGTGTTGCTGTACTCATTAATGGCCTTGGCTCCACGCCGCCGATGGAACTGGCTATTGTTGCGCGCCGTGCTCTGGCCAGACTTCGCAGTCTGAATATCGAAGTTATAAGAGCGTGGAGCGGTAATTTTCTAACCGCTATTGAAATGCCAGGCTGCTCGATTACGCTGTTTGAAATTGACGATGCAGCGATGTCCGGGCTGGACTATCCAACGGATGCAAGCGCATGGCCTCGTGGCGGCGCTGTGCCGGAAAACCTGAGTATCACGCATGTGTCGCGGATATCTGAAGGTGAGGCCAACGTAAAGACATCCGTATGCTATGATGCAAAGGCAGTTCATGCCATCGCACTCGCTGTTGCTGATGCACTCGAACAGGCAGAAGCTGAACTGACCGATCTCGATAGCAAAGCGGGTGATGGTGATCTTGGCGCAAGCATGGTGCGCGGTGCCCAAGCCATCCGTGATGTGCCCGAGGAGTTATGGGCAGATCCCGCAAATGCCTTCATCGCATTGGGCAATGCTGTACGCCGTGCAATTGCGGGAAGTTCCGGACCATTTTACGCAATTGCCCTCACACGCGCGGGTCGTTCACTTGGTTTGGATTCCACATCTGGGGTTCCCGATTATAAGGCGGCATTTCGTATTGCGACGGCCGCAATCAGTGAAATAGGCGGAGCCAAAGCAGGCGACCGTACGATGCTTGATGCACTGTTACCTGCCAGAGATGCGCTTGATGCAGCCGATCCTTCATTGAGCGGTAAAGATGTGTGGCATCAAGCAGCGGATGCTGCTGAAGTCGGGGCAAAAGCCACGGCGGCAATGATGCCGCGACTTGGACGTGCAAGCTATCTGGGAGAACGTGCAATTGGAGTTCCAGATGGAGGTGCAGTGGCCGTAGCTATTTGGATGCGTGCGCTGGCAAACAGTTTGTAAGCGCGATCATCGACACCAAACTCAATCATTAAGAATTCACGTCGTCACGAGAACGGGCGAACCCTTTCGTGCGCCTTGATGAAACGGACCTGAATAGGTCAAACCTTGGGAAAAAAATCATGAATCTGGAAAACATCAACGGCATCATTCCGCCAATCGTCACACCGTTCACAAGTGACGGAGAAATTGACGAAGCGGCATTCCGCAATATCGTGAAATTCAATCTCGATAAAAAAGTGCATGGTGTTTGCGTGGGCGGCAGTTCTGGCGAAGGACATACCCTCACCGTTGAAGAATTCGCGCGTCTCATGGAAATTACCGTTGAAGAAGTTAACGGACGTATTCCGGTGCTTGCGGGTATTATTGCCAATTCGACGCGTGATGCGATCCGCCGTGCAAAGGCAATTTCACACCTCTCCGTACAGGGGCTTCAGGTAACCCCGGTTCATTATGTTTTCAAACCCGATGAAGAAGCAACCTTCGCCCACTTTAAAGCCCTTAGTGAGGCGACAGACGTTCCGGTCATTATCTACAACGTCGTTCCATGGAACTATCTGAGCCCGGCACTTCTCATTCGCTTGATGAAAGAACTTCCCGGTGTTCAGGGTGTCAAGCAGAGTGCGGGTGATCTGAAGTTGATGGCCGATCTGATGTTAGGCATTCCCGAAGGCTGTAAGATTTACACAGCTGTTGATGCATTGCTTTATCCTTCATTCGCTCTTGGCTGCCACGGAACAATTGCAGCTAATCCAGCAGCAGTGCCGGGCGTTTGCATTGCATTGTGGAATGCAGTGCAGCGCGGCGAGCATAAGCGGGCGAAGGAAATTCATGAAGCACTGCTTCGCTTTTGGAACACGATTTACGCGGACAATCTGCCGGCAAATATCAAGACCGTTATTTCACTGCAAGGCACTGAAGCCGGTCTTCCGCGCATGCCGATGCCTCAAACATCGACCGTGCAGCTGGAAAACATCAAACGCGAATTGGCAAACGTACTCAAATACGAAGAAGCATAAGCGCAATCGCATGGGCGTTTTACATGAACGTCCATGCCTCTCCATGGACTTGTTCCGCTTTATTTCCGCCTCATCATCTCGTTTTGGCGGTTATTTGTTCGAATTGAGCGGGCGATATTCCTCCGAGTGTTGAGTGCCTTCTGCGTATGTTGTAAAATCCATTAATGTATTTGAAAAGCGCATGGGTCAACTGCTGGCGTGTTTGCCATGAATGTCGCCAAACTAACTCCGCCTTCAATGTTTTGAAGAATGTTTCAGACATAGCATTATCCCAGCAGTTTCCTTTCCGCTCATTGATGCTTGGAATTTGAGCTGCCTCAGCCACTTTTGATAGTCATGAGCACAGTATTGACTGCCACGGTCTGTATGATGAATGCAGCCGGGCTTTGGATTGCGCAAAGCAAAGGCTCTGTTCAATGCCTGTAATGCCAGATCTTGTTTCAAACGATTGCTGATAGCCCAACCCACAACCCGCCGTGAATGAAGATCAATTATGACGGCCAGATATAACCATCCTTCGCGTGTCCATAAGTAGCTGATGTCACCTGCCCATTGCTGATTAGGCTTGTCAGCTGAGAAATCCTGATCCAGCAAGTTCGGGGCTATATTGAAAGTATGGTTGCTGCCAGTTGTCACCTTATGCTTGCGGGTTCTGATTGCATAAATGTTGTTTTGGCGCATCAAACGCCCAACGCTCGATGCCCAAAAGATAGACCAATATCCTGTAGTTCTTGCGTCATGCGGGGACGACCATAAGATTTAAGGCTAAGATGATATTGCTCTCGAATATGCGCGAGGATCACCATGTCGTGTCTTTGCCGCCTGCTTAATGGTCGTCTGCGCCAAGCACGATAACCGCGTGATGTAACATCCATAATCTGACAAAGCATGGACTGAAATTTGATGGCGGTGTTCTTCCAGGAAAGCAAACCTCACTTGCTTGGGTCCGCAAAGAACACGGTGGCCTTCTTTAATACCTCCCTCTCCTCCAAAAGTAGGCGGTTCTCTTTGCGCAAGCGTTCATTTTCTTTCGCAAGGTCAATATCGCTAGCTGGAGGCATATCCGAGGGGCGACAACGCTGTATCCATTTCGATAGCGTGGAAAGGCCAACGCCCAAATCGGTGGCTACCTGCCGACGAGTAAGACCACTCGTAAGCGCAATCCGAACGGCTAAACGTCGGAAATCATCACTATGTAACGCTGCCATAAATCTTCTCCCTAAGGACAAATAGTCTATTCAAGGAGGCGGAAGCAAACCGTGAAAAGTCTAGAAAATCTTGCTGGAGAAATGGAAACCATTGCTCAAAGGCAAAACCATCGGCGTGCAGGGCTCAACAATAGGTGCGAATTTTCTGGGAAAATATCTAGCCGATATGGTTGAGATTTCTGAATATAGAACCACCAATGTGCATGATATAGATCTGCTGAACGGTCGTGTGGATGCGATTTTTGCCGCCCAGACGAATTTTGTGACAACGATGGAAAAACCGGATTTTGCCACCATGAAAATGGTGGGGACGGCTCTGCGCGGCGGTGTGTTCCGTACCGATGTTGGTGTAGTGCTGCGCAAGAATGAGCCGGAAATTAAAGAGCTTTTCAACAAAGCGATTTCGGACGCGGTCAAGGATGGCACTGGTCGCTATCTTTCGATGAAATGGTTCAAACTCAATTTGACACCATCGGTTGAATAAGGCTCGTTCAGACTAGAAACACAAACGGCTTCCTTCTGGAAACCGTTTTTATTTACTTTTGTATGGGGGATCTACGGCGTAGGCGGTGTGATCGGAACCGTTTGAAAAGATGCGCAGATGTCTTTGAGAATCCGGATCAGATGGCCGGAGCGGCCGCTCATATGGATCATGCCGAAACTTGGGTTCCAGTAATCGGAAACAAGCGGTACGCGCGCCATCAGATTATCATAGCGCGTTTGGTCATCTAACAAAGGGCAGAGATTGAAAATCGAATAGCCCAGATTGGTAGAGATGAGACTATAGGCCATTTCACGCGTATCCACCGTATATGCCACGCGGGGCTTGACATTATGGCGTTCAAATAAACCGCTATAATAACGGCGGGCTCCGTCAAAATCGAGCAGGATATAGGGATCTTCCTGCAACTCGACCAGTTCAATCTCGTGTCTTCCCGCCAGTGGATGACCGGGGTAAAGACCTGCATGCAAAGGCGTGCGATTGAGTTCCGCAAATTCAAGCGCGGGGTGCAGGTCATCATTAAAGGTAAAGGCGGCAGCGAGTTTTTCTGTGCGGATTGCTTCTGATAATTCCCGTGCACTGCTTTCAATGATCTGAAAATGCGCCTTGGGAATTATGCCTGAGATCTTACGCAAGATTGACGGCATAATCATTGGGCCGACACTTTTGAGCACGCCGATTGTGATGTCGCGATTCCAGTCCAGCGGAATATCGGCAGCAGCTTTTTCAAAGCCCATATAGGAATTGAGAAAATCTTCAGCGAGCGCCGTAAAACGCTCGCCTTCGCCGGTCAGTTGCATACCTTTGGATGGCGTGCCGAAAAACAAAATCACGCCAAGGCGCTGTTCTGTCAGGCGTATGGCTTCGCGAACAGAGGAGACCGAGACGGACATAAGTTCCGAGGCTCTGGACAGTGAGCCTGTCTGTTTGACGGCAAGGATATATTGCAGATGTTTAACAGAATAAGGCACGGCCATTTTGATCCCCCCAAAAATCAAACGAAATGCACATATTAATACATAAAATGTAATATTTAAATTAGATTAATGCATTTTTCAAAACAAGCGTCTTTGTTTATTTTGTCACACAAGGAAAAATAAAGGGGCGATACCAATGAACGGAACGTTGGAGAGTACCATTTCTGCCGGTGCAACCGGAGGGCTCGAAGAGAGCAAACCTGCAGTTAAAAACAATATCTCCAGTGTGGCGGCGGTAACGCTCGGCAATGCACTGGAATTTTATGATTTTACGATTTACAGCATTTTTGCTGCGGTTATTGCGCGGCAGTTTTTTCCGCTGGAAACACCTTTCGGCGGTTTGTTGTTGTCTGTGGCCGTGTTCGGTGTCGGTTTCCTCACCCGCCCGCTCGGCGGCATAGTGATCGGCGCCTATGCGGACAGGGCTGGCCGCAAAGCGGCCATGACCCTGACAATCCTGCTGATGGCGGCGGGCACCGGTCTGCTGGCGATTATTCCGCCTTATGATTCAATTGGCATTGCTGCACCGATGTTGGTTGTTGTGGCGCGTTTGATTCAGGGTTTCTCCGCAGGAGGGGAAATGGGACCGGCTACCACTTATCTTCTCGAGCGGGCACCAAGTCATCGCCGTGGTTTATATACAAGCTGGCAGTCGGCCAGTCAGGGCATTGCGTTTTTAATTGCCGGTATTATCGGTTTTGCACTGATTGAGGCATTACCGGCGGAAAGTCTGGAATCCTGGGGTTGGCGTCTGCCGTTTCTGCTCGGCATTCTGATTGCACCGGTCGGTATGTATATCCGCAACCGTTTGCCCGAAACGATTCAGCATGAACAGGCCCATAGCACAACCAAAGCCGTGCTGGCCGATGTGCTGACAGAACACCGGCGCACTGTGGTGCTGGCAGGTCTTGCCATCGCTGGCGGTGCCGTTACTATGTATATTTCGAGCTATATGACCACTTATGCCTTGACCACGCTGCATCTGCCGGCCGGGGTTTCAATGCTGGCTACTTTGGTAACCGGTCTGACAATGGCGGTAATGAGCGTTGTCGGCGGCTGGTTGTCAGACCGGTATGGCCGCAAAGTTGTGATGATTATTCCGCGTGTGCTGCTGGTACTGGCAGCCTATCCGGCCTTTATGTTGATCACTTATCAGCAAACCGGTACCACGTTGTTGCTGATGGTGGCTTTGCTGGTGACACTGCATTCGCTTAATGCCGGTGTAATGCTGGGTATGATACCTGAATCCTTCCCCCGACGGGTGCGCAGTATCGGCTTGTCATTTTCCTATGCGGTTGCTGTAACGATTTTCGGCGGCACCGCGCAGTTTGTGGTGACATGGCTGATCAGTGTGACCGGCAGCCCGATGGCACCGGCCTGGTATCTTGTTGTTGCCAATGCGTTGGCGGTGATCGCCATGTTTCTTATGCGGGAAACGCGCCATGTTTCCCTCGATGATTGATCACACTTATGGAGACAGATGAAATGGATGATCGCTTGTCAGAAACGATCAGCAGTTATCTGCCGGAACTTATTGCTATCAGACATGATATTCATAAACATCCGGAAACGGCTTTTGAAGAACACCGTACTGCTGCACTGGTGACTGACACCCTGAAAAAATGGGGTATTGATGTGGCCACAGGCATTGCCGGTACCGGCGTGGTCGGCACGCTGACAGGTACAAGACCCGGTTCAAGGGCAATAGCCTTGCGGGCGGATATGGATGCGCTGGATATTGTTGAAGCAACCAATGTGCCCTATGCCTCGGCAATTGAAGGCAAAATGCATGCCTGTGGTCATGACGGCCATACAACCATGTTGCTGGGGGCCGCACGTTATTTATCGGAACATCGCGACTTTGCCGGTACGGTTCATTTCATCTTCCAGCCGGCAGAGGAAAAGGGCGGCGGCGGTCTGTGCATGATCGAGGACGGCCTGTTTCAGCGCTTTCCTTGTGATGCCGTTTACGGGTTGCACAATGAACCAGGGCTGGCCTTGGGTAAATTCGGTATCCGTTCTGGCCCGATGCTGGCCAATGTTGATACATGGACGGTGGTTTTCAAAGGAACCGGCGGTCATGGTGCCGTACCGCACCGTGCAACTGATCCGAGCGTGCCGCTCGGACATTTTCTGACCGGCCTGCAGAGCATTGTCGGGCGCAGTGTACCGGCGCGAGAAACGGCGGTGATCAGTGTCGGATATATTGCCGGCGGTCATCCTGATTCCGGTAATGTTATTCCTTCTGAAATTACAGTTCATGGCACGGCACGGTCATATGATCCGGCAGTGCGGGACATCTTGGAAAACCGCTTGTCTGAACTGGGGCAAAATCTGGCAGCAGCTTACGGATGCAGTGCCTCTGTGCTTTATAAGAGAGGTTATCCGGCTCTTGTTAATAGTGTTGAAGAGACTGCCATTGCTGCAAAGGCGGCTGTCTGTGTGACGGGTGAAGCAAATGTGGACAGCGATTTTCCGCCGATCACAGCGGGGGAGGATTTCGCCTATATGTTGCAGAACAAGCCGGGCGCATTCATGCTGATGGGCAATGGTGTGGATGAAAACGGACATTTTCATCATGTGCATACACCGCATTTTGATTTTAATGACCAAGCATTGCTTTTTGGTATTGGCTATTGGGTTGCGCTGATCAAAGCCGAATTGGGCTGATCTCAAAAAGAATCTTGTAATGAACCGTTGTTTCAGCAGCGGTTCGTTGCATGAAGTATTTGCAAATAGTCCGCTTGCTGTGAAGCGGTCTATTCATATATTTTAGTTTTAGTGCTTATAGCGACAAACCGATGGCGACTGACACCTTTATTGGATGACAATCTGTAAAATGCCGAATTTATAGAATGCAGGATGTGTCGTCCAATTATCTGAGACATTTGGGCTTTGGAAGATTGGATTTGCCTGCCTTTTGACGCCGTAGCTTAGGAAATGATCATTTAAGCGGTAAAATCTCGGCTTGGCAGTGCTAGTGACACCCTATGATCGAAGCTTTTGGTCGTCGGTGTCTGCATCTCGCTTTTTGTCCCATTCCCGCTTCTGTTGAGCAAGCTATAATAAGCCGAAATAAGCTACGTTTGTTTCAAAGCTGCTGATGCCGAATAAGAGTGCATTAATTTTCAGATATCATAGATAAAGAACCAATAATTAAAGCTTTGACACCAAGCATATATTTATTTTTAATTTCGCAGTTTCCTCTATGGCCACTGTTTTGGCTTGTTTCTTCTTTGGGAATAAGGGTATCAGCAACAGCAACACACACATGCGCGACAGTTTGAAAAAGCCAATGAGCTTGCTCATTTGTAAGATTATAGGATTGCACTAATAATTTTTGGTGGTTATGAATTTTTGTAATCATATCCGGTGTAATCAAATCTTCACGTAGCAAATACGGTGCGATGCCCGGATGTTTTTCCACAAAGTGCCACATACTAGCACCGAAAGTTTCCATGTATTCTTCCAATGGCTCGTCATGTGGGGCAGGAAGCTGCCAGCGTAGGAAAATTTCGCTCGCAACTAACTGCTTGAGCTCATCTAAAGAGGATACATACGTGTAAAGCGTCATATGACTGAGGCTAAGTGCTGCTGCAACACCGACGATAGAAATCTTTGGCAGTCCCATAGCAATTCCGGCATCTGCAATTTGCGTCCGCGTGATTTCCCGCCGTGGCCGGCCACGGGCTGATTTTATGGCACTCATCATATATTCTCTAGTTTCTCAGAACGGGCAAATGACGGTAACACGGGCTGCGTCATCCTGATATTCGAATAAACTTATATACCAGTTTTGTGCGAAATGAATTACAGCCCACAAAAATGACTGTCATAAAAACACGCTACCGGATTATACATGTTTTAAATATTTTAATAAGTTATATAGAACCAGCAGGCAGAGCTACGCATGTCAGCACAAAATTTTGCATGAAATGTAAGTGTACAGCGATTTCCTGACCACGTCGCCAGTGTTGCGACCAATCTTTTGTGAGCCTTAACCGGCCTGCGCGTTTGCTGAAGTCCACTGTCATTTCTGCTGCATAAAATCCGTAGAAACGGCCTATCTGCGGGTAGAGCGCTTTATAAAGACTCTCTTTGGCTGAAAAGGCTGTGGTGACGGCAAGGCCTTTGCACTGCTGTGGCAGGCGTTGCATTTCATCCCGGGTTAAAACCAGAGCAGCAATTTTTTCTGCCTCGTCTTTAGTTTGGAGCGTTTCAATATCAATGCCTACAGCGCAATAGCGGACATTTTCTGCAGCAATGGCGAGGGCATAGCCGTTACAATGGGATATGGAGCCTGTCGTGCCCAGCGGCCACACCGGCACATGATTGGCCGTGCGGTGAGGGGCGGCAACCATACCGGTTATTGTACGCAGTGCTTCACGAGCGCAGCGCTGTCCTGCAATAAATTCTGCTTTGCGGCGCGGGGCAAAAGACTTAAATGTATCCGGCAAAGTCACCGCTTCCATATCACGAAAATCCGGGTTCAGGGGCAGATCACTGCAGGGATAGCGGCACATAAACAGGCTGGTATCTCCGGCCAGCTCCGGCCATGGTGCAAGTCTAAACGGTTGCATGTCCGGTCGAGCAGGGGAATGTCCTTCAGCAGCCAAGAGTTGCTCCTCCGTCTACAACAATATCCTGCATGGTCACGTGCCCTGCCAGATCAGAGGCCAGAAACAGCACAACGTTGGCAATGTCATCCGGTACCGCAATTTTGCCGAGCGGTATGCCAAGTTTGAACTGCGCCGGCAGGCCGTCAATCAGCTGCTGTTCACCGGAGTTGTTCTGCAACATGTCTGCCAGCATGGGCGTGCGGGTTGATCCGGGGGAAACCACATTGCAGCGAACACCATAAGGTGCAAGCTCCAGTGCTACGCAATGGCTGAGGCTGGTCATTGCCGCTTTAGAGGCGCAATAGGCCGCCATATTGATGCGCGGCACATGGGCGGCATTGGAGGCAACATTGACAATCGCCCCGTGTCTTTGTTTGCGAAAGACCGGCGCCCAGTTATGCAGCATGTAAAATGCGCCGCTGGCATTCACGTCAATGCAGGTTTGCCAGTCATCGGCGGAAAGGCTCTCCGTGGTGCCGGGTTTCAAAACGCCTGCAACATTGACCAATATATCCAGCGTATTATCTTCCGCTTTCAAATGATCGCAGAGTTTTCTCACTGCTGCTGCATCGGCAATATCGGCTTGCAGCAACTGGAAACTGCAGCCGCTGCTCTGATCCGCAGCTTTGCAGTCAATGCCGGTGACACGGGCACCCTGACGTATGAATTGCTCGGCAATACAGCGCCCGATGCCTTGTGCAGCACCGGTGATGATGACACGCTTACCAGCAAAAGAGGCGTATTTATTGATATCCAGAAGGCTCATTTTCAGGCTGCCTGTTGCTGCTTTTCAATTAGTGCCCACCATGCTGTCAGGGTGGGGTCAAGTGCCAGTTCCTCAAAGCTGATGTCCAGCCCGCGCTCTTTCAGCTCTGCAGAAAATTTCATGACTTTAAGCGAGTCCAGCCCGTAAAAAATCAGGTTTTCATCGGCATCAAACTCACTGGCGTCCTCAACTAGTTGCAGTACACGCTGCTGCAGCCAGCTGCGGGTGGTGCCTGTGGCAGGCTCCTGCACCAGATTATCGGTCCCGAACACGCAACCGCAGCGTGTAGCAACATATTTTAGCGCGAGCCGGTGCTCATCCTCGGAAAAATCTGCTATCGCATCGCCCACCAAAAATGGCTGTATATCGCTCATAAAAGCTTCAACCGCCGTGATCATGCAGCCGATATGGGCATAGACCCCGCCGATAATCAGCTGGTCGCGGTTCCATTCTTTCATTTGCTGTTTCAGGGGGGAGCGCTGAAAAGCGCTGTAACGCCATTTGGTCAGCACCAGATCACTGCTGTCCGGTGCCAACTCATCAATAATCTGCTGCGCTTCCGGGTCTGCCACGGTTAGACCGGGCCCCCACATATCGTTCAGCAAAGCGCGGTCTTCAGCGGACTGATTATGGGGCTGGGCGGTATAAATGACGGGGATGTTATGGCTTTTTGCCCATTGGCGCAGGCGCACCAGATTGTGCACCAAAGTCTGCATCAATGTGCCTTCCGCATTATAGAAACGCAGGAAATAGCGCTGCATATCATGGATCAGCAAAACAGCGCGGGATGAATTGATGGTCCATGCAGTTTTATTGGCAGGATAGGTCGCAGGCTGCGGAATTGCATAATCAGCAATTTTAGGAATTGTCATAGCTGGCTTTCTGATAATGAAATGGGAAGATTTAAGTTTAGTGCTAAGCTGCTTTCCCGCTTAGCGCTCAGAGCGCGCTGGCATTTTGTGCGAGAAGCGAACGCAGATGTTTCTTGTCGATTTTGCCGACAGGTGTGAGTGGCATATGTTCGATGAACTGAATGCGATCCGGCAATTTATATTCGGCGATACCCAGTGCTGCGAGATGACGGCGCAGGGTAGGTGCTTTCAGTTGCGGGTTGCGGGAGACGACAAAGGCGCAGCTCTTCTCGCCCAGCAGCTCATCATCCATCGCCACAAGGGCAGCATGGGTCACATCATCATGCAGAACGATCAGATTTTCGATTTCTTCCGAGGCGACTTTCTCACCGCCGCGATTGATCTGATCTTTCACTCGGCCGACAACACGCAGATAGCCCTGCGCATTGCGTTCAACAATATCACCCGAATAATAGAAACCTTCCTTGTCGAAGATACGGGCATTATGCTCAGGGCTGTTATAATAGCCGCAAAATGTATAGGGCCCGCGTGTGGCAAGCATACCGGCCTCACCATCAGGCAGCTCATTGCCGTTTTCATCAGTAATGCGGATTTCATCATCGGGACTGATCGGTCTGCCTTGTGTGGTGAAGACAAATTCTTCATCATCTCCCGCTCTGGTATAATTCACCAGACCTTCCGCCATGCCGAAAACCTGCTGCAAACGGCAGTGCAGAATTTCTGGAACTTTGCGTGCCAGAACCTCGGCAAAACTGGCGCCGCCCACCTGAATCAGCCTGAGCGAATGCAGCTTTTCCTGATGTTCGGGGGCAGCCTGCAACCAAAGCGCTACGGCTGGCGGTACAAGGGCAGCCATATCAATGCGGTGACGCTCAATCAGGGTGAAACAGCCAAGCGGTTCAGGATTTGGCGCAAGAATAACGCAGCCGCCGGCATGAAAGACGCCAAGTGCGCCGGGAGAGCTGAGGGCATAATTATGGGCTGCGGGCAGCGCGCAGAGAAACCGCGTCTGCGGTGTTAATTCGCAGATATCCGCACTGGCACGTACGCTGTAATCATAATCATTATGGGTGCGGGGGATGAGTTTGGGTGTGCCGGTACTGCCGCCGGAAAGCTGGAAAAAGGCAACTTCATCCGCCGGTGTCGGTGCCAGCGTCGGGGCAATGATGCTGCCATCCGGTTCTTGCAGCCAGTTACCGAGTTCGTTGGCTTCATGCGCATCGCTGTCATCACCGGCAAGCAGTGTGAGTTGTGGGCGCAGACCTTCCGCATCCAGTTCCTCCAGAAAGCGGTTATCCTTAAACAGCTCATGCTGTTTGGTAGCTATGATCAGTTTTGGCTTGATCTGGCGGGCATAGGCGGTGAGCTCAAGTCTGCGATGGGAGTAAATCGCATTAACCGGCACAATGCCCGCTTTAAGCAATGCGAAAAATACGATGTAAAATTCCGCAATATTGGGCAGTTGTACCAGGGCAGTATCGCTTTGACTGATACCGGCAAGTCGAAGGCGGGTCGCCAGGTTGCCGGAGAGCTGATCGAGCATGGCATAGCTGATGCAGCGCTCACCGCAGAGAATGGCCGGGGCATCCGGTCGTGTAAGGCTCTGGTTCAGGAGAATTCGAGTGAGTGGCTGATCAATCCAGTAACCTTTGCGGCGATAGAGATCGGCTCTTTCCTGCGGCCAGCGTGTGAATTCAATTGTCATTATTCTACCAGTCTAAGGTGAAATTATGCTATGCTTTTAAAGCGTCAGAGAGAGTTTGCGCGCTCGATAGGGTGCATTGTGCTCTAATTATTCAGGCCACAAGCGCGCAGCATCGTGCCGAGTTTGGTTTGCACCTCGTTCCATTCCGAGGCGGGGTCGGAGGCCTCAACAATGCCTGCACCGGCAAAAAGCTGCACAATATTGCGCCGCACGCTGCCGCAGCGGATGGTCACCACCCATTCCCCGTTGCCCTGCGCATCTGACCAGCCAACCATGCCGGTGAAAAAGCGCCGCTCGAAAGGTTCGATAAAATGGATCAGCCGTCTGGCGCGTTCGGTCGGATAGCCGCAAACCGCCGGTGTCGGATGCAGCAGACAGGCAAGCTGCAAGGCCGTCAGCGACTGATCGGCAATGGTGCCGTGAATGCGCGTTGAAAGATGCCAGAGCGCGGCTGTGCTGATCAGCGAAGGCCGGTGCGGCACATCCAGCCTATCGCAAACAGGTTGCAAATGGGCGGCAATGTCCTCAATCACCAACCGGTGTTCATAAAGGTCTTTTTCAGAGTGGTTGAGTTGCTGTGCATTGTGCTGATCGGCAAGCGGATCGCTCATGCGTTTTGCCGAACCTGCCAGCGGATTGGAAATGATATTGCTGCCGCTTTTACGGATTATAAGTTCAGGGCTGACACCGACAAGCACCGCGCCATCATCCAATAACAAGCTGAACTGATAGCCCTCGCGGTTTTGCGCGCGCAGATTGGCGAGCATTTGCTGCGTATCGACATCCTGTTCGAACGTGATCTCACGCATCACTGAAAGCACGGCCTTGCGTACATCGCTGAGGCGGAAATTGGCAATTGCCTGTTCCACCGCACGTTTGAAACCGGCTTCATCGGGGAGGCTTTTCTGTGCGGCGGGTTTTAAAACAGCAGGGGCGGCGAAAGAAACGGCAGGTGCAAGATCGTGCCATTCATAAGATTGCGGGACGAAAAGACAGGATGGTTCTGCAGGGTTGAAGGGAATAGCGCCGACAATGACCGGATTATCCTGTCCGTTTTTTTGCGCTTCTCTCAATGCAGCTTTTATAGTGCGTTGAAAAACACTATTGGTATCGCTGCCGTTTTCTGCAGGAGTGTTAATTTCGCGGTGCAGACCGCGGGTGCGCAGTTCTTTATTTCCGGACGTAAACGAGAAAAACCTTTCGCCATTAACATCAGATTGTTCTTCAGACACATCGGTTCTGAGGTGACTTGCTTTCATGCTCATTACACTCCTGTGACGGATGTAAGGGAAAATACCTGCAGCGCAGAGGGGATCGGCTGCGGCATCGGGCAGAAATTTCAGATCGGAATGAAACGCCCTCACAATTTATTCGCTAAACAATCGGGTTCTTTGGTTTGAGAATTTGCGGATAAGCGATTTTCGTTTCGCTGATATGCACCTCCTGCCCATGTCCGGTATTGGGAAATCTCCAGCTGGAAGAGGCTATGTACCGGCGATACCATTCAGTTTTGTTCTGCACACAGGCCAAATTAAAACTTGAATGTTTTTATCATATATTCATAACTTGAATAAAGCAATCAAGTTTTTTAGGCGAGTGTGATTATCATGACCCATCCAGCAGACGGTACGATGTTCAGAGAGTTAAATTCCATGCAGGCCGCTTGTTTTGTCGGCCGTGATAAGCAGACGCCGCTCGGTGGTGTCGCCTCCCATCTTTATACCGAGTTTAACGGATGCGGCATTGATGCTGACAGACTGCAACAGGCGCTTGAGCGGCTTGCAAAACTGCATCCGATGATGGCACTTCGCGTAACAGATGACGGGCAGCAAACAATCGCGGACACGCCGCAACTTCCGGTGCTTGAAATTGATGATCTGCGCGGCAAGCCCTTATCCGAAAAGCAAGATTTTTTGGAACAAAAGCGGCAGGTCTGGACACATCAGAAGCTTGATTTGTGCTCGGGGCGGGCAGTGCGATTCTCTCTGACCTTGTTGGACGACGGGCAGTTTCGCTTTCATGCTGATACGGATATGATTGCTATTGATCCGTCTTCTTTCCGTCTACTGATGCATGACCTGGCGGCACTTTATCAGGCACCGGAAACTGTCTGTCAGCCGGCCGCAACATATTTTGACTGGCTCGACCGGTATCGTTCGGATAGTGCGCTGAAAAAGACGCGTGAGCGTGATAAAAAATGGTGGCGTGCCAGGCTTACGGACATTCCACCTGCACCGACTTTGCCCTTACGCACTGATATGGCGCAGCCGCAGAGTCACAGGCTTGCACGGCAAATCGATGCTGTACAATGGAAGGCATTGCAAAAACTGGCGCGCAGATATCGGATAACCGCTGCAGCAATGATGCTTGGCCTGTTCGCCACGACCTTGGGGCGCAAAACCGGTGACCGGCAATTCCGTCTGAATGTGCCAACGTTCTGGCGCTTACCGCTGGTGGAGGATGTCGGCAATATTGCCGGAGAATTTGCCAATATTCTCATTGCAGAGATCGATCTGGATGCCGCGCCCACACTTGCGGATTTATGCCGACAGCTGCATGCCAAACTGATCAGCCAGATGGAACATTCCGCCTATTCCGGTGTCAATGTGATGCGCGATCTTTCCCGCCATAACGGCAGGCCGCAACTGGCGCCGGTGGTGTTTACCGCAGCCCTTGATCTGGACGGTGGAGCACTGTTTTCCGATATGGTGCGGAAGGTCTTCGGAGTGATGGATTGGGCAGTTTCGCAAGGCTCACAAGTGGCGCTGGATGCGCAGATGGCCGCTTATCAAGGCGGTCTTCTGGTTAATTGGGATATTCGGCTGGACGCTTTGCCTGCGCAATGGGTAAGCGATTTGTTTGATGATTTTATCGTCTGTCTGAAGAAGGCGGCCGATGTGCCTGATTATCTGGACGAGGTGCAGATTGTGGCTCCGACAAAGAAGAACCAGCCTTTGACTGTATTGCAGCGTGCTTATCTGGCGGGGCGGGGTGAAAGTGTACCGCTTGGCGGCGTGGCAATGCAGGAGTTTCGTGAATATCGCGGCATCTTCGATCCAGCAGTTCTGAAATGCCGCCTGCAAGAGATGGTACAGCGCCATGCCTGTCTGCGCACGTGGATTGAGCCAGAAGTATTCATGCAATCTATACGGGCTGATGTGCAGGTCAACTGGGAGGAGATTGATTATCGTGGTCTGGGCCGTGCGGAAGCGATCTGTCTGATTGAGCAGCAAAGGGAAGCTTATGCCCACGAGATTATGGGGGCGGAGCGTGCTCCATGGAAGATTAAGCTGTTCCGTCTGCCGAAACTTGAGAGCGAGGCTGAAGATTACATTCTCTTCGCGCGGTTTGATGCCATGATCGCTGATGGCCGGTCAATTGCGCAACTGATGCGTGAATTATTTGAAGGCGGAAGCGGAGTTGATCAGGATGAAGAAACGGCGGTCGCGCATTATGATGATGTGCAGCTCAAGGCTGATGCCGATTACTGGAAGGACAAATTGCAAGCTGTTGAAGCGCCGCTGCGCCTGCCTTGGAGTAAGCCGCTTGACCAGATCATGCAGTCGCGCTACGGGCGGGAAAGCATCGTCATTCCGGCTGCAGTTTTCAGCGCCTTGAGTCGTGTCGGTGCACGTAAAGGCCTGTTTAAAAACTCGGTACTGACGGCGCTTGTGCTTGAAGTTTTGTCCTGCCGCACAGAGGAAAACAGTCTGTGTGTCGGCATTCCTGTGGCGCCGCAAATATCCGCCACACTTGCCAATAATTCGAGTTTTATTGCTGTAAACTGGCAGAAACAAGAGGGCGATTTTGCCACCCGTGCGGCAGTTTTACAGCAGGATGTGCTAGAAGGGCTCAGCCATCCCGCATTTTCGGGTGTAGATATCGCACGTTTATTGTTTGAAAATACCGGAAGTCTGCCGGTTTTGCCGGTCGTGATTACCAATGGTTTATCTTGGCCCGTTTTGGGGCAAGATAGTTCGGCATACTTGCATAGCGGACAGACGCAAACGCCGCAGGTGGCGATGGATATCCGCTTCTCAGTCAATGCTGCCGGTGATCTGGTATTTGATATTGATTATGCGCGTGAAGCGCTGGATCAGGCAATGGTGCAGGATATTTTGCAGGCGCTGAGCAAAGCTGCGCATAAGATTGCCGCCAGCGGTGAATTTGCAGTGAGCATTCGGGCGATAACTGATCTCAGTCATTATTGTTTCAACAATATGCCAATGACAGCGCAGGATGCACCTTTTCTGCGGCGTATTGCTGATCATATTTTTGCTGCCGATAACAGTAAGGTTGCGCTGATTTATGGACAACAGCGTATCAGCTATGCAGAGCTTGGCGGCATAGTGCGCCGCATCACGGGCAGTCTGCAGGCGCGGGGACTGGCGCAGGGCAGTGTGGTTGCTGTTTGCCTGCCGCGCAGTCCCGAACACACGGCCATCGTCCTTGCCTGTGCATTATCGGGTATAATCTGGGTACCGATTGATGCCGCATCACCACAGGAGCGGTTGGATTATCTTCTGCAAAATTGTTGCCCTGATCTAGTGGTTGGTACAGAAGATGTGACCACGGCGCACCCCGTGGTCACGTTTGAGGTTTTGATGACGGCAGAGCCTGTGGCAAGTTCTCCTCTTAGCCCTGCCACGCTTTCGCTCAGTGAAAGTCCTGCCTATTATCTTTATACATCGGGTACCACTGGCAAGCCGAAATGCGTGGTGCTGACCAACCGCTCCACCAATAATGTAATCACCTGTACGCTGGAAAACTGGCAGGCGACAGAGCGCGATGTGTTTATTTCTGTTACGCCGCTGCATCATGATATGTCGGTCTTTGATGTTCTGGGCGCATTGACGGTCGGTGCCACACTGGTGTTACCGGAAGCCGGTGAGGAGAAGAATGCCATCCGTTGGAACCAGCTGATTGCCGAACATCGGGTAACGTTATGGTGTTCCGTGCCGGCAATTTTGGAAATGCTGCTGGCTTGCAGGCGCGGGGATGAATTAACAAGCCTGAGGCTGATTTCACAGGGCGGGGATTATATCAAGCCGGTAATTATTGCCGAGTTACGTGAATTGCTGCCGCAAGCGCGGCTGGTATCGCTTGGCGGGCCGACGGAAACGACGATCTGGAGCATCTGGCATGAGATTAGAGCGGAGGATGTACGCATTATTCCTTATGGTATTCCGCTGCCAGAAAACAGCTATTTCGTATTGGATGAACAGGGCGAACATTGCCCTGCCGGTGTTGCCGGGCGGATCCATACGGCCGGTGTGAATGTGGCGTTGGGCTATCTGGAAAGCGGCGAAATTATCCAGACGGATTTTGTGACGATTCTCGATGAAAAGGGCACAGAGTTGCGGGCCTTTAAAACCGGAGATCGCGGGCGCTACCGCCATGACGGCGTGATTGTTTTTGACAGCCGCGTCAATGGCTATGTGAAGATACGCGGTGTGCGCGTGTCGCTGCCAGATGTGGAGAATGAGCTGATCACACATCCGCAGCTTCGGCAGATTATGGTGGTTGATATAGGTGATCAAAAACAGGGCGAGGCAGTGCTGGGCGCAGTTTATGTGGTGGAGAGCGGGGCGCAATTATCGTCAGTCGACTTGCGGGATTTTGCCCGTGAACGCCTGCCGCAATCTCATGTGCCATCCCATTTTATGCAACTTGATGAATTGCCTTTTTCGCGTAATGGCAAGCCGGACCGTGGCACTGCTCGTAAAATTCTGGAAGCGGTGAAAACCGCAGAGAAGACAAAACCGGCTGTGCCTGAAATATCGCCAGCACAGCGCAAGGTGCTCGAGACTTATCTGGATGTGCTGAAACCGGCAGTGGCTCAACCGGTTTGTGCGACTGCAGATTTTATCGGGCTGGGATTGCGCCCGCAGCATCTGAAACTGATTGCGGCACGGTTGAGTGAGAGTTTCTCTGTGTCTCTGTCGCCTGCACAATTGATGCGCTGCCGCAATGCGCAGGATGTGTTAGCCTTGCTGAACGCCTGATAATTATTAAAACAGCGCCGCATAAAAATGCGGCGCTGTTTTTGAGCTCTGAAATTACTGCATTATCAAAGGCCGAATTGCTGAAATGATGAATTTACCGGCACCGGATAATGAATATGCCCTAAAAGCTGGTTGATAATGGTGGCATTACGATAGGCACCAAGGCCGAGATCCGGCGCACCTACACCGTGGTGGAATGTTTCGGCATTCTGGATGAAGATTTTTCCTGTGCCGCCATCGCAGCGTTTGGCGCAGAAATTTTCATCCACAAGAATGTTGTCGTCTTCATCCGTTGCCAGCACTGTGTCTTTCAAACGGGTGAACCATTCGGGCCAGACATGATGATAGCCGGTGCCAAGAATGACAGCATCGGTTTCATAAATGCCTGTGGCACCGCTTTCCGGATTATTGACAGACAGACGGAACACGCCGTTTTGCGGGGTGTATTCAGCATTGTTGACATTGCAATTGGCGATCAGTGTCAGGCCGGTTGTGGCACCGCCGACAGAGCGTTCATAAAGTAGATCAAAGATTTCCGCGATGGTGGAGATACTGATGCCTTTATAAAGCAGACCCTGTTTTCGGGTAATGTCGCGGCGTTTTTCGCGCGGCACTGTGTGGAAATACTGCATATAATCCGGCGAAAAATATTCCAGCCCGAGTTTGGAATATTCCATCGGGAAAAAACCGGCAGAGCGCGATATCCACTGAATGGAAGCGCCATTGCTGATCATATTCGGTGTCAAAGCGCTATAAAGCGCCAGAACACATTCAGCCGCACTCTGGCCTGAGCCGATGACAGTGACGGTTTTGCATTTTTGCAATTGTTCGCGGTAATGGTTGAATTGCGAGCTGTGCAGTATCAGGCCGGAATTTGATTGCGCCCATGCCGGATAATAAGGCACTGTGCCGATGCCGAGCGCAAGATTATGCGCAAGATAGGAACGGCTGCTGCCATCCGTCCGCACAGTTTCGGTTCTGAACAGGTTCTGTCTGTCGTCATAAGACACATTCTCCACCGTCTCGCCAAAACGGCAGAAGGCAAGCTGCTGCGATGCCCAGCGGCAATAGTCATCATATTCCAGACGCGGAATTAAAAAACGCTCATAGAAATAGAAATTATAGAGCCGGTGATGCCGGCGCAGATAATTAAGATAACTGAGCGGATGGGTCGGGTCAGTCATTGTGACGAGGTCTGCCAGAAAAGGTACCTGCAATGTGGTGCCTTCCATGAGCAGGCCGTCATGCCAGCGAAATTCCGGTTTACGCTCAAGAAAGACGCTGCTGAGACTGTCATGGGAGGATAGCAGTGCCGCCAGACCGAGATTAAACGGCCCGAGGCCGATGCCGAGGAGATTAGAGGCTGTCATCTTTTATAGCCCACATTTCGCGGTAAAGTTTTTGCGGTGGCAGAACATCAGCTTGGCGCGTTTGTCGGGCAGGTCGATTTCGCCTTGTTCTTCAAAGGCGCAATCTGCTGCATAGCGAAGCAGACTGCGCGCACGCACGCTGGGCTCGCCAACGATTTTTTCCGTTGCAGGATTTTCCAGAAACAGAAAACGAGTGAAACCGGTAATCACAGCACGGGCGGTGTCGCGGCCAAAATAGGCCTTTTCGCCCACCAGCATATGCCAGCCACGATCATTCTCCAGCGCATCATAATAACGTCCGAGAATATCATCTTTCGCCCAATAGGCTTCCCAATAGCTCATCGCTATGCCGTCGATGAAACCAATATACGGGTCCTGATGCGGATCGGCGAGGTTCTTGTCGATATAGGCCGCAATCTCCTCAACCGGTACATTCATTTTCCACTGGGTGATGACGTGAGGCATATTCATCCAGCGCCAGAGCAGTTCTGTGTCTTTGTTCTTATCCAATAAACGAAAACTGACAGTTCTGCTGATCAGAGGATCAAAGCGGGAATAGGCAAATTCCGAGGTTTCGGGTTGAAAAATATCCATGGATATCTTCTCCGTGCAGAGATTGTTGTGAGGCAGAGCATTCAGGCGGAAGCCTGCTGCGACTGCACAAGGTCTGGGGCTTGTTCCAGCTCTTCAGCCATTGCCACTATGCGGTTGAGGATGCGGTTGACTATATCCGCATCGGAATACGGGTTCAGCATTGTGAGCTTGAAGCAGACACGTCCCTGATACACCGTGGTAGCAATGGCGGCTGTGCCTTCATTGAAAAGCTGTTCGCGTATTTTGAGCGCAATGCGGTTGCCACATTGGCTGCTGTCACGCGGCACATAGCGGAACATAACAGTGGAAAGCTGCGGATTTTGTATCAGTTCTAGCTGGTCGCGTGCTCTGATGGCTATTGCCGCAGCCTTGGCATTTTCCAGCGTCTTGCACACCATTTCGCTGATCCCGTCACGCCCCACGGAGCGCATGGTTATGGCCACTTTCAGCGCATCGCCGCGCCTTGTGGTTTGCAGGGAGCGTTCCACAAGATTGGGCGCATCGGCAAAGACTTCCTCTTCAGGGTTAAGATAATTAGCTTTTGAAGCGAGTGGCGAAAAGAATGTCTTATTCTTTACTAACAAAACACCGCAACTGATTGGCTGAAATAGCATTTTATGGAAATCAATCGTCACAGAATGCGCGCGTTCGATGCCTTTAAGCTGGTCGCGGTGTGGGGTGAAAAGCAGTCCGCCGCCATAGGCTGCATCGACATGAAGCCAGAGATTATGCAATTCCGCTATATCGGCAATTTCGGACAGAGGATCAATCGCACCCAGATCGGTGGTGCCTGCGGTGGCAACAATTGCAAGCGGCACTTTATGATCCTGCCTGCTTTTGATAATGGCTGGATGCAGTTGCGCGGCAGACATACGGCCGTTTTCGTCTATTGGCACCGGAATAACCGCATCGGCGGCAAGGCCGAGAATACGTGCACCTTTGAGGATGCTGAAATGAGCATTTTCGGAGGTAAAGATGACGAAATTTTTGCGTTCAATTTCCGGCATCTGTTCGATGGCGAGATAAAGCGCCGTCATATTGGATTGACTGCCACCGCTGTTGAAGCAACCGCTGGCCTGATGTGATGCGCCGGTCAGCTCAAGCAGCCATTGGATAACACGTTCCTCAAGCAAAGTTGCAAAAGGTGCCTGATCCCATGAATCCAGCGACTGATTGGTGGCGCTGATCAGAGTTTCAGCAGCAAGCGCAGGGATTGCCACGGGGCAATGCAGATGCGCCACCGCTGCGGCTGAACTCACTTTCAGCGCATGTTCCACTGACGGTCTGCCAAGCTCTCTGAGTGCCTTGATCACACCGGTGCCGTTTTTCGGCAGCATTTCAATATCCTGCAAAAGCTTGCGAATATCGGCAATAGTCGCGCCGGAATAGATTTTGTCGTCATTATTGCAGGTTTGAAGCAGATCAATCGCATAATGCATGATGCTCTTGTAAAAGACGCTCGATTTAATGTCGGAGGAAAACACGTAATCGAGGTAATTGCCGTCGCAGCGGTGGGCGCTGCAGCGACGGCTATCGGTGGGTTTTGTATCAAACATCATGCGACCTGTCGTTCCAGTGAAGCGAAAATATCGGAGAAGATTGTGGCTACGCGTGTCGCTTCTTCCCGTGTCATTGTAAGCGGTGGCAAGAGGCGCAGCACGCTTCCGTGGCGTCCGCCGGTTTCAACAATCAATCCGCGATAAAAAGCTTCACGCTGCACGAGCGATGCAAATTCGGGGCCGTGCGGATGATGGCCGAGCTGGTCAGCAGCACCATGCGGATCAATAATTTCCAGCCCCAGCATAAGGCCACGCCCGCGCACATCACCGATATAGGGCGTTTGGGTTGCAATATGCTGCAATGCGGCTTTGAGTTCAGCGCCGATAATAGCTGCATGGCTGGCGAGGCGGTCGCGCTCGATGATTTCCAGAGTTTTGGAACCGGCTGCCATAGCCAACTGATTGCCGCGGAAGGTGCCCGCATGGGCTCCAGGCTGCCACAGATCAAATTTTTCATGATAGATGATCACCGCAAGAGGTAAGCCTCCGCCAATAGCTTTCGACAGAGCGATGATATCGGGAATAATTCCTGATTTTTCAAAAGCATAGAAAGTTCCGGTTCTGCCCGCGCCGGTCTGTACCTCGTCAATGATCAGCAAGATGCCAAGTTCCGTAGTGAGGCGGCGCACGGCCTGCAACCATTCTGCGGGCGCTTCAATTACACCGCCTTCGCCTTGTATGACCTCCAGAATAATAGCAGCGGGGCGGTTGATGCCGCCTTCGGGATCACGCAGTGCGCGTTCCAGATATTCAATCGCAAGCCGAGTGGTTTCCGCACCGCCACGACCGAACGGACAGCGGTAGGAATAGGGATAGGGAAAGAAATGCGAACCGGGGAGCAAGGCGCCGATTGCAGCTTTGGGCGTGAGTGAGCCCATTAGCGACAGCGAGCCTTGCGACATTCCGTGATAGGCTCCACGGAAGCTGATAATATCACTGCGGCCGGTAACGGTTTTTGCCAGTTTGATCGCGGCCTCAATGGCATCGGAACCGCTGGGCGAGCAGAACTGGATTTTTGCCTCACCGTTTAAACCGACAGGCAGCGTATCCATAAGATCGGTGATGAAATTGTCTTTGACTGATGTTGCCAGATCAAGTGTGTGCAGCGGCAGTCCAGAATTCAGCACATTGCGTAATGTGTCCAGTACTTCAGGATGATTATGCCCGATAGCGAGCGTGCCTGCACCGGCCAGACAATCGATATAGGTTTTGCCGTCACTATCGGTCAGGGTACAGCCGCTGGCGGACTGAACGGCGATCGGGAAACGGTGCGGATAGCTGCGGGCATTCGATTCCCGCAGCGCCTGCCTTTGCAGGTAGTAGCTGTTATCTCGAATAGAAATTGCATCCATTGGACATACTCCGGTCAATAACATGCTCTTGGAAAAGCATGATTTTCAGGCGACAAAGAAGTGTTTTCGCTTTAATCCGCAGGCCTTGCGCCAGAGGCACAAGGCATCGTTTCCTAATGTAAACGCGAATAGAAATTGCGGGTTCTCACCCAGCAGAATCGCATCAGCAGAGCGGTGAAAGCTCTACTGAAAACGAAGATTTAAATCATGAGTCAATTTATCAAGTTAAATAGAATCGTCAACAGTTGAATTTTAGTGAAAAGAGATTTCACTTAGTTCGCGTGGTAGAGAGGTGGTTAATTATGAGAAACACCTGCATCGATTATTGTCTTGTGATGCTGCGCACCAGCCGCGAATCAAGTCGGCAAAAATTGCTGAGTAGTCGTCATTGTTCGGCAGAAAATAGCTGCCAATGGGCGTATATTTTATATTTTCCGGCTTATTCGATGCCCGGTTTTCTTTGTCTTCCTATAAAACTTTAGTCTGATATATGAAGAAAGCTTGTTTAAAAAAAGTAATACAATATGGCAAAAAGCAGGCAATTTTAAGAAAATATGAATTAAAAAATCAACTATATTATAGAAAATTCAGTGGTGCTATTTCAATAATTGCTTGCGCGTTTTCCGCTGGATTGCCTAAATCTTGATTTTTTAGTTCATGATTTTGGGTCTACCATTTAAGTAACTGTAATTATTATATTTTTAATGTGGATTTGCCTTGATCCCGTATTGTTGACTAAACATGTAAATTATTTTAGGGGTATGATAATAATTTACTGCCGAGGTCAAGTTTATGGTTTTTCCTGTGAATATCCGGTCAGTCTCATCTGTGAGCGTTGCCACATTTTCCCAACTTATGTTGTCCAGCGCGCTTGCCGGTTTGGTGGTGCTCAGCCCCCATACGATGACCGCATTTGCCCAAACGACTCAGGGCACAAAGAGTTTTGATATTCCGGCGCAATCTTTGTCCTCAGCGCTGGATGTTTTTGCCGGTCAGTCAGGTTTGTCTGTTACGATTGCGCCGGATGTTGCGCGCTCTCTCCGGTCAAGGCCTGTCAAGGGAAATCTCTCTTCCGCGCAGGCTTTACAGATAATGCTGGCGGGCACCGGTATTCCGGTACGCGTTACTCAAAACGGTCAGGCTGTAATCGGTGATGTTAATGCGGGTGGCGGTATTGCTGCTGATGGCTCGTTAGTACTTGCCCCAATTCTGATTAATACAGGCGGTAGTAAAGGGAATGTTCCGCCGGCTTATGCTGGCGGGCAGGTTGCCACTGGCAGCCGCGTTGGTTTACTGGGCAATAAGGATGTGCTCTCCACGCCGTTCAGCACAGTTTCCTATACCAGAGACTATATGGAAAACCGGCAGGCCAAGGATATTGGCTCAGTGATTGGCGCAACTGATCCGTCAATTTATGTTTCCAATACATCCAATATATATGAAACATTTTATATTCGCGGATTTGCGGGCGCTGCCGATGATGTGAGCTATAACGGGCTGATTGGCATGGCGCCGAATATGCGCGGCTCAACAGAATTTGCCGAGCGTATTGAAGTGCTCAAAGGCCCTTCAGCATTTCTGAATGGCATGCCTCCGGGCGGCAGTGTCGGCGGCAGTGTGAATATTGTGCCGAAACGTGCGCAGGACGATCCTATTACGCGTCTTACAACCACCTATGCTTCCGACAGCCAGTGGGGCGTGCATGCTGATTTTGGCAGACGCTTTGGCGCGAATAATGAATGGGGTATCCGTTTTAATGGTGTGCTGCGTGACGGCAATACTGCCATTGAAAATGAAAAACACAGCATGAAAATCGGCTCTGTGGCGCTGGACTGGCGCGGTGAGCGGGCGCGCTTCTCGGTTGATTATTACAAGCAGCGGGAAGATATGGATGGCGTGAATTATTTCGGTTTGTCCATTGCCCCAGGTGTTACGAGATTGCCTCGGCCGCTCAATGGCAAGCACTCGTTGGCAGCCCCGTGGTCATTCAATAAAAATGACACGGATACCGTGGTGCTGAAGGGCGAATATGATATTACGGATGCCATTACTGCCTATGCTTCATGGGGGCGGCGCAGCGGTGGTTACGATTCCCTGATCACCCGTAATGTTCTTATGGATGATAATGGAACTATGGCTATTTCAGGCAATCGTCAGGTGTCTGATGGTACGCAATATTCCGGTGAAATCGGCTTGCGTGGTGAGCTTGCGACCGGCAGTATCGACCATGAATGGAACCTGTCAGCAACACGCTTTACATCAAAAAACACTTTCACCACATTGTCGCTGCCTAATTTGGCACTGACCAATTATTATAATATTGATTTTGGTCCCGCTCCTGATGTTAGCGCTTTTGCAAATATGGGTCCATATGCCGGGATTGAACAAAAGCTCACCGGTGTCGCATTTTCCGATACAATGAGCCTGTTTGATGAGCGGTTGCTGGTGACTGCAGGTGCGCGATATCAGAGGGTTGAAAACCAGCAATATCTGTTACCAAGCCATATGATGGCCGTGGACTATGATGAAAGCCGTGTGACGCCTGCTGTTGGTGTGCTGTATAAGGCAACAGATAATATCTCTGTTTATGCCAATTATATTCAGGGATTGAGCCAAGGGGAGGCTGCACCTGTGGGGGCAGACAATTTTGGCACTATGCTTAAACCATATAAAACCGAGCAATATGAAGCCGGTGTGAAATGGGATATTGGCACGGTAACCACCACGCTCAGCATGTTCCAGATCAGCAAGCCGAATGCGTATGTTGATCCGGTAACAAATCTGTTCGGCGCCAATGGTGAACAGCGCAACCGTGGTGTGGAACTCTCCGTCTATGGTGAGCTGGCTTCCGGCCTGCGTATGCTCGGTGGTATTTCCTATATTGATGCCAAGCTGAGAGATACTGCCAATATTGCTGAAAGGGGCAATAAGGCTCTAGGTACGCCGTCCTTCATGGCCAAGATGGGGCTTGAATATGATGTGGCGTCTATTCAGGGTCTGACTGTTACCGGTAACATCAATCATGTCGGCAAGCGTTATGTGAATAATACTAATACGCTTTCGGTACCTTCCTACACCACGCTCGATCTCGGTTTGCGTTATCTGACCAAAGTGGCTGACAAGCCTCTGACATTGCGCGCAAGTGTGCTCAATGTGACCAATGAATCCTATTGGGGATGGAGCAGCCTGAGCGGCGGTCTGGGTAAACCGAGAACATTCCTGCTGTCTGCATCGGTTGATTTCTGACCCTTATAACAGCCGGAAATTTACCGAACCAGTGGCGCATCGCACAGGACCGCCGTGCAATGCGCCGCTTGTCACGATTGTCTGTTTGATATGTGAACTATCAAATGTGGCAGTTTGGAATTTATATAAAAATTTCTCCGTTGGCGATAATGCCGGAGGCTAATTTGGTTCTCAGCATTCACAATATTTCTGCCGGATATGGCGGTAGACCGGTCCTGACTGATCTTTCGGTGCAGTTTGCAGCGGGGCGCGTGACTGCGCTTGCAGGACCTAATGGCTGCGGTAAATCCACGTTACTGAAAGCGATCATGGGTTTTGTGCCAGTTTCAGACGGCAGGATTTTGCTGAATGACGAGTCTGTCAGTGACATTGGCAGACGGGCACTGGCGCGCCGTTTATCCTATCTGCCGCAGGAAGCGCATTGTCCTGATTACGTGACGCTGGGTGAATTGGTTGAGATGGGTGGCTATGCGCTTCGCTCGCTGCTGGGCGGGCCATCGGATGAAGACCGCAGATTATATCGTGATGTTCTTGAGATCGTCGGCCTGTCTGCTGAGGCGTCCCGTCCTGTCAGTTCGCTGTCCGGCGGGCAGCGGCAACGCGCATGGGTAGCCATGGTGCTGGCGCAGAATACCGACATCATTCTGATGGATGAGCCGGTCAATCATCTGGATGTCAAATATCAATATGCAGTGCTGGATCTGGTGCGCAAACTCTCGCAGCAATATGGCAAGACGGTTCTGGTGGTACTCCATGACATCAATCTCACCGCAACGTTTGCCGATGATGTGGTGATGCTCAAAGACGGACAGATAAGGGCGGCAGGCTGTGTTGAAGACGTGATTAATGCCGCCAATATTGAGATGGTTTTTGACATTTCGGCGGATGTGTTTACCCGCAAAGGCCGTATGATCTGCCAGCCTTTCCCGGTTGAAGATGACGGGCAGGTGCGATGATGCGGCGGCACCTGTTTCTGCTTCTCTCCTTGGTTGCTTTGTTGCTGAGTTTTTATGCGGCACTGGCAACGGGAGATAAATATGCCGCGCCGCAGGAAATATTCGCTGCATTGAAACAGGATGCGCCGGCAAATTATGAAGAGGCGGTTATTGTGCATCAGCGATTGCCGCGCAGCCTGATTGCTCTCTATGTCGGGGCGGTGATGGCCTGCAGCGGGCTGGTCTTTCAGGGATTGATCCGCAACCCGCTGGCAAGTTCTTCCACAATGGGTGTCAATGCTGGTGCCACGATGTTTGTGGTTGTCGGTGCAATCTATTTCAAGCTTACACTTGAGCAGCAAGGGCTTGCTGCATTGCTGGGCGGGTTCACCGGTTTTGCAGCGTGCCTCACAGTTTCGCGTCTGGCAGGGGGCAGCGACGCGCCGCGTGGTCTGATGCTGATTTTATCCGGTACGCTGATTGCCATGTTGTTTTCCGGTATCAGTAATGCGGTGCTGCTCGGACATCCGACCTTGCGCATGGATTATCTGCCCTGGCTGACCGGCAATATCAATCATGCCTATAGTGAGAGACTATATAGCTATGGCTGGATCGGTATTGCAGTTTTAATGGTGCTGCTGGCATTGGCGCGTCCTTTAACGCTAATCCTACTCGGAGAGGATAAAGCGCGTTCGGCCGGTGTGAATGCGCTAGTTGTGTCTCGTATCGGGCTGGTTTGTGCTATTATCGGTGCAAGTTCTGCGGTTGCCATTTGCGGGCCGATTGGCTTTGTCGGTCTTGTTGTGCCGCATATTGTGCGCCCCTTTACCGGCCAGCATTTCATCTATGCGCTGCCTGCCTGCGCGATGACCGGCGCGGTTATTACCCTGATAGCCGATATTGGTGCGCGCATCGCCTTTCTGCCTTATGTGGTGCATACCGGCGTGATCATGGATCTGCTGGGCGGTCTCGCCTTTATCTGGGTGATACGGCGCTATTACCTGTCCGTATCGGCTGCGAGGCTCTCATGATCCGGGATGTGGGAATAGACGGACGCAAAATCATTCGCCTGCACAATGGACTGGCACTGCGGCAGCGTGATTTGCTGGCTGGTGTGGCGCTGTTTCTTATCATGCTGGCGCTGATCATACTGTCGCTTAGTGTCGGTGATATTCATGTTGGCCTGACAGATATTCTGCCGGTGATTTTCGGGCGGGCCGAAGATCATGATCAGAATTATGCCATTCTCACCGTACGGCTGCCACATATCATTCTGGGTTTTCTGGCCGGATGGAGTGCGGCACTGGCCGGCGCAGTTCTGCAATCGGTTGCGCGCAATCCGCTGGCCGAGCCGGGATTATTCGGCATCAGTGCCGGTTCCATGACGATGATCCTTATTCTTCTCGCGTTTGCGCCTGCCGTGCCCAAAGCCTATGTAGTGCTGGCCGCACTCGGCGGCGGTCTCGCGGTCACCTGTGTGTTGCTGTTGCTGGTTGGCCGCGGCCATGTTGACGGGCTGGCAATCCTACTGATGGGGATTGCTGTGGGCACCGTTCTCGCATCGGTGGATTCATTCCTGTTGCTCTATTTGCCTGCAGAGCTCTCCTATAATCTGGCAAGCTGGATGGCAGGCTCGCTGTTTCAGGCGAATTGGGAAACGATCGTGTTTTTCCTGCCATTAATGGCTTTAAGCCTTATCGGTATCATGATTTTTGGCGCAGCGCTGAATTGCTATGAGCTGGGCAATCATCTTGCCATGGCACTGGGAGAGCCTGTGCATTTCTCTCGACCGGTGATTTTGTTTTTTGCTGTTCTGCTCAGCGCTTCATCGGTTACAGCCGTAGGGCCGTTGTCTTTTCTTGGCGTCCTCGCGCCGCAACTTACCGGTTTTCTCACTGGCGCTACAGGCAGGGCGCGTTTGTTTCTCGCAGCACTCATGGGCGGCAATTTGGTGATTGCTGCCGATATTCTAACACGTCTGTCATTCGGGGGCAGGGTTTCTCTTCCGCTCGGCCTGAGCTTTGTCCTGATCGGCGTGCCTCTGTTTCTCGCAATTTTACGCCTCCGGTCTTTTTACCGGAAACGGCAGCAATGAAAGGAACTTCCAGTGATCAGAGTTTTGACAATGGTACTTCTTCTGGGCATGAGCAGTCTTGCAATGGCAGACAGTCGCACGCTGACCGATGCCACGGGCCGCGAAGTTAGTCTGCCGCTGGAGCCGAAACGGATTGTGGTACTGAATGAGCCTGTGGCCACAGTGCCGCTGATTGAGCTTGGGCTGGATCCGGTTGCCAGCCTCGGACGCAATGATGACGGTTCTTACCAGTTCGGCGCGGATTTTATCGACTCCGTGCTTGGCAAAGGAAGAACAAAACCGAAAGGCTTTGGTCTGAACGGTCAGATTGATCTGGAACGGCTGACAGCACTAAAACCTGACGTGATTGTCGGTACTGAATTTGACCTTGATAAAGTTGGTCAGCTTTCCGGTATTGCACCGGTTTATCTGCAGAAATTTGCCAGCGGTGACCTGAGCAATTTTGCTATCGAGCAAGAGCTGGCGCGCATAACTGGTCGCGAAAATACTTTTGAAACTCTGTTGGCGGATTATCAGAAACGGGTAGGAGAAACAAAAGCGCTGGCTGCAGATTCTCATAAAGGCAAGACCTATCTGCTCATTCTGGTGGCTGATCAGCTGAGCGTCATCGGCAGCGGTTCCGGTGCCACACAGGCGCTGGAAGATGCCGGGTTCAAGAAATTCACTGTCGATGAAAGTGCTGCGGCCAATGCCCAGCCGACTTTGATGATGAAGCTCAGTCCTGAGCGCTTCGGTACGCTCAATCCCGATTTGCTGGTGATTATCAGTAGCTGGGCACAGACCGAGCATGATGAGGCAACGATCAAAAAAGCCGTTGAAAAAGTGGTGCCGGGCTGGGAGCAATTTGTACAGCCGGCCAAAGAAGGGCGCGTTCTCTACTTGGATTCTTCCAAAGTTTTCACTCCGAGCTTTGCCAGCGCTAAACACACGCTGGATGCGCTCGATGCATGGCAAAAAGCGAAATAAACGCTGCTAATCAGCACTTTTTTCAAGCATCTTATCCAAATGTCAAGGTTGGAAAAGCGGTATGAGTGATCCTCAAAAAACACAAGCTGTGCCAAGTATATGGCAGATCATGAATCCTGTGCGCGGTAAAATCTATTATGCCATGGTTTTATCTGCACTGGCATCGCTGGCCACAGTACTTGCCCTTATTGCGCTGGCATGGGAGGTGCATTTGCTGCTGGGCAGTCGGCAGGCTTTTCCGTGGCAGCCGCTTGCCGCTGCTGCCGTTTTTACCGCTTTAGCCTATGTGTTGCGATTGCTGGCTTTCAATCAATCGCATTATGCAGCTTTCCGGCTGGAAACCGTGCTGCGTAAAGACTTGTCCGATCATCTTGCACAGGTGCCGCTCGGTTATGTGCAGCAAAATGGTGCGGCCGGGCTTGCCAAGGTGATGATGGATGATGTGAAAAACCTGCATGCTTTTGTTGCCGACAGTACACCCCTTTATGCCCGCGCCTATGTATCGCCCGTGCTGACATTTATCGCGCTGTTTATTCTCGACTGGCGGCTGGCGCTCGCTGCCACGGCTGTGCTGGTTGTGGGGCTGGGGATCATTGCCCGCACCATGCGTAATAGCGGCGAGGTAATGCATGAATTTAACCTTGCCCGTGAGCAGGTCAGTGTCTCGGTGGTTGAATATGTGCAAGCAATGCCGGTGGTACGTACTTTCGACAGCGGCACGGCGACTTTCGGGCGCTATCAGCGTGCTTTGCAGGTCTATCTGGATATTGTGCTGAACTGGTATCGCATGGCCGGTTTTCCTGCCCGTTTTTCTCAGGTTATTCTCAATCCCATGCCAACAGTAGCGGTGATGGTCTGGCTTGGCGGCTGGCTGGTAACGCATGACGCACTGGCTGTTTCCACATGGGTGGCTGTGCTGTTGATATGCACCGGCATGGCGGAATCTCTGCTACCGCTGATGTCGTTGAAACATCTCATTGCCCGCACAGAAATTAGTGTTCACCGTATTAATGAGGTGATGAGCCAGCCGGCTCTGCCGGAAGCAGATGCTGATGCGGCGCAAATTCCCGTTGATGCCAGCGTGCGCTTTGAGCAAGTCGGTTTTCGCTATACAGCTGATGGAGCAATGGTCCTTCAGGATATCAGTTTCACGGCTGCGCCGGGCACAATCACTGCACTTGTCGGACCGTCTGGTGCGGGTAAAACTACAGTCGCGCGGCTGATACCGCGTTTCTGGGATGTGAGTGAAGGAACAATTTTTGTTGGCGGTGCGGATATCCGTAAGATCAGAACCGATGTGCTGATGCAGCAGGTTGCTTTTGTGTTTCAGGATACTTTTCTGTTTGCCGATACGATTGCGGCCAATATTCGTTTAGGCCTGCCTGATGCCACCGATGAGGATGTGATCGCTGCGGCAAAAGCCGCGCAGGCGCACGAATTCATCATGGAACTGCCTTCCGGTTATAACACGCTGACAGGGGAGCGTGGTGTGTTTCTCTCTGGCGGACAACGCCAGCGGATTACGATTGCCCGTGCGATTTTGCAAAACCGTCCGATCCTTGTCCTTGATGAGGCAACGGCTTTTGCTGACCCGGAAAATGAGGCGGCATTGCTGGCAGCGCTGTCGCATCTGATGCGCGGCAAGACGGTATTGATGATTGCGCACCGGCTTTCAACCATCCGCGATGCTGATCAGATACTGGTCTTTGATCATGGGCGTTTGAGTGAAAAAGGCCGTCATGATCAGCTGGTTGCCAATGGCGCTGTCTATGCCCGTTTGTGGGGGCATTATGAAAAAGCCCAGGGCTGGGCTCTGATGGGAGACCGCAAATGAGCAGGATAACACCCAAAATTACGCCGCTTAAGGATACATGGCGGCAATTAATGCTGACAGCCCGTCATCGTGCACCGCGCCTGCGTGCAAGTATGATCGGTCTCGGTCTTGCGGCTGTTCTTCAAGGTCTGGCGCTGGTATGTATCATTCCAGTGTTTCGTGCAATTATGCATGATGGTCAGTGGGCGACAGCTCTTCCATGGGCAGGTCTGATGACTGCTTTTATGATTGCCAGCACTGTCGTGCGCTGGATGGCGCAGAATTTCGACTATGCCGGTGATATGGTGCTCAACACCCATGAATTGCGCACGGAACTCGGGCAGCAATTGCGTCGTATTCCGCTGGAAGAGTTGCAGGATAAACATTCTGGTGAAATCAATGCCACGCTGCTTGGTAATGTGGATGAAAACCTGACCTATGTGCTGACCATTGCCAATCTGATCGCCAATGCAGTGATTACGCCTTTGACAGTGGCTGTGGTGACACTGTTTATTGATTGGCGCATCGGACTGCTCTTGCTGCTGATCTTTCCTGTATTGCTGCCATTTTATCGCTGGAGACGGCCTGCTTTCGGGCGTGGTATGCGCGCGCTTGCCGAAGCTAATGCACAAGCCAGTGCTGAAATGCTGGAATATACGCAAGGGCTGGCTGTGCTGCGTGCCGCCGGTTGTGCTGGTAAAAAATCCGTGCGTCTGCAACACAGTATCGACCATCTGGAAAAAATACAGGCGATTGGCCAGCGCAAAGGCGCAAAACCCAATCTGATGATTGCATCGGTTATGGAGCTGGGGCTCTTACTGGTGGTGCTCATCGGCGCTGTTCTGGTCTTTCAGGGTTCACTCGAAGTCGCAGTTCTGGCTGCTGTGGTGGTGATCATTGTGCGCTTCAGTGAGCCCTTGAGCAGTGTTATTCTGATGACGCTAATTATTGATCTGATGGAAGCTGCATTGCAGAAAATCCAGATTCTGCTGGAGATTAAACCGCTGCCGCAGCAAGTGCCGGAGGAAAAGCCAGAAGCCTTTGATGTGAGCTTTGATAATGTGAGTTTCCATTATGCCAGAGCGCCGGAAAAGGCGGCGCTCAAAACCATAAGTGCCACTCTGACGGAACGCAGCCTGACGGCACTGGTCGGACCTTCGGGCTCAGGCAAAACTACAATAACGCGGCTGATCCTGCGCCATGCCGATCCGCAGCAAGGTGTGGTGCGGATAGGGGGTAAGGATATTCGCTCCATTGCGCCGGATGTGCTCAATAGTCTGGTTTCCGTGGTATTTCAGGATGTGTATCTGTTCGACGACACGGTGATGAACAATATCCGTATGGCCAGGCCCTCCGCCACGGATGAAGAGGTGGAATCCGCCGCACGGGCGGCGCATTGCCATGACTTTATCAGCCGATTGCCGGAAGGCTATCAGACCCGCATCGGTGATCTCGGCGGACGTTTATCCGGCGGCGAGCGTCAGCGTATCAGCATTGCTCGCGCTATGCTCAAAGATGCACCGATTGTTATTCTGGACGAGCCGACCGCTGCCCTCGATACGGAAAGTGAGGTGGCGGTGCAGGCGGCAATTGATGCGCTGGTGCGCGAACGCACGGTGATTGTGATTGCGCACCGGCTTTCAACTATCGCTGCGGCAGACCATATTCTGGTGATTGAGGACGGTCAGCTTGCCGAGCAGGGCACGCAGCCGGAGTTGCTGAAATCCGGTGGTCGTTTTGCCAAAATGTGGCAGATCCAGCAGCAGACGCAAAGCTGGCACGCAACCAACTGAAAGCCGGAAATACCGGGCTGATCACAGCAAATGGCGGTTGAAGAACCGCCGCTTGCTCTACCATTCCTGCAAGAAATATGTACTGCCGGCGAGCGCAGTGTCTGTTTTGTGCCAAGGCGGAATCCGCTAATCTGGCATTTAAGCAACGTCTATATTTTCTGGACTTGACTTGCCTAATAAAACCTGATGAAAATTGTCATATTAAATTTATGCACCACCGTAATGTGGTGTTAATCCGTGCATATTGCGCTTTGAATTTCAGAATTTTACGCAAATGCAATGAGGCGCGGAAGGCAAAATCCGTAGCATATCTTAAAGCCGGTCAGCATCCTTTAGCCGGTCTTTCATAAGGGTGGTCAGATGGAAAAAGACACGAGCCTGTCCCATATTAATGGCGGGATTGATCCGTTCTCAGGTGCTGCGGATTATTCTGATGAAGAGCGGGCGGCACCGACCGTGTCTGATTATGAGCAGCAGATTTGGTTGGTGCAACAGCAACAACCCCATCAGGTGCTGAATCGGATTTCAGCGTGGCGGCTGGCGGATGATGCGGATATGGCGCAGCTGGAACGGGCTGTGCGCCGCGTGGTGCAGAGTGAGCCTGCCTTGAATATGCGCTTTCAGTTTAATGATGATTTCGAACTGGTTAAGGCGCGTGCACATAATGCTGTACCTTGTGTGGAAAATATTCAGCTGCTCTCGGCGCAGCATGTGAGCGAGCTGTTGCTGGTGCGGCAGGCAGCACCGTTCGATCTTGAGGATCAGGCACCCTATCAGGTGCTGCTGACCAATGCAGGCGGGCAAAAGCAGATTGCCTTTATTCTTCATCATATTCTGGACGAAAATATTGATGCCGGTATTTTGCTGCAAAAGATTGCGGCAGTGAGCCGCGGGGAAAAGCCATCTCTGCCGGTACAGACATATAAAGCTGTTTTTGTGTCTGCACAGAGCGGTGATGCTGTGCTGCCATTGTTGGAGCGCAGCACAAAAGCGGGTATGATTTCAACCGCCGGTGAGGTGTTTAAATCCGGTGTCGGTCAGGCATGGCAGATATTGCTGCATCAAGATGCGCTGCGCTCAGAAAAACCAGTGTTGCAGGATGCCAGTCAGATCAGTGGTTTTATTGCCGAGCAATTTGCCCGGCTGATCAGTCGTTTCGGTGCGCATGAGCGATTGGTTCTGCGGCTTAATCATGCGGGTAGTCTGAGCAGTTTTGTGTTTGCCCGTCATGATTCTCCGGGTCATCTGGCCGATCAGGTTCGTAAGGTCTTGCAAAAGAGCGGAGCGGCGGGCAGGCGACAGGGAGGCGACAGGACACTGCCCTTAATTGATCTTTCTTTGAGCGGTGAGAGTGATACGGCGTTTCAGGCTGGTTATCCGGTGGTGGAAAAGCTCCTGCTGCCATCCCATGAGGTGACCGCCGATATTGCGCTGGATATCAGCCGTAAAGATGATCAGCGGCTTTTGCTGACATTGCGCACGGGGTCGAAACTGCTGGGTATGGCTGGTGAATTTTTGCTGGATCGGCTGAGTGCTGCCCTGCAAGGCGAAGCGTGGGCAGCTGCTCCAAGCAGTGCTTGGCAGGCGGAGACAGCACAGGAAAGCAGTTCATATACGGATATTATCTTGTCGGAGTTTCGCCGTGCGCTTGGTGATCCGGATATACAGGCCGGTGATGACTTTTTTGACTGCGGAGGTCATTCCATGCTGGCAACAAGGGTGATCGGCCGCTTGTTGACCGAGCATGGGCTGGAAGTGCAGTTCAACGATTTCTTTAAATATTCTACGGCTGAAAGTCTTGCATCCCGTATTGTGCCGGTCGGCCCGGCAGATGCACAGGTACAGGATCAGGCCGGTGCCGGTCATTCAGAAACACTTGTGCCTTTGTCCTTTGCACAAATGTCGATGTGGCGCGGTTATGAAGTGTTTGATTATGGTGCGGTTTTCAACCTGCCATTTGCATTGGATTTCCTTGATGAGGTTGATGAGCAGATTTTTGCCCGTGCCTTCGAGGATATTCTGGTGCGCCATGCCGGTTTGCGCAGCCATTTCTACCGTTCCGGTGACAGTGTGTATCAGCGCGTTGTGCCCGCGGAGGATCTGGATAATTATCAGTGGTTCTGGACCAGCCGCGAGAGTATTGGTGTCAGGCTTCATGAGGAGGTCGGCTACTTGTTTGATCTGTCACGGGAGTTGCCATTACGACTGCGCTTCATGCGCGATGAGCAGACCGGACGGCAGATACTGTCTTTCCTATTCCATCATATTGCACTCGATGAATGGTCGCTGAACCTGATGATGGATGAGCTTGGCACAGCCTACCAGGCGCGACTTGAGGGCAAAGCACCGCACTGGGAGCAGGCTGCGCCGTCAATGGCTGCCTTTGCCCGGCGTCAATATGAACAAGGGCTGGATCATCGCCATATTGATTACTGGAAAAATATGCTGAGCACGGCTACGCATGGGCTGAAACTGCCACAAATTGCTGAAGCGAGCGATGCCGAAATAAAGAGCGGTGACGTGGACTGGCTGGACTGCGCCATTGATCAGGAAACTGCCGAAGGGCTGTATAGTCTGGCGCGCGCCAATAATGCTTCGTTGTTCAATGTGATCTACGCCATGATTGCGTTGAGCCTGCATAAAATCGGCAATCTCTCCGATCTTGTTATCGGTACCTCGGCAGACGGGCGTACAGATGCGCATTTCTATGACACGGTCGGTTATTTTACCACTATGGTCGCACATCGTGTGCCGTTTGATGCGGATATGACCGTGGCGGAACTGATTGAAACCTGCCGCGATATTGTGGTTGGTTCCATGCCTTATACGGATATTCCGATTGATATTATCGAAGAATCTTTAGGGATTGTTCCGGGGCGGGATCGTTTCTTTGAGGTCTATGTGCAAATTCATGCGCAAAACAAGCTCAACGGTGCTTTGCCGGACGGGCGTGGTGGCGCCATTCGCTACCGTCAGGTCGATCCAGATAAAGATGAAGCCATGCTAGGCATGCAATTTGAAATTATGGAAGAAAATGTGGGTGATAAGCGCGAGATCAGGCTGATTGTGACTTATCGCAGTGATCGTTTCAACCGTGCGCAGGTACAGAATGTCTGTGATACGCTAAGCCGGATTCTGAAGACGGCGGTTATTAATGATATGATGAATGAGCAGTTATCAGAAATAATGATTTAGGAGCACTCACACTAGTTTTGTCGCAAATTTTTGGTGGCTAATATAATTTACTACTAGATCAACCAATGCAACTTAAGGCTGGATATTAGTTAACTACGAGGCTGTTTCTTTGGGGAAATTTTGCGACAGATCCGGCAAGCCTTGGCAGATTCCGGTATTTGATGTTTGTTTACATGCCTTCAGCTTTCACGCAGCCGGAATTCGGACGTGCCTATGCCAGCATTCGATTGGGAATACGACATCCGAGTATGATTTCGGATTGTCGTTTCCACTTTGGAACGTCTCCCATAGTTGGTCATGATCTGCGACTTCATTCAGCCATGATCAGCGATTGTGTGGCCATGCTAGTCAATCTGATCCAGTGGACCATAAATGTTTTCTGGTAACTGCCGTGCGCGTGGTGGAAGAATAATGGTGACACCCATATTGTGATGGCGAAGGGATCTACAAGTTTCACCACTATCGTAACCTCCATCGTCTGTGAAGACGGCGATAGGTAGGTCAATATGTTCAAGCAAATCTGTAAGCTGTCTGATGGCACTGCTGTTCTGATCGACAGGACTTCAGCGATGATTTCAGACGTATCAGCGTCCATCGCAAGGTGCAGTTCGCGGCATTCTCTGAGGGATTTTCTGCCATGTTTGTATGCAAACCACTGGCCTGCACGATAAATCTTCAATCCTGTACTATTGATAAGAAAGTGAATGGGTTCATCAGGTTCGGCTGTCTTGTGACGAACCAAAGCATTCGAAAGTGACAAGCTGACACAGGGCCTGATCAATGTAGTATGATCAGGGACAGTGAGGTCAAGGCCCATCAACTGTAGCAGTGACGTCATCAAGCCTTCTGTCTGACGTAAGGGTTGATGCCCCCCCCCACATCAAAGATGTTTCAATCGCCAGATTAGAACAGCGCGGCTGACCACCTCCTGTCATACGTCGCGGAGCCAAACATCCTGCAATCGCAGCTTCGCTGATCTAGAAAGTAAGCTGCCACGCTGACCCAAACCGGCTTAATAATCAGGCCAGTTCTCAATCGTGAAATTCTATCGCGGTATCCGGTAATAGTGAGCAGCCTTGTATTTGAAAAGCATGAGCGTAATTCAACACACGGAAATTCAACTGGTAAAGATTGCCCTGTAAGTACAGGAAACCCGAATGGGTGTCGATGCACCAACGCCGGGCCTTCACTTCAACGACGAACCTTTCCATCTAACACCAGTTCAACACCCTCGCAGCATAGGGGGGGGTGAACACTCCGGCTGAGAATCCGCATCAGCCAATCCAGAGGTGAGGGCACATCATGAAGCCCATTCAATCGGCACGACACTTGCAAAGGTTCACATCCATATATAATCCCATTTACAATCCTCACCACTTTCCATGCAATTTACTCACCTCATCCGATCACAGTGAGCTACTCCAAACCGCAACAGACATGCGACGCGAAATCGCAGACGTGAAGTCCCCGTAAGAGTAACAGTGCATGTTAAAGTCCGATTGCATCTGAGTTAAAGTAAACTATCATCCAAATTTAAAATTACATTTACGAATTAAAAGTGCATGATATTACAGTATAATTTATATTATATTTATCATTATTTTTCCCTTATTGTATCTTCTCCATCTGCTGATTGATAACGTATGATGGTAACAATTTATTACATTAATGGCGACACAATAGGTGACTTCCTGATTGATAAAACTCAAGGTGCTATGCGATCGTGTCGCGAGCATTTCTTAAGCCATGGAATAGCAGCGAAACACTTAGATGTTCACGATCCGGCTTATTATGCTTCAGCTGACGTCAGTCGGCTTCAATCTTTCAAGACCACATGGGTTGTTTCTGGTTGCCAACGGTCAAAGTCAACAAAACATTCTTTATATGGAATGCTGCCGATGGCGGCGGTATGCAACCGGTTCTTCAATGGGGCAATGGTACACTTGCTTATCAAATTGCTAATTGGGCGTATGTAGGTGGCTATTTTCATGGAGCCTATCTGCCTGTTTGCCCAGGGGACATTCTGGTTGGCGCCATCACCTATATTGACGGCTCTGGAACCAAGTGGTGCTTCCACCAATCATTCGCAGGATCATCGTTTCATTAAAAGGATTACCAAACACACATTAGCCTTAAAATCATTTCACGCATCAGCAACAAATGCAGGCATCGAAGTGGCTCAGATGATCCCAAGAAGCAATTCGCATATGACAATCGCTCGCCATTCGAAATGTTTGCCCAACTCGCAACATAAGCGTGTCCAGAGATAAGACTACTTCTAACCCATTAATTTTTTGCGACAGCGCCGCTAGAACGTCGGGTACTAGTCATTCAGCATAATCTGCTGTTGTTCAAAGATTTCCGTATCTTGTAGCGAAAAATGATTGCAAACAGAAAAGCTAGTTTTTCGCAGACGCGTTATTAGTGTGACTTTCGTTTTTACAGCCTAATTTAGAGTTTGGATAGGTGTCTTATGATAGGGCATTAGTGCATGCACTAACTCCTTTCAATATAAAACAAAGGACAAGGATATCTGGGCACCTTTATCGTCTACATAACCATTATCAGACGTTAGAAGACCCAAACATGGAGAGTAAGTTGCAAAAGAAAAAGCCCCCACAAACATCAGTCTGCGAAGGCTATTTCGTTTTTCTGTAGCAAGATACGAATCGCATTTCTCAGAATCGGCGTCAAGGGTCGTTGCGTTCAATTTGCTGGGCTGATTTCTTTTGCCTTTAGTAAGGCAAGAGTAAATGCAAATTCTAGGGAGTATCACATCTGCGTTGAGCAAACGAATGCTGAAGTGTGCCTGGTCTCAACCGACAGGTGAGGGCATTAGGAAATGGGGATTGTATGAGCATCTGGGTATCGCAAAGTCTGACTACGGCTTGAATGACAGCTGCCTGACTGTTCTGAATTCTCTGCTGTCCTTCCTTAGGGAGGATGTTATTGCTCTGTTGTCTGAGAAATTAGATGAAAGAATGCGAGCGCCAATGATCGGAAGCAAAACACAGTCATACCTGGTGCGAGCTGGGACGATGACAATGCTGCATCTCTGCTAAGAAAGTGGAATTTGGCTGACGCAATAAATGTATTCCAATCACATTTTCAGCGGTAATGGGAGTTTTATTACCTTCATTACAAAACATGGGGAGGACTCCATTCTTCAAGTCTACGAAGGTTTGGTAGTCCTGCCTGAATTTTAAGTATGATCGATACGGGTTTATTCATATAATGTTCCATAATCCATCTTATGCGATTAATTCCTATAACGGGGGTGGGTTCTAACTTGAAGTGCGACTTGCAAATGATAACAAAGAGTTATCCAATGCAAGGAACCTGTCATGGACCGTACCTATTCGCATATTGATTTGGATGAACGTCGCAGAATAGCACGCTGGCGCACTGCAAAGCTTTCCGTTGACGTTATTGCTGAGAAGCTTGGAAGGCATCGCTCGACGATTTTTCGTGAACTGAAACGCAATCAGTTTAACGATGACGAGATCAAGGATTTAAACGGCTATTATTGTACGATTGCTGACCAGAAATGCCGTGAGCGTCGCTCGAAGCAACGAAAACTTATTCGTTATGATCAGCTCCGGCAGTCCGTGATCCAGCACATCAGCGATGGGTGGTCACCGCAACAGATTGCCGGGAGAATGCGGTTGGAGCGGCATCCCGTTTCTGTCAGTCATGAAACGATCTATCAGTTTGTGTATTCCACCGACGGTCGAAAAAAAGAGCTTTGGAAATATCTGCCCGAACGCCGTGCCAAACGACGCCCACGTCATGCCCGACGTCATCAAGGACGCCGCTTTCCACCGGAATTGAGCATTCTTTATCGTCCAGACATGGTCGCCAGACGCAAGCAGTTCGGACACTGGGAATGCGACCTAATCCAGTTTCGCAAGAGGTTTGGCAAGGCCAATGTGACGTCTCTGGTTGAGCGGGTGAGCCGCTTTACGGTGTTGCTACGCAACAATGATCGTCAGTCAAGGCCGGTTATGGATGGGGTGATTAGGGTACTCCAGCCCCTGCCCCAAATGGCCCGCCGATCGATAACTTTTGATCGTGGTACCGAGTTTACAGAATGGTCCTATCTGCAGAATGGGATAGGGTCTCAAACATGGTTCTGTGATCCGCAGTCACCCTGGCAGAAAGGCACTGTTGAGAACTCCAATAGGCGCACAAGACGCTGGCTTCCCCGAGACTTTAATCCGCTCACCCTCAGTGATCGCGACCTCGCATTCATCTGTCATCGCCTCAACAATACACCGCGCAAATGTTTGGGGTACAAAACACCTGCAGAAGTCTTTCGGCAGAAACTCTTCGCAAACAGACATCGTTTTGCGTAAACTCAAACCGAAAAGTCGCGCTTCAGCCTGACCTCACAGGGGGTACATTCTACTTTTAAGCATAACATGCCAATGAATTCATGAAGTTAGCCATAGAGGGTGGAATGGGGCAAGGAGCTGGTTTTGTGATCCAAACCCACCATGGCAAAAAGGTGCGATTAATAACACCGATAAGCGGATCCGGCGCTATTTACCCAGTAATATGAATCTGGCGCGGGTTAGCCATGCTCAGTTGACCGCCCTCGCCCACAATCTCAATGCAACGCCGCGGAAGTATCTAGGATTTAAGACGCCAACCGAAGTTTTTGCTACACTTTTACAGGGAACTGCTTAATCAGATAACCTCATCAACGGCATGATGCACTTGGGGTAACTTTTCCACACGCCATTTGCCAATTTTAGAACGTGGCGTTAAAGAACAAAGTCAATAGCTGGAGCAAGTTTTGAAAATCATTGCAGTTGACTTTGAAACCGCAAATGAACAGCGGGGGAGCGCCTGTTCGGTTGGATTCGCATGGATTGAGAATGGCCATGTAACTCGCGTAGCCGAGCGATTAATCCGTCCCAAAGAGATGCGCTTTTCTTCTTTTAACATTGCTATTCACGGCATTCGTCCTGAACATGTTGAAGGTGCGGCTGAATTTCCGGAAGTCATGAGTGAATTCGCAAATGATTTTCAAGGCGCAACAATGATTGCGCATAATGCTTCGTTTGATTTCAGTGTCTGGCGTGCGTCTCTCGATCAGTATGGCGAAAACTACCCTGAATTTCAGTATCTCTGCTCCGTCAAAATCGCTCAAAAGATTTGGCCAAACCTGCCTTCACATAAATTAAATGTGTTGGCTAATCATCTTGGTTTGAGTTTCAAACATCACAACGCTGCGCAAGATGCTGCAATTTGCGCAGAAGCAACAATTGCGATGGCCCGTTCGTTGTGTGTTCAAAATATACTCGATATGCCAGCTCATATCGGCATGAGGCCTGGCCGTTTATTTACTGGCGGCTATGAACCATGCACATGTAGAAAGCAATAACTCGATGTCGATACGTGGGTGATTATCAATGCCAACAGAGCATATTACTATGAGATACTCGTTTGATCACTTCGCGAAAGAACCGTCATTGCCTGCAAAATGATGATCGCCGATGCAGCCCCCGGATCGATGTGGCCAAGCGAGCGTTCACGAAGACGCGCGGCACGCCCCTTGGTTGCTATCATGGATCGGGTCGTGTTGGCACCGGCTGTGGCGGCTGACACAACCTTTTCCCAGAATTCGCCCGCGCTTTGATTTTCATTCGCCGCCAGATGCGCGGCTTCGGCAGCAGGCAGCCAGGCATCAAGCATAGTCTTGTCGCCACGCTGTCCACGGCCTCGCTCACCAATGCCAACACCAATGGCCTCAATGATGATCGCGCAAGTGCTGAGATCGAGATCGTTAAGTCCTGCGGTTGCCTGCGCCGCGCGACGGAAACCGGTGGCATAGAGCGGCCCGGTCGATGCACCGACCGCATTAATGAATGCGGTTGCCGCGGTATTGAGAACCGTCGAAATATCGGCTTCATCGAGATTGAGCTTCGACAATTCGCTGCGCACAGCCTGAAAGCCCAGAGCCATTGTCGTTCCATGATCGCCGTCGCCGATTGCGCCGTCGAGTTCGGACAGTCGGTCACTTTCCAGTTCAAGCGATGCAGAAACAGCATCAAACATATGGGCTAGACGACGAGCCGCGGTTTCCGACATGGATTTCCTCCTCAAGCCTTATAACTGCAACGGGCGTCGCTCGTCATAAAGAGTATGCTAATTTACTTTCAGGCACAGTGAAACGATAGGACTCAAACACAGGCTTTAGCTGATTTTGAGGCTCGCTGTTTCACACGGATGCAGCAACAGGTCCGACAGCTCGTGATCAAGATGCATGACCGATATCGACGCTCCAACCATATCCAGGGACGTGCAATAATGTCCGATCCAGTTGGCCTCAATGTGAATATTCTTGGCTGCTAGTCGCTGCGCCACACGCCGATAGAGCACATAAAGTTCCATCAGCGGTGTCGCTCCGAATGAATTCACCAGCACAGCCACGCGATCACCCGGCACGGTCTTCATTTCGTTGAAAATCCGGTCCATGATACCATCAACGATTTCATCGGCCTGACGAATGCGATCACGCGATACACCCGGCTCACCGTGAATGCCAACACCGATTTCCATGTCCTCGGGACCAATTTCAAAATTATGCCGACCGGTTTGCGGCAATGAGCCCGGCTCAAGGGCTACACCGATTGTATAAGTCCGCGAATTGGCCTTGCGAGTAACGATCTCGCAGGCATCAAGCGACAACCCCTTGTCGCAGGCAGCCCCTGCTACTTTAAAGACAAAGAAATTGCCTGCAACGCCGCGGCGTCCGTCCTTGTCGTCGATTGGCGATGAGGCGATATCGTCGGTGGTCAGAACGGTCTTGATCCTGACGCCCTTTTCCTCGGCCATTTCAGCCGCCATCTCGAAGTTCATGACGTCGCCGGCATAATTGCCGTAGACGAAAAGAACGCCCTCGCCGCTGGAGGCCGCAAGCGCGCATTGCACAATCGGATCGGGTGGAGGTGATGAGAAGACATTGCCGACAGCAACAGCGTCTGCCAGTCCCTTGCCCACATAGCCCACAAAGCATGGCTCATGACCGGCACCGCCGCCAATGACCAGCCCAACCTTGCCGGCGCGCGGACCATCGCGTGCAACCAAGGTCCGGTTGGATCCACCAATTGGCTGCAGGAATTTACCATGAGCCCGAACAATACCATCCAGCATTTCCTCAACTACTTCGTTGGGATTGTTGAGGAGCTTTTTTACCCGCACGCGAAAGGCTGCTGGCATCTGATTGGTCTTGGGCTTCTGCGAAAGACGCGCGTCAAGATCAATGACACCATCGGCGCGCAAAATACCGAGCCCGGTCGCAGCATCCGTCACCAGCACATTGATGAAACCACCGCGCAGCGCTGCCAGAAGTGCTGGCACCTTGTCGAAACCGCCTGCGACCGCAATGCGGGTATGAATCTGCCGCAACTTATCGAGCGAAATGCCAATTGTCCGCTCATCAAGAGGGCCTGCGACCGGCTTCCCACGCTCATCTATGAAACGGCCTGCCACAACTCCGACAGCACCGGCTGCTAGATATTGCTGCAGGGAAACCGATTCAAAAAAACCGCTGGTGTGAATGGTGGAATTGGACCGCAGCGACGAAACACCGAAAAGAATGCGATTGGCATTTTCAAGGGTGGCAAACTGTTCCTGAAGCAAAGGCTCTTCGAGCAACACATCCCGCGTCTGCTGCGAACGCACCACGGCAGGCGCCACAATGTTCACGCAGCGTGCCGAGACAGCTTCTGCAAGCGCTGCTGCACAACGTTCAGGCGTATAGGGGAACGACGCCGTGGTGCCGCCCGTCGCCTGCACGACAGTCATGTCTTGCAAGGAACCGATGGCGGTCTGCTCGCCGACCGACAGCACCGTCCGTCCCCAGGCAACCGCAAGCGTATCGCCGGATTTGAGAATCTTGTTAAGCGCATGTGCGCCCGCAACGCCGAGCCGATCAATCAGCGGACGGGCATTGTCATCATGCGGAATGATAAAGCAGTCGGTCAGGCCGAAATGACGCTTCAACTCCTGAGCCACAGACAGGGATTCCAGTCGTCCAGCCTCGAGAGAGATATTGACGATACCCTTATCGCGTGCTTCGGCCAAATAGCTGTTCACGGTTGCGCGCGAAATGCCCATCACATCGGCAATCTCGCTCTGCGTCAGGCCGTCTTCGTAATAAAGCCAGCAGGCCCAGACATAGGGATCATCGCCATAACGCATGGGAATCGTGATCGAATTCTCGCTTGCAACGGCCTTTGGCTTGCCGACCTTGCGCGTTGTGTTGGGCTTGAGCGTCATGCGATTTTCTGTTGCCTCTCTCCTGCGCAGCAAACATGAAAGCGTTCAAACGCAATTGCAACATAATGAAACGAATTTGGCGCCTGAACATGTGAACCCACACAGTTTTCAGACGCCAAACTCAAAATCCAGACAGTAAGCCTTACTTCAAACGGCTCTTTGCCTGTGCTGCAAGGTCAGTCAGAATCAGTGCGCACGATGTTGCACCTGCATCAAGGACGCCCAGCGAACGCTCACCGAGACGGCTTGCGCGACCGATCTTCGCCACGAGATTAAGTGTGGAGTCGCGACCGGCTTCAGCGGCCACCGACAAAGCGTCCAGACTTTCAGCAAAAGACTGCCCCTTGCCGTTTGCTTCGTCAAAAGCGTTGATTGCAGGGATCAGCGTGTCGAGCAGCGTCTTGTCACCAAGCTTTGCCGAACCGATCGACTGAATGCCTTCTAGTCCTGCATGAAGCATGGCGCTGAAAGCGCTCGCGTCAATATCGTCAACGCCTTCCAGCTTTTCTGCGAATTCGTTGAACATCACACCATAAAGCGGCCCCATCGAGCCACCAATTTCGGTCAACAGAACGGTTCCGAGCGTATCAAGACCTTCAGTAAGGGTTACGTCCTTGCCGCGCAGTCGTTCGGCTGCAAGGCCGAAACCCTTGGCCATGTTCACACCGTGGTCGCCATCGCCGATCTTGCCATCGATTTCGCTTAAGTAAGCTTTATTTTCGATAATCCGGTCTGCAAGCGAAAGAACGATCTCACCCGATCCGGCATTTTTGAATGTCTGCATGATATGCTTCTTTCTTACAAAACCGCAGTGCAGCGGGCTTCTACGTCCAGCAGAGCTTTCAGCTCATCATCCAAAGCCATAACTGTCAGGGTTGCGCCGACCATTTCGAGCGATGTGAAGTAGTTGCCGACATAGGTGCGATAAATCTTGAGGCCGCGTGCAGCTATTTCCTGCTCGATGGTATCGTTAAGGATATAAAGCTCATTGATCGGTGTCGCGCCAAGTCCGGAAACCAGAACCGCAACTTCAGTGCCTTCAGGAAGATTGTGATCGTCGAGCACAATCTTGCTCATGTCCCTGGCAACCTCGTCAGCACGCTTCAACGGCTCGACGCGAACGCCCGGCTCGCCATGATGGCCGATGCCAACTTCCATTGTGCCCGGCTCGATCTCAAAGTTCGGATGGCCAACAGCTGGCAGCGTACACGGGCCAAGGCCGACGCCGATCGAACGGCAATTGTCGATGGCTTTCTGTGCTGTTGCCTGTACTTCCTGAAGGCTTGCACCCGATGCAGCTTTTGCACCGCCAACCTTCCACATGAAGATTTCGCCGGCAACGCCGCGACGCTTTTCGCGCTCATCCGCAGGAGCGGAACAGACATCATCGTTGGCAACGACGGTCAGAACTTCAATACCGGCCTTGGCAGCAAGCTTGATCGCCATTTTGACGTTCATGTTGTCACCGGCATAGTTGCCATAAAGGCAGACGACACCCTTGCCACCATTGGCTTCACGCGCAGCATCGTAGAAGCTCTTGGCAGTCGGCGAGGAGAACAGTTCCCCAACGGCAACAGCATCAAGCAGGTTCTTGCCGGTATAGCCGATGAAGGCAGGCTCGTGACCCGAGCCACCACCGGTAATAACGCCAACTTTCCCCTCGATAGGTGCATCTTTAGCGACAACAACGCGAGGGTTTTCCGTAGAAAGCCGAACCAGATCTTTATGCGCCTTAATAAAACCCTTGACGGTATCTTCGACCACTTCATCCGGGTTATTGATAAATCTTTGCATTTTGCACCTATCGAAGGCGAGAGATGAGTTCCCGCTCTATATTTTTAAAGCCGTATTTTCGGCCCCGAACAATCGTCAGGACGTGTCAGAACTGGTCGCTTTGTTAAAGAATTGTGTAGCCACCATCAATCAGAAGGTCGGCACCATTTATCATGTTCGCACCGCTTGACGCCAGAAAGACTGCGGCAGCTGCAATTTCTTCCGGAAATGCGAAGCGTCCAGTTGGAATGCGCTTCTTCGCAGCTTCGCCCTTTTCGCCGCTCCAGGCCTTCTTGCCCAGTTCCGTGAGAACAATCGTTGGCGAGATCGTGTTGACGGTGATGCCGTATTTACCCCATTCCGCAGCAAAGGTTTTCGACATGCCGATGACGCCGAACTTCGATGCGCAATAAGCAACATGATCTTCAATCGCCACGGTACCGGCCTGCGAAGCGAGATTGACAATCTTGCCGCCTTTATTTGCTGCGATCATCGCGCGGCCTACTTCCTGTGTGACGAGAAAACTGCCCTTGAGGTTGATTGCAATCGTGCGATCCCAATCGGAAATGGTCAGATCTTCGGCGGGTGCGAGGAAAACTACGCCGGCGCTGTTTACAGCAATATCTATCTGTCTGAATGCCTCGACCACGCCGGATACCGCAGCCTTCACCGAAGCCGGATCAGATACGTCGCAGACGAAAGGCTTTGCACCGTCTCCAAGCGCTTCTGCCTTGGCACGCGCCTGATCAGCATTAATATCAAGCACAGCAACCTTTGCACCCTTGGCAGCGAAGGCTTCAGCAACAGCCGCGCCAATACCGGAAGCAGCACCAGTTACCAGAGCAACTTTACCGTTAAGCGGGAAGTTCAGGTCGATTTGAGGGGATTGGTCGGACATGGTTTGATCCTCGGTGTTGAGGGTAGCGGACTGTTTGGGTTGCGGAATGAGCCGGGGTGGCTCATCCCGCAGTTCTCTATTACTTGCGTGCTTCGAGCAGCTTGTCGACATTGTCGGCTGTTACTGGCGTCCAAGGAACATTGTATTCCTTGTCCTTACCGTCGTTGAACGGCATGTCAGGATACTGCGCCCAGATATCGGATTCTGGCTTGTAGTCGCCCTTCTTCGCATGGAAGATTGCGAGGTCCATTGCACCCTGCGCCTGAGCGCGTGCATCCTGCAGGATCGAAGTCATGGTGCCAGCCTTAACTGCGTTAAGTGCATCGGTCACACCGTCTATACCCGCGATAGCAAAGTCATCAACCTTGAGACCTGCCGACTTGATGGCTTCAATTGCGCCAAGAGCCATTTCGTCGTTCTGGCCGATTACGCCGTTGATTTCACCCTTATGTGAAGTCAGCCAGTTTTCCATCAGTGTCTGTGCTTCAGCGCGCGACCAATTTGCCGTCTGCTGTTCAAGAACTTTGACGTCCGGGCATTCAGCAAGCGCTTTCTTGTTGCCTTCGAGTCGCGAAACCTGCGCCGATTGACCAATCGGGCCTTCGATGATGACGACATTACCCTTGCAGCCAATCTTATCGAGAACGGCTTTGGCTTCCATATATCCAGATACCGCATCGTCCGAACCAACATAGGCAGCCAGAAGATCGGAGTTCACACGGGTGTTGGAACCAACAACCGGAATATTTGCATCGACCGCGGCCTGGACGGCGGTGGCGCCGGCTTCAACATCGATAGGCGCAAAAATGATTGCGTCAAACTTCTGTGTGATCATGTTATTGAACTGTTCCTGCTGAACGAGCGCGTCATAACGACCGTCGAAAACCGTCAGCGAAACTTCCCCGCTCTTCACGGCTGGGTGTTCTTTCAGCGCTTCAGACCAGATCTGCATGAATTCAGCATTCAAGCCGTAAGGGGCTGCACCAATCTTCAGCTTTTCCTGAGCATTTGCAGCGCCTGCGAGCAGAGCCGTAGCCGATGCTAGGGCAATCAGCAGTTTCTTCATTGGTATTCTCCTCCACAATATCCGCAATGATTGAATGTGCGGCTTTGGTTGCGCCATGAACTGGCAATTAGAAATTCTGGTTATCAGGCGCTCTGGTTGCGTTTCTGATCAAGCATGACTGCACCGACGATCAACGCGCCTTTGAGAACCTGCTGGTAGTAAGATTCCATACCCATCAGATCGAGACCATTGTTCATGACGCCAATAATGAGCGCGCCAATCAACGTGCCGGTTACGCGACCGACACCACCTGCAAGACTGGTGCCGCCGATAACAACCGCGGCAATTGCATCGAGTTCGTAAGCAATACCGGCCTGTGGCAGTGCGGAGCCGGTGCGGGCAGCAAGCATCATGCCTGCAAGGCCGGAAAGTGCACCGGAGATGACATAAACAGAGAAGCGAACGCGGGTGACATTGATACCCGATGTCTTTGCTGCATGGGGGTTGCCGCCAACAGCATAGACATAACGGCCAAAGCGCGTGCGGGTGAGAACCCACCAGGCGGCAATGAAGACAATCGCCAGAATAAGGACAGGCATTGGAATACCCATGATTTTGGCGGTGCCGATCCAGCGGAAATCCGGGATCAGTGCAGGCACAGGCTTACCACCACCATAAATAAGCGTCATGCCGCGTGCAGCCGACAGCATGCCGAGCGTTGCAACAAATGCAGGCACCGAGAAACGCGAAACAATCCAGCCGACCAGTGCGCCGCAGGCACAACCAACTGCAAGCCCGGCAGCTATGGCGACGATTGCCGGATAAGGCCCCCCCGCAACACCAGCCGTTGCTGAAGTGGTTGCAAGACTGGCTGCAACAATACCTGTAAGTGCCGCAACAGAGCCGACAGAAAGGTCGATGCCGCGCGTCAGAATGACAAAGGTCATGCCGATTGCCAGGACACCGTTGATCGAGGTCTGAAGGAGAACGTTTGAAATATTACCCGTTGTCAGGAAGTATGGATTTGACACCGACAGAATGAAGACCAGAAGCAGGAAGGCCAGGAAAATGCCGTATTCCTGAATGATCAACCGGCGCTTTTCAGAAGCGAACCAGCTGGTCGATTGTGTGTTTTCGTTGTTGCTCACGTTTTCCAGCCTCTCCCAGCCTGCCAGTGTCAGGCCTAATTCTCGATCTTGCGTTCAGAGTGACGTCCGTTATCAGGTGGACAAATGCACCAGCTTTTGTGCGTCAGTGTCGGCCCTGTCATAAACGCCCGCTGACTTGCCCTGCCGCATCACGAGGATGCGGTCCGACATGCCCAGAACCTCGTCGATTTCAGATGAAATCATCACGACGGTTCCGCCTGACGCAGTGAATTCGCAGATGATGCGATAGATTTCCCGCTTCGCGCCCACATCCACACCGCGTGTCGGCTCATCGAGCAACAACAGTCGCGGGTTGCGTAGAAACCATTTGCCCAGCACAACTTTCTGCTGGTTGCCGCCCGAAAGACCGGAAACCGGCATCGTGTCGCGTGCAGCCTTGATGCCGAAATGCGCGATCATCTTGGCACTCGCTTCAGCTTCTTCGCGCTGCCGCATGGCAAATGCGGGGCTCATTTCAGGAAGACTGGCAAGGCAGATATTGGCGCGCACGCTGTCTGTGAGATTAAGCCCCGTCAGCTTGCGGTCTTCGGTCACAAAGGCAATGCCTTCAGCCATTGCATCAGCAGGCTTGCCCACTTTGAGCGCACGGCCCTCAAGTCGGATCTCGCCCTTGCTTGCCTTGTCGAGACCGAAGATGCAGTTGAAGATTTCGGAACGACCCGAACCCATCAGGCCGTAAATACCAAAGATTTCACCCTTGCGGACCGAGAAGGAAATATCTTCGATCTTGCCAGGAAGGGAGAGATCGGAAACCTCGAAGCCAATATGATCGGTCGGCTCGTTGGTCTTGATGAATTCTTCGCCAAGCTCACGCCCAACGATGAGACGGATCAGTTCGGGACGGTCGATATCGCTCAACGCGCCCGAACCGACATAACCGCCGTCGCGGAAAACCGTATAAGAATCTGCAATCTGGAAAATCTCGGACAGACGATGCGAGACATAGACAATGCCCTTGCCTTCAGCCTTGAGACGCTCGACCGCCTTGAACAGATGTTGCGCTTCCTTTTCACCGATGGCCGATGTCGGCTCATCCATGAAGATCACATCGGCATTGTGACTGAACGCCTTGGCGATTTCCACGAGCTGCATCTGTGCAACCGACAACTGGCTCATCACCTGAGTCGCGCGAATATCAAACTCCAGACGATCCAGAAGCGCCTGCGCTTCACTGTTCATCTTCTTGAAATCAATACCGCCAAATCGCGTCGAAGGTTCGCGACCGAGAAAGATATTCTCTGCAACACTCATATGCGGAACAGGGCTCAGCTCCTGCTCTATAATCGCGATGCCGGATTTAAGCGCTTCCGCAGGGGTCGAATATTTAACTTCCTTGCCCCGCAGCCAGATTGTGCCGCCGTCGCGCTGCTGGATGCCCATCAAAATGGAGAGGAATGTGGATTTGCCGGCGCCATTGCCGCCACAGAGCGCGTGGACGGAACCTGCACGCAATTCCAGCTGGCCATTGCGAAGTGCCGCAACACCGCCGAACGATTTTTTCAGGTTCTCAACTTTCAATAGCGTCTGCACGGTATCCTCCTTCACCACGCACGACAAAAATCATCAATTGATCGACAAATGTCAATATACGTATTTTACATTTGTCGATCTTTATACGTCTTTTGTAAATAATCGTATTCTTGCGTGCCTTCAGAAGAGGGCAATAACGCTAGGAAGGTTTGACTTGTTGAGGCATATAAATGCAGCTGCTAGGCGGCGTTTGGGAATGGCGCAAGAATTCAAATTCAAAACTGCTGAACAGAAGAATCTCCTTCGAATCATTGGCCGACTACATTGATTTTATTGCTTTCTTGCCAATCATCGCGTGACGGAGCTTCGACGAGAACCAGTCGATAACAGCGACAGCGATCAGGATCATAATGATCAGGAAGGAAACGTCCTGAAGATTGAGAACCTTGATCTGCTCAGCCAGATGCGCGCCGATGCCGCCTGCTCCCACGATACCGATGATGGTTGCCGAACGGGTGTTTGACTCAAAGAAGTAAAGCACCTGACTGCCGATCAGCGGCAGAACCTGCGGCAACACGCCGAAGCGATAGCCGTGCAGTTTGCTCCCGCCTGATGAGACAACGCCCTCGACCGGCTTCTTGTCAGCGCCTTCTATGGCTTCCGAGAACAACTTGCCAAATGCCCCGAAGTCCGAGCAGGCAATTGCGAGAATACCGGCAAACGGTCCGAGACCCACAACCGACACCCAGATCAGTGCCCAGATCAGCGTATCGACGCCACGAATGGTATCGAGGAAGCGGCGGATGCCAAAATGCAGGAACACATTCGGGATGATGTTCTTGGCAGCCAGAAAGCCGAATGGGAACGCAAGAATTGCCGCGAGCAATGTGCCGAGATAGGCGATTGCCAGCGTTTCCATCATCGACCACACATAAAGGCTGAAACGCCCACCGGACGATGGCGGCATCATCATAAGCGTGAAATCGCCGAGGCGACCGAGGCCATTGAGAATGCGCAGCAGCGAAAAATCGAGCCAGTAGAAAGCGAACCAGACGGAAGCAATCAAAGCTCCGGTTAAAATCGCCAGATTTCGCCAGGCACGCGCGTTTCCGAACAATTCGGCATGCTCTGCCCGAAGTTCCTTTTCATGCGCGTGCGCCTCACGGGAGAGACTTTGTGCAATATCGGTCATAATTCTCTCTTTTGTTTGAGCATGATCTTTTCCGAAAACCGGTTCCCACTTTTCGGGATCACACTCCTCAACCAATACGGCCCAGAAGCGAATGGCGAATACGCTGTGTAATGAGATCGATGGCAACAATGGTCACGATAATCAAAAGCAGAATGGCGCTAACATCGCTGTAATAGAACTGGCGGATCGAAGTCAGTAGTTCCTGCCCGATACCGCCCGCACCCACAAAACCCATAACGGAAGCACCGCGCAGATTGATTTCAAAGCGCAGAAGGCCATAGGACGCAAAATTTGCCGCCACTTGTGGAAGCACGGCAAAGCGGATGACCTGAAAGCCGGAACCACCCGATGCACGAATGCCCTCCACCGGACGCATATCGATGTTCTCAACAACTTCCGAAAACAATTTGCCCAGCGCTCCTGTTGTATGAAGCATCAGCGCCAGCACACCGGCCATCGGTCCAAGACCGAAAGCGATAACAAAAAGCAGCGCGAAAACGATTTCAGGAACCGTACGCAGCAGCTCCAACCCGCGACGAACGACGAAACGCACTGTCGAATTGGGAGCCATGTTGGATGACGCCGCAAATGACGCCGCAAAAGCGATGATGCCGCCGATCAAGGTTGCCAGATAGGCAATCAGTAACGTCTCAAACAGCATCTTGAGCCAGCCGCCAAGGTTCCAGTACCAGGCGGCGAGATCACCGCGGAAATTGGCAATCGTCAGCTCCGGCAAGATGCGACCAAGATAGCTTGTAAAGCGGAAGAGATTTTCGACCAGCGTGCCCGGCCGAACATCGGCAACGACGGACGCAGCAATGGCAACAACGACAAGCGCAAGGAGGAGCGCGATACCGTAGAGACGCCGTTTGCCGACGTCTCTTCGATAATCGGCAAGCAGGCTTTTTGCTCCGTTGCCGTCGAGTGAGGATACCGTCATGCGAGCTTCCTTTAATCAGGTATGACCTGTCTGATCGGAGCAGGATCAGAAATCAGTCCAGTGGACTGATTTCCCTCCGAAGGCGGTTCCGACTTTTCGTGATCATGCTCTAAAAAAATGCCCGGAACGGGTTACGTTCCGGGCATCTTAATTGTTCTACGGATTAAGACTTGCGAGCCTTGTCGTTGAACTTAAGCATCTCGATGATTGGCTCATATTCCTTGGCTTCGGTCGCTACGAATTCCTTATCCTTGCCGTCGGAAAGAGCGTCAAAGCCAGCCTTGTCCTTGGTTGGCATGTCGAGGAAAGCCTGCTTGATATCGGCCTTTAGCTGATCTGGCAGGGTGCTGAGAACCGCAAATGGGCCTTCTGGAAGGAAGTCCGACTTGAAGATGATGCGGAAATCATCCTTCGTCATTGCCTTGCCGTTTGCGTCCTTCAGAACGCCACGGCTGACCATGCGGGTCAGGTTGGAATCGTCTTCAGAATTCCAGGAGTTTGCAGCAGCATCTGCGGTACCCTGTGCGAGAGCGAGAACTGCGTTTTCGTGACTGCCAGCAAAGAAGTTCTTACCAAAGAACGTATCGACGCTATAGCCATCGCGGTTCAAGAAGAAGCGTGGCGCGTTGTTGCCCGATGTCGAATTAGGATCTACGAGCGCGATCGCTTTGCCCTTCAGATCATCCATCTTCTGGTATGGGCTGTCAGCGCGAACATAAACAACCGAATAATAGCCGTTTACCCCGGTGTTGTGACGCTGGTTGACGAGCGGAGTGGTTTCAACACCGGTCATCACAGCGCGGGCATAGGAAGCCGGGCCATAGAATGCGATCTGAATGTTGCCGGCGCGCTGACCTTCGATAACAGCCGCATAGTCGTTAGCAACGCGCAGCGTAACCTTCGTGCCGAGTTCCTTGCCGAGATAAGCTGCCAGAGGTGCATAACGGTCGGAAGTGGTCGAAGCGTTTTCAGCTGGGATCACGCCCAGAACGATTTCTGGATAATCCTTGCTCCAGTCTGCAGCCTGTGCAGTGGAAACCATAATCGGCATGGTCAGCGTAGCGGAAAGTGCAGCCGCCACCAGAAAGTTTCTACGGTTAAGCATAGGTATCTCCTGTTAATCCCTGATTTTGGAGCGTAATTTTTTCCAGAGCTTTGTGCGCTCAGGCGGAAAGCTGGCGCAGAACGGCTTCCGCCGACTGAGGAACCGGCATTGTCATTGGCAGTGTTTCAGTCAGTTCATCGGCATCGATGACGTCATCGGCTTCCATGCCGTAAAGATCGCGTGATGCCATATCGGTCAGCATCGACGGTGTGCCGCGGAATACGATCTTGCCGGCAGACATGCCGACGAGGCGGTCGCAATAGCTGCGCGCGATATCGAGCGAGTGCAGATTGCAGAGAACCGTGATGCCATATTCGCGATTGATGCGACGCAGAGCGTCCATGACGCTGCGGGTATTGCGCGGATCGAGCGATGCAATCGGCTCGTCGGCGAGAATGATGCGCGGCTGCTGAACAAGCGCACGGGCAATGGCTACACGCTGCTGCTGACCACCCGAAAGCTCATCAGCGCGATGCGCTGCAAGATGGCCAATATCGAACTGCTGCAAGGCGGACAGAGCGATCAGACGCTCTTCATCGCTCCAGATGCGCAGAAGCGACTTAGGCGTTGAAACATAGTTTAGACGCCCCATGAGAACATTGGTCAGAACATCAAGACGATCAACCAGATTGAAGTGCTGGAAAATCATCGCACATTGTGCGCGCCAATCGCGCAATCCTGAACCCTTGAGCCCGGTAATGTCGCGACCATCCCAGTGAATTGTTCCCTCGGACGGTTCGACCAGACGATTGATCATGCGCAGCAGCGTCGACTTTCCCGCGCCCGAGCGACCAATAATTCCGACAAACGCGCCCGGCTCGATCTCAAGGTCAACACTCGAAACCGCCACCTTATCATTATAGCGGCGCGTTACGTTTTTTAGTTGAAGCATGAACTCGTCTCCATTCATGCTCACTATTGATCCGTTCAATGACACTGCAATGAACGGACCATGACGTTTGTGTAAACTTACTCTCCGTCTCAAACCCTTAATTTAGCGCGTGGATTTTGTACTCATTTCTTGCAGGTGACGCAGAAAGGCATCCGTTGAAGCAGCGACTTCACCCGAATTGTCTATTACGATGACATCATTGGCACCGTCATCGAAGCTCACTTCGCGCTTAAGTCGCAAAGCGATTTCTTCTCGACTTTCACGGCCGCGCGATGCAAGCCGCTCTGCAAGCACCTCCGGCCTTGCCGAGATGACAACCACGGAGCGTTCCGAATAAAGCCTGCGGATATCGCCAAGCACACGCCGCGACACATTGGCAATCACGACGATACCGTCGGCGATTTCATCATCAAGCGATTTCGGCAATCCATAGCTCAGGCCATGCGCCTGCCAGTGCAGGGCGAAAGCACCCTCGCCTGCGGCTTTCGTAAAAGCTGTTTCATCCAGACTGTCGTGATCTTCCGTGCCCGGCATTTGCGGACGTGTGATGATCCGGCGCACAAAATGAAACCGCGTGTCGCCCGCAAGAGCCACACGCGCTGCATCCATAATCGTGTCCTTGCCAGCCCCGCTGGGGCCGACAACGGCAATGAAGCAGCCTTTCGGCGTATCGGATTGCATCTGCATCAAAGCACCCGCTCGCCTTCGCGCCAGACAGTACGCACAACCGGAATTGCACCTTTCGGGCGCACGCGAACCAGATCGGCACGCTTGCCGATAGCGATTTCGCCGCGATCATCCATCGCCATGGCATCAGCCGGGTTCTTGGTTACGAGGCGGACAGCCTGTGGCAGCGCAATTGGACGCTCGCCAGAAGCAAGGCCGAAAGCCGACTGAATGAGGCTGAACGGAATGTAATCCGAGGACAGAATGTCGAGGCTGCCATTATCGACGAGATCGCGTGCAGCGATGTTTCCGGAATGCGAGCAGCCGCGCACAATATTGGGCGCGCCCATCAGAATGGAAAGGCCTGCGCCTTTCGAGGCACTGGCTGCTTCCATCGTGGTCGGAAACTCGGCGATCCTCACACCATGGTCGATTGATTCATCGACATGCGCGCTGGTCGCATCATCATGGCTGGCCAGCACGATGCTGCGCGCCGCTGCCAGTTCGGCAATGGCGCGACGATGTTTGGCCGAATATGCATCCGAATCCGCCATACGCTTCTCACAATGCACCCGGAACTCCTCATCCGTGAGCTTCATCTTGCGCATGTAATAAGTGCGATACGTATTAAGATCAACGAATTGACGCTGTCCCGGTGCATGATCCATCAGCGAAGCGAGTTTAACCCGGTCATCGCCTGCAAAAAGCTCGAATGTTTCCAGGCAATCTGCTGAGGATACTTCGCAGCGCAGGTGCAGAAAGTGGTCAGCACGCAGGCGATTTTCTCGAACACCACTTTCGATGGCGTCCGCAAGCATCCGCATATCTTTACCCACGAATTCACGGTCATAATCGGAACCAACGCGCATCGCATCGAAAACTGTGGTGATGCCCGATGCTGCGACCTGCGCATCATGCGCCTGAACCGCTGCATCGACATTCCAGCGCACCTTTGGACGTGGCGCGTAATGGCTTTCCAGCTGATCGGTGTGCAGCTCGATGAGGCCGGGAATGACATAATCGCCATCCATGTCGTCGCCGACACTGGCATTGCCCTGATTGATGGCGGCAATTTTGCCATCACGGATCAGGATAGAACCGGAAACGATTTCATCGGCAAGCACGATCTGCGCATTTTTCAGAACGGTTTCATTCGCCATTGGACAGCTCTTTCATGACCGCATTCGCATTGGCGGCCGTTTCATATTTCGAGAGGAATGCTTCGATATCGAGCGCGCGGAAATCATCGAGCGCCTCACGCAGACGATCATGGCTCCAGTCCCACCAGGCCAGTCGATCCAGACGATTGCCGGTCGCAGCATCGAAGCGTTCACGAATGAGACGCGCCGGGACACCACCAACAATCGTATAGGGCGCCACGTCCCTGCTCACGACAGCTCCGGCACCGACAACGGCACCATTGCCAACCGTCACACCCGGCAAGATTGTGGAGCCATGGCCGAGCCATGTGTCGTGACCGATTTTCACGGCATTGCCGCGACGCCAATCAAAGAACTCCGTCTCATCCTTTTCTTCCGGCCAGTAATCACCGGCGCGATAGGTGAAATGATGCAACGTCGGACGCCATGTCGGATGATTGGTAGCGTTGATACGCACATGGCTGGCGATATTGGAAAACTTGCCGATCTCAGCACACCAGATTTCGCAATCGATACCGAGATAGGAATAATCGTCCAGCACAGTCTCCGAAACACGGCTGCGCGCGCCGATCTCGATATATCGGCCAAGCCTGCTACCGTTAACTTCAGCCGTTTCATGAACCAACGGTTCTACCGAGAGCTTGGTCATGCTGCTGCCCTCGGCGAGAAAGCGGTTACGTCGATAATGCGATCAGCAACCTGTTCACGCACATCTTCATCATGGAAAATCCCAAGCATTGCGACGCCCTGCGCCTTCTTGGCCTTGATGAGATCAACGACAACTACTCTGTTTCTGGCATCAAGCGAAGCGGTCGGCTCATCAAGCAGCAACACCGGATGATCCGTGATGAAACCGCGCGCAATATTCACGCGCTGCTGCTCACCGCCAGAGAAAGTTGCAGGTGGCAATACCCAGAGCCGTTCCGGCAGGTTGAGCTGCGCCAGCAACTCGATTGCACGATTGCGAGCAGTATCGCGATCAACACCACGAACCACCAATGGCTCCGCAACGATGTCGATTGCCGCCACGCGCGGCAATGTGCGCAGAAACTGGCTGACATAACCAATCGTAACACGCCGAACGGCCAGAACTTCGCGCGGATCGGCTGTTGCCAGATCCACCATGCGATCTTCGTGACGAATGAGGATAGAACCTGCATTTACGGCGTAATTGCCATAGACCATTTTGAGAATGGAGCTTTTACCGGCACCGGAAGGTCCGCCAAGCACGGCGCATTCGCCTGCTTTCAGATCGAAGTTCACGTCACTTACGACTGGCAACTCAATGCCACCCTGCAAATGCATCGTGAACGTCTTTGCCAGACCCGACACGGCCAGCGGAGAGGATGTTCTAACTTGTGTCATTTCTCACCTCACGCATGAAGTTTCGCTCATTTACGAACAACACGCTGCAACATCTGTTTTAATTTGCTAGACCTGCAAAATAGACGACACGAGAAGCTGCGTGTAAGGCGCTTGCGGGTCATCCAGAACGCGGTCGGTCAGGCCCTGTTCGACAATATGGCCGTCTTTCATGACCATGATGCGATGGGACAGAAGACGGGCCACTGCGAGATCGTGAGTCACGATGACAACCGAAAGGCCGAGATCGCTCACCAAACCGCGCAGCAGATCGAGAAGACGTGCCTGCACTGACACATCGAGACCGCCAGTCGGTTCATCCATGAAAACAAGGCGCGGCGCCGTGACGAGATTGCGCGCAATCTGCAGACGCTGACGCATGCCGCCGGAGAAAGCGCGGGGCTGGTCGTCGATGCGATCAGCAGCGATTTCGACACGTCCGAGCCATTCGGTTGCCGTGTTGCGAATATTGCCATAGTGGCGCTCGCCAACAGCCATCAGCCGTTCACCGACATTGGCACCCGCCGAAACACTCATGCGCAGACCATCCGAAGGATTCTGATGCACGAAGCCCCAGTCAGTACGCATCAGAAAGCGGCGTTCAGCCTCTCCGATCTTGTAAAGATCGCGGAACTCGCCATCACGCATGCAATATTCCACGCTGCCCGATGTCGGTTCCAGACGTGTCGCCAGACAGTTGAGCAAAGTCGTCTTGCCCGAACCGGATTCACCGACGATGGCCAGCACTTCGCCCGGCCACAGCGAGAAATCTATATCCGCACAACCGCGACGACTGCCATAAAACTTCGAGAGATTGCTGACTTTCAGAAGAGGTTCGACGCCCATTTCAATGCTCATTTCAGGGCTCCCTTGGCTGCGGTCTCATTGTTCGCTGCCAGATGACCAAAGTGGCCATTCGCCTGACGCTCTTCACAATAATCGGTGTCGGAGCAGACAAACATCGAGCCGCCCTGGTCATCAAGCACGACTTCGTCGAGATAGACGCTGCGTGCGCCACACAATGCGCAAGGCTGTTTGAATTTCTGCACCTCAAATGGATGATCCTCGAAATCGAGGCTCACGACATCCGTATAAGGCGGTACGGCATAGATGCGCTTTTCACGACCGGCCCCAAACAGCTGCAAAGCTGGCGACATATGCATCTTTGGATTGTCGAACTTTGGCGTCGGCGACGGTGCCATGACATAGCGCCCTTCGATCATCACCGGATAATCATAGGTCTTGGCGATATGGCCGTGGCGCGCGATATCTTCGTAAAGCTTCACATGCATGAGGCCATATTCGGCAAGCGCGTGCATCTTGCGCGTTTCGGTTTCACGCGGCTCCAGAAAACGCAACGGCTCAGGAATTGGCACCTGATAGACAATCACCTGCCCTTCAGTCAGCGGATATTCCGGAATGCGGTGACGTGTCTGGATGATAGTCGCCTCACCCGTATGGGTGGTTACGGCAACATCGGCAGTTTTCTGGAAGAATGCCCGGATGGAAACGGCGTTGGTCGTATCATCAGCGCCCTGATCGATAACTTTGAGCACATCATCCTGACCGAGAATTGCCGCCGTCACCTGCACGCCGCCTGTGCCCCAGCCATAAGGCATCGGCATTTCACGGCTTGCGAACGGAACCTGATAACCCGGAATAGCAATGGCTTTCAGGATAGCGCGGCGGATCATCCGCTTTGTTTGCTCGTCCAGATAGGCGAAATTGTAATTGGCTAGATCGCTCATTCTGCTGCTTCCTTGCCTGTGCCGATACTGGCTGCTGCTTCGGTTGCCAAAACTTCAGTCTCGTTGTTCGCTTTTTCATATTCCGCACGCATACGGCGGATAAGATCGAGCTCGGCCTGAAAGTCCACGTAATGGGGCAATTTCAGATGCTCGACGAAGCCCGTCGACTGCACATTATCGGAATGGGAAATGACGAATTCCTCGTCCTGCGCGGGTGCTGTCACATCCGCATCGAATTCGCGGACACGCAGCGCCCGGTCGCAAAGCGACATCGACATGGCTTTGCGCTCGCTTTGTCCGAACACCAGACCATAGCCACGAGTGAACTGTGGTGCCTGCTTGGACGAGCCTTTGAACTGGCTCACCATCTGGCATTCGGTCAGCTGAACACGGCCAAGCGAAACGGCAAAGCCGAGCTCAGGCACATCGAACTCAACCTCCACCTCGCCAATGCGGATTTCACCGACAAATGGATGCGTGTTGCCATAACCGCGTTGCGTGGAATAACCCAGCGCCAGCAGGAAGCCTTCATCACCGCGCGCCAAAGCTTGCAAGCGCAGATCGCGCGGCATCGGGAACGTCCACGGTTCGCGGGTAAGATCGCCCGGCTCATGCCCTTCCGGCATTGCACCATCTTCTTCGATCATCCCGTTGACGCCGAGAATATCGGTCACGCGTGGCGTTTCTTCAGGTTCAGTCGCACGCACTTCCGGTTCGGGAACACTGACATCACCCGCCAGCTCCGGATCAAGCAGACGATGCGTGTAGTCAAATGTCGGTCCCAACAACTGCCCGCCAGGCAGGTCTTTATAGGTGGCCGAAATGCGGCGTTCGATCAGCATATTCGCGGTCTCAAGTGGCAGCGAATAGCCAAAACGCGGCAGGGTTGTTCGGTAGGCACGAACCAGAAAGATTGCCTCAATCAGATCGCCACGCGACTGACGCACGGCAAGTGCTGCGAGTTCGCGGTCATAAAGCGAACCTTCGGCCATGACGCGGTCAACGGCGAGACCCAGCTGTTCGGCAATCTGGTCAAGACGCAACGCCGGAACCGAGCGGTCACCACGACGACGATCATCAAGCAGACGGTGGGCATTGCGGATGGCGGTTTCACCGCCCTTTACAGCAACATACATGGATTAGCCCTCAATCTTTTCGACAGCATGATCTTTTCCGAAAACCGGTTCCCACTTTTCGGGATCATGCTCCAAACTTGCTATACGCGTGGTGCGGGGAAGCGCTGCGACTTTGCCGTCAGCGACGAGCACCAGATCGATACCCAGCGGAAACACCGAGCCATTTTCACGCCATTGCGCAGCAAAATCCTGCGGCAAACCATCAACGGTCAGCACAGTTTCATCCTTGATGCCCGGGCCTTTGAGGCTGAAACCCTGCCCGCTCGTCAAAGACGAAACGGCTAGAACAACAGTCGTCGAACGATCCGGAAATTCAGGGTCTCCCTGCGCGAAGGAAGAAAGCGCCGGCAACGATTGCGCATCCGTTACAAGTGCGAACTGCGCTTTCGACTGATCGCCGACGATTGGTGCACCGGTATGGAATGTCAGCCATGCCGTTGCGTCCTGATTGGCTGCAATTTCAGCATCGACCCAGACGCTTGCGTCGTGATCAAGAAGCGTTGCTGCAATCAGGCCAATCTCAGGCGTGAGCGGCTTTGAGGGCGCAGCCGCACTAGGCAGCGAATGGATACGACCAGGATTGGCCATTGCGTGCATAACTGCATGAAACGCTGACTGCGCTTCATTGACTGGATCAACCAGTCCGCCTTCAAATGCAGAAGAAGAATGGAGCATCAGTTGTCTCCCCGAACCATTGTGAAGAAATCGACTTTCGTGGCAGCTGTCTCATTGCGCCGTTTTGCATCCGCAGTATCGACACGACCACGCAATGCATTGAGCACGCTGCTTTCAATCGCATCGCGGGTGGCTTCATCGAGCCAAAGCGCATCAAACAATGCAGCCAACTTCGCCTTTTCCTGATCACGTCCCAGCGCATAAGAATGCCCAACCGAGCCGTTCGCCAGACGAACAGTTGCGCGGGTGACGGTTGCCTCGCCAACATTGAACGGGGCACCGCCACCGCCCATACGACCGCGCATCATGACCAGTCCGGTTTCCGGACCACGCAACACTTCAAATTCAGGCTTGTCTGCCCAGTTCTGCCAGAAGGTTGCCAATTCTTCGCCGCTTGCGCGAGCGAGAAGCGCCATACTGGCCTGACGTGCTGCCTGCGTTGCATCCGGTGCCAAATTGCTTTTAGCGGTGGTGCAGCCTCCACTTTCAACTGTGCTGTGCTGCGTAGTATGGCCCGTCGTGTTCATGAGCTTATCCGCCCTATTTAAACCGGTTGACTTGATCATCTTACTTGTCTATTTATATAGACAACTATACAATACCATAATGAATACACCCTGCCAATGACACGGCGATGACAATTGATGACAAAGGCGTCGATGAAAAAGAGCGGACGGATTGAGAGAAACAGCGGTGTGGCTATCTGGCGGCAGATTGCCGATGAGATACGCGGCGACATCATGGCCGGGAAACTTGCAACAGGCACGCGCATGCCGGCCGAAATGGAGCTGGCAGAACGATTTGGCGTCAATCGCCATACGGTGCGCAGCGCAATTGCGGCTCTTACGCAGGAAGGTGTCCTGCGCGCGGAACAGGGGCGCGGCACTTTTGTCGCCAATGCAAAACGTCTCACCTACCAGATCGGGCGACGCACGCGTATTTCGCAAGCACTCGCACTACAAGTGAGCGAGACAAAGGGCCTCTTGCTTAGCTCTTCTCTGGAGACTGCGACTATCGATATCGCTCAGGCGCTGGAAATAGATATTGGTTCAGAAGCGTTACGGCTTGAGACCATGCACAGCGCCGACGGACACCCGATCTCGATTGCCACCCACTGGGTAATTTCAAAGGCTTTCCCGACTTTCACCGAAGATTATACGAAGAGCGGTTCGATCACTTCCGCATTCAAAGCGGCAGGCGTCAGTGATTATTTCAGAAAATCAACAGTGATATCGGCACGCCATGCCGATCCTGACGATCTCAAGCACCTCAAACTGTCTCCCGGTGCAATCGTTCTGACCGCGCGCGCCATCAATATCGATACCGGGGGAAAACCTATTCAATATTCTCTCACGCGATTTTCTGCGGACAGAATGGAATTCGTGATCGATACCAATTCAGAACAGTGATCCAGTAAACTTTCCGTTCAAATGTAGAGGATCAATTGAGGGCAGATTTAATTTACCCTAGAATAATGTCTGCCCGGTCGGAAGAGCGCTCAGGCGGTGGGCATTTGGTAATTGGAATAGCTCCGCTTATCCAGCAAACAATTCAGTGCAAAACAATACATAAATTTTGCTCATCAGCTTGGCATCGAGGGTTGTGATGTCCTCGCCTCCAGGTAAATTACATGGGTATCTGAAGGAGTGTATCGGAATGCTGGAAAATGCGCTGTTGTATGATGCACATGGTCAGCCACTTCTGCGTGGAAAGCTAAACTCTTCGCGTGAGTGGTCTGAAGTCAGCGCTTTTTGCAATGCCGTTTACATGCCGCTCGTAGCACGCCCCCTTGTTAAGGGAACCGACCCTGATGCCACGCTAAGGACCCTTTCCATCGGCCGTATAATCTTCAGCCGCTTCTGCTTCGGCGTGCCGACAAAGGCAGACGATTTCGACCCGTCCTCCGGCAATATCATCGTCGTCAACACGATGCGAGGAAGCGTTCGCCACCCGCTCGCCGATGGCGTGAGCATTGATACACAGTCAGGGGACAGCTATGTGGTCGATTGCAGCCGAATAGACTATTGGAACGTCGCCGATGGCGATGATCTGCAATTCAATCTCACCATTCCACACAGCTTGATGGAAGAAACAGCACAGCGATGGTATGGTTTCGTGCCGGAGGATGACCTGTGGAAGAAGCGCCTCGTCTTCAGTCAAGGGAATTCAGCATGGCTGTCTCTGGTCGAGTATGCGGCGCGTTCAGTTGATGCGCGTATTGACCGCATCGTGAGCCCACTGATCGAAAAGCGTATCGAGGAAACCCTCTGCCTGGAATTGCTTCGCGGCTGGGCATTAAGCTCCGGCCTTCACCTCGAGACGGGCGCGCGCAATGCCGCTCCGAAATATGTCCGCGAAGCCGAACGGCTGATGGAAGAGCGCGCGCATGAAGGCCCCTCAGTCGCTGAGATCGCGGAAGCGATAGGCATTTCCACTCGCAGTCTTTCCGATGCTTTCCGTCGCTTTCGAGGCATCACTCCCCACGATTATCTGTCGGCAAAACGTCTCGATGGTCTACGCAAAGCGCTGGAGCAGGCTTCTCCCGGGGAAACAATATCTTCTATTGGTCATGCGCGTGGTTATTTCAACCTTACCGCAATGGCCAACAGTTACCGCAAGCGTTTTGGTGAAAGCCCTTCCCAGACGCTGCGCACTCGCACTTAAACAATAAAAGATACAGCCCACACCAGACTGCGCCGTCATTTCCCGACACGTCATGTGACGTGATGTATTCGTCTTATCCTAATTTGGCTATTGCCTCCGTTTTGGACTGTCAACTTCCGAAATGGAGTAGAGATTGGACTGCACTGGCTGTCACGACTTGGCTAAAATGGCTTGGGGTGTTTGTTCACCTCCACCATCCGGACAGGAGGTCGGTTTGTGTGATCTTTGTAATATTATGCTCAAGGGAATATCCCAAAGGGAGGGCCTCATGAAAGCGCTCGTCTATTACGGACCGGGTAAAAAAGACTGGGTCGATAAACCCAGACCGGTTCTACAGGAGCCGACTGACGTGATCGTGAAAATCACGAAGACGACTATATGTGGAAGCGACCTTCATATTCTGAAGGGCGACGTGCCAGCGGTTGTCGAAGGGCGTACGCTCGGGCATGAAGGCGTCGGTGTAGTCGAGGATGTTGGCAGCGCTGTGCGCAACTTTAAGAAGGGTGATCAGGTCCTGATTTCCTGCATCACATCCTGCGGTTCTTGCGCAAATTGCAAACGGCAGCTCTATTCCCATTGTGACGACGGCGGCTGGCAGCTCGGCCATACCATTGATGGTACGCAGGCAGAATATGTCCGCATCCGCCACGGTGACAACTCTCTGTATCATATTCCAGTTGGCGCGGACGAAGAAGCACTTGTTATGCTTTCCGACATCCTTCCGACCGGATTAGAAATAGGTGTGCATGCAGGTGGTGTGAAACCCGGAGATACGGTCGCCATTGTCGGCGCAGGACCGGTTGGCATGTCAGCGCTGTTGACGGCACAGTTCTATTCACCAGGAAAAATCCTGATGATCGACATGGATCCCGCTCGTCTGGCGCTTGCCCGGCAGTTTGGTGCTACCGATACGGTTCAGGTTGGTGCGGAAGATGCCGCCGCTCAGGTCATGGCAATAACCAATGGATGCGGTGTTGACGTGGCAATCGAGGCAGTTGGCGTGCCTGCCACATTCGACATATGCCAAAAGATCGTCGCGCCGGGTGGCAAGATTGCCAATGTCGGCGTCCATGGCAAGCCGGTAGAACTTCACATTGAAGAACTCTGGATCAAGAACATCAGCATCTCCATGGGGTTGGTGAATACCAACACCACACCTTTGCTGCTCAAGACGGTGGAAGCCGGAAAATTTGATCCGAGCAAGCTGATCACTCATCGCTTCGGCCTTAACGAAATCCTCGACGCCTATGAGGTCTTTGGCAATGCAGCCCGCGAAAAGGCCATGAAGGTCATTCTCGCGGCCTGACGGATTGCCCTGTCGAACAAAACGGTCGCTCACGCTGAACTGGGACGTGGGCGACCATTTAGAGCGAAATTCGCTCTATCTATTCGTTTTAACATTTATTTTTGTCCAAAAACCGTCCCCGACTTTTCCGGAGGCTGTGTCGCAAAATTTTCACTTCTGCTGAGCTATGTGAGCGTCAGTGCGCATAATTGAGTGAGGCGAATGCGAATGACGGTGGCTTTCAAGGGTACCCATTTTCCCAAAAATATCATCCTGCATGCAGTCTTCTTTTACGTGCGCTACCGGGTTTCCTATCGTGACCTTCAGGAAATTCTGGCTGAGCGCGGCATTGCTGTGGACCATGCGACCTTGAACCGATGGGTTGTTCGGTACTCGCCGCTGATCGCTGCCCAGGCACAATTGCACAAGGGACCCACGGCCCGTTCCTGGCGTGTTGACGAGACCTATATCAAGGTTCGTGGTCAATGGACCTATCTGTACCGAGCCGTTGACCGAGAGGGCCAAACACTTGATTTCATGTTCTCTGAACACCGGAATCTCGGTGCAGCACGGCCTTTCTTTAAAAAAGCCATTACAAGTAATGGTGTTCCGCACAAGATCGTTATCGACAAAAGCGGAGCTAATTTGGCTGGTGTGCAGGCAGTAAACAATATCCTGAAGATCACCGGTCACAGCAAGATGATTGAAATCCTGCAGGTCAAATATCTGAACAACATTCTTGAACAAGATCATCGGTTCATCAAACGGATCACCAAACCGATGATGGGCTTCAAGGCGTTTCATTCAGCCGCAGCGACAATCGCGGGCATAGAAGTGGCGCATATGATCCGTAAGAAGCAGTTCGAAAATGACAACCGCTCGCCATTTGAAGTCTTTGCGGAGCTGGCAGCATAATTGCGTCTGAAGTTCAAGCCGCTTTTAACATCATGATAAATTTGCGACATAACCTCTGAGGATACATGTGTTGCAGGCGCGTCTGGCGAAACAGTTTAGCCACAGATGGATTGCGTGCGACGACGATACCAAAGCTATAGGGCAGCCCCCGTAGAGATGATGCCACGTGAGCGGCCAGTGGCTTGCCATTGAAGAAGGAAAGAAGTTTATCGGCCGCTCCAAACCGGCGCGATTTACCTGCTGCTAAAACGATGACAGCGATTTTTGGCGTTCCACTCATTTAATTTCGTTTGCAAGTATTTGCGGTGCTGTAGAATCTTTTACGTTCTGCAATATGTGTGCCAGCACAGACACGCCAAGCGTATATGGATCACGCGTCGAGGGAATAAGTCCCAATGGAAATTTCAGCTTATCAATGCCTGCAACGGGGCAACCATTGTTGACCAGCTCCTGACAACGTGTTGCATGGGCTCTTCTGCTGCCTTGAGCCCCGACAAAGAAGGCATGACTGTTCAGTGCTTCTGTCAGAATAGAAGGTTCACGGTTATGGTCATGAAAAAAAGTCACAACAGCCGTTCGTTCGTCGATTACAACGCCCTCTGGCCAATCATCTTTAACAAGTGGATTTGCCCAAGAAAAATGCGTTAGAACGTCTGGATCGGGGGAAAACAATTCAACCCTGCAACCGGCAGCAACCGCCAGCTCGGTAAAACAAATGACCTCCATTCCGGTGCCGAAGACCAGAACCCGGATTTGAGGCAAAATTGTCAAGTGTAAACCCATGCCGGTCGGGTTGAGAGACAATGTTCCATCCTCACCCAGAGTGAGGACGGCTGACTCTCGAGCTTTCAGCTTTTCTGCGAGAGCGTTCAGAACCATCTTATCAGGGTAGGGAAAAATCTGTATATCGAGCGCACCGCCGCATGGAAGAGGCAAATCCCAATAAGGTGAACCACGGCCATAACGCACTTGCATGGAATTGCCAGTTTCCATCGCTGACTTAGCATTCAGTGCTACATTCTTATCAATGCAACCCGAAGAGAGATTGCCCCAGCTCCGGCCTGATGCATCAACAATCATTGCGGCACCGCAACGACGATAGGAAGGACCTTCGACTCCCACGATCACTGCGAGTGCGCATTTTCCCGCAGACAAGGCGGGCATCAATGGAAAATCATTCTCATTGATCGACGCCGCGCGCACGGTGATCTTCGCACCCTCGAAGTCTGCCTGTTCTGTCGGTTTCATACGGGTTCACTATAGATTTCAAAAGGCATTAATGCTTTTACTCTCCCAAAGCTTGCTTCATCTTATCGGGTGTCATCGGCAAACGATAAAAGCGTTTGCCTGTCGCATGAGTAATCGCATTTCCTGTCGCAGCCACAATCGGGATCATCACCACTTCTGCCAGTCCCTTTGGTGGGGAGCTTTCGGATAGCGGATCAAGATATTCAGCGGTCTGGGTCCACACGGCTACGTCCTTCGCCCGCGGTAGCGTGTAACGATTGAAATTCCATGTGCCATTACCCGGCCCGTCCTCATAAAGCGGAAGTTCCTCCATAAGAGCATGGCCAATTCCCATGGCAACACCGCCTTGTTGCTGGCCGGAGACTAGCTCCTCGACGATGATAGTTCCCGGATCAAGTATGCTGTGGTGCTTCATGATCTCGACTTCACCCGTGAATGTATTGACGTTAAGCTCAACAATACAGGCCGCAGGCGTATAGGTTGTGACGCCGGCATTATTGCGCTGCACCGGCGGAAAGTTCACACTGCTGCGTTTGATGAAATCATAGCCACCTGTTGTCATGCGGCTTTTCAATTCTTGAGAAGCACCATCGCCATAACGAACAGCAAGAAGATCAACCGGAAGATCGCGCATACCGATTCCGGGTATATCGAATTTTGCAGTTGCCCATTCCCAGCGGCTGAAACAATGAATGGAGGCGCCCGTTACCAATCCCATTTCATGGGCTTTGCGCGCGAGGCGCTCAAAAGACAGCGTTTCCATTCCACCGCCGCCTATACCACCTGCAACCACCCGCAGATCACTTAACGAGACAACGCCGCTGGCAATCTGTCCGCCTGACGGGCCTTCACTCCAGATAGCTTTTGCGGCTGGCCAAAGCGTGTTTTCCAAAAGGAAACGAGCTGCTTGTTGTGTTCCGAAACCCAGAAAATAGGCACTGTTGGATGCGCTCATCGGCGGCAGTGCATTAGGCACCCAAAATGGATCTTTCTGCAACTCGTCCTGTTGTTGCTGCGTGGTCGTATAGGGCGACCAGTTGCTGACCATTGGCAATTCAGGAAATTCAGTCACACCAAATTCCACGACGTCCGGCACTTTGCCAAGCAGATTTCTGACCATCACCTGTTGTGCTGTTGTTGCACCTGTGCCGATTTCCTGTACGCAATGGCGCATGGTCAGTTTGCCGTCTGCATCAAAATCGAGCGAGAGAGCGGTGGTATCCGCGCCGGTCCCGTAGTCTTTTTGAACCTGCGCAACGCCAATACCATAAAGACGGCCGGGATTTGCTTTTTCAAAGTCAGCTTTTGCTTTTTCTCTGTTGAGCCATAGCGGGCTTTTCGCCACCCGTTCCAGCATTTCGATATTGCGTAAGTCGCCCAAGGGCTGCGCGCCCTGCGTATTTTCATCGCCCGCCCGCATGGCATTGCGAAGACGCAGCTCTATCGGATCAAGCCCCAACTCCGCAGCGATTTCATCAACCATCAGCTCGGTGATGCTCATCACCTGAATAGTGCCGTAACCGCGCATCGAGCCCGCTTCAACGGCAGGCGTTGCAAGCGCTATTGATGTGAGATCAGACTTGGGAAAATAATAGATAGACTGGGCGGCTGTCGCCGCGACCTGGGCAACGGAGAAAGAAAAATTAGCGCGCCCACCGCCGTTACAATTGTAAAAGCCTTTCATAATCTCGAATTTGCCGGTCTTGCGATCAGTAACGATGCAAACGTCCATCTGAATGGAATGTCGCTTCAATCCCAACTGAAACTGCTCGTAGCGGTCATTGGCAAGACGTACTGGCAGCCCGTCGCCATAAAAACACGCTGCAATCGCATAAAACGGAAAGATCGAATGATCTTTTGATCCATAACCAACCGTTGTTCCGGTCAAGAGTTTGATTGTCTCGACCGGAAAGCGCTTGTTATTCTTGACCATCACGGCGGCAACACGTGCAACCTCGTAGGGTGATTGTGCAGCAACGATCAGATGGAGCGTTTTTGACTGTGCATCATACCATGCATTGCCATTGTCCGGCTCCATCGCGCTCGGATCAATCGATTGCGAAAAGCCTTTGCGCTCCAGCACGAACTTGCTTTCGTCCTTGCGTGCATCTTCAATTGCTTTGGCAATATCGTCAGCCGCATTCATGCCACGCCGCATGGGCTCATAGGTTTCGCGCGCGACTTCTATAGGGTCACGCACACCTCCGCCACCCCGATGCCTGGTCAGCACAGATGCCGGAACGAACACACCGGTCGGAGTTTCAGGCGGCCATGTGGGTGTATCACCGTCGAAACCACCCCATATAACTGCATCCTGAATCGGTGAATAAACGGATGATGCGGAAGGTGTTTCGCCGCCAATACGTACATAGCGTGCCGCACCGTAATTGGCAGGTGGTTTAGGGCCTGTTTCCGCACCATACTTCACGATACCCGTTTCAAAACGCAGAAGACGCTTGGCTGCATCAAAGCGATCGAAGTCCTGATAAACAAGCAAGGCCACTGGATGCCCCAGAAGTGGCGCTGTCTGGCCTTTCGGCACTAAAATGTTTTTACCGTAGAATTCGCTGGCCAGCCCTTCGGCTTGTGGCGCCATTAAACCGTCCGCTTCAAAATCCTCATGCAGAACCAGACGGTCAGGCTGAAGGTCGTCACCTAAGATACCGAGATCAACACCTTCAAATGTCCGTTTTGCATCCGTGGCTTTGATAAAAAATGCGTGTGCCTGTTGTTTTGGCCATCCTTCAAGATCGCGGGCCCGATAATCACGGGAAAACGTTTTTTCGCCGGTCACTTTGCGAATGGCGTCCCATCGATAACGGGCATGACCATCCGGTCCGATCCAGTCGGACGGACTTTGTCCAGACTGAACTTCCAGAGCATGAGCCGCTGGTAGCTTCCCAAGCATCACGGTAATGCCAGCGATTGTGCCCAGCTTGATAAAATTGCGACGTGAAATATTCGAACTCATCATTCCCCCCTGGGGTTGATCCGATTACGTCTAAAAAATGCACTTATTTCACATTACGTTGGGCTGAATCTCTTCAGCCCAACTTGTCGGTTTCAATCAACAGCTGTTTCTTGGGCGCTCACCTGTTCGGGTGTTACAGGCGTAGACTGTCCGCCCCATTCGGCTCTGATCCAGCTGATAAGAGCTGCAATTTCCGGATCTTCAATGACATGCGCAAATGGTGGCATGGCATACATACGTTGGCCATTGGTGAACGTCTGTGTCGGAATACCGTTAAGAACCACCTTGATCAGCGTTTGTGGATTATCCATCGCCAGTGTGGCGTTACCCTTCATGGCAGGTGCTACGTTGGGAATCCCTTCGCCATTGATGCCATGACAACCGGCACAAGAAGAAATATAGGCCAGCCGACCTTGATCCATCGTGCTGTCGGGCTGCGCATTTTGTGCTTCAGGCAGGGGTGCAGGCGCAGGCGCTGCTTGTTCAATCTTGCCCTCGTCATTCGTCAACAGATAGGTGGCAACGGCTTTGACGTCTTCCGGCTCCATCGCGTTTGTTGAAAAATGCGTCACCGTATTCATACCGGCAAATGACGTGCCCTGAGGTGCGATGCCCGTCGCAAGATACTGGCTGAGTGTCTCAACATCAAAGCCATGCTTTGTAAGTGCCGCCGCTGTGATGTTTGGAACAGCCATTCCGTCCACCTCGCCGCCTTGAAGCGACCGGAAGAAATCAACGCCCATCATGATATTGCGTGGAGAATGGCACGCGCCGCAGTGGGCCAATCCTTCAACCAGATAAGCACCGCGGTTCCATTCCGCAGAGCGCAATGGATTATGCGGAACCTCGCGGTTCGGGAAGTTCAGCAATGTCCAGAAATTCATGAAAGGACGCACCGGCAACATGAAAACGCCGGTATTATTCTTGTTGGCGACCGGCAAGGCGGGAATGCTCATCATATAGGCATAGAGCGCGTCCAGATCGTCAGGCGTGGTAATATGCGTATAAACATAAGGCATCGCCGGATAGAGATTGCCTTTACCAGCCGCGATACCGTCACGCAGAGCGCGATGGAAATCAGCACGTGTATAATTGCCGATACCGAATTCTTTATCCGGCGTAATATTGGTCGAGTAAACCGTACCGAAGGGCGTTGCAATTGGAACACCGCCAGCGGCCATTGGTCCTTCAGGCAGGGAGTGACAGCCGAAACAATCACCTGCCAGGGCCAACTCGCGCCCGCGCGGAATGAGGCTTTGCATTTGTTCCGCCGACAAAGATTGTTGGGCCTGCGGAGCAACACTTGATTGTCGAAAAAGACCAAACAGGATGGGTAGCGCGACCAATGCACCCAACACGATGATGGCTAAGATCGAATTGCGCAATCTATGGCTTTTCATCGTTTTTCCTCCTATCCGATGACGCAACCGGGTGTGGCAAGCGCCACATCGCGGATCGCTTCGTAATAGCGCACATAGCCCGTGCAACGGCAGATATGGACATCCAGTGCTTCTTCGATGGCGCTTTCCAGTTCGGCACGTTTGACGGGCTGACGCTTCAGCTGATCAATAAAAACGGTTGCGCCCGCGACAAATCCCGGAGTGCAATAACCACACTGGAACGAGAAATTATCAATGAAAGCCTGTTGAATCGGCGTGAGCTTTGTCACCTTGCCGTCAGCATCGGTTTCAGCCTGACCTTCGATGGTGATAATCGATTTACCGTTGAAGAAATGCGCGTCGAAAATGCAGGTGCGGCTTTCAGTGCGCGTACCATCCTTGTGCACTTCGACAATCGTGCAAGCATGGCAGATGCCTTGTCCGCAACCAAAATGCGTGCCCGTTAAATCAAGATATTCATGCAGGAAATCAATCATTGGCATACCGACAGGCACGTCAACAGGGCCAACAGTCTTGCCATTTATAGTAAGAGAAAGTGGGCGTTTTTCGATGCTCATGATAAGGCCCTTTTTACTTTTTCCGGAGTGATCGGAAAGTCATAGAAACGTTTGCCGGTGGCATGGGTAATGGCATTGCTGGTTGCCGGCAGGATCGGGATCATGCCCAGTTCTGCCATGCCTTTTGGTGGTGATGTTTCTGAAAGTGGCGGCAGATAGTCGGTTGTCTGGTTCCAGACCGCAACATCCTTGGCCCGCGGCAATGTATAGCGGTTAAAGTTCCACGTGCCGTTGCCAGGGCCATCCTCATAAAGCGGCATTTCTTCCATTAAAGCATGGCCGATACCCATCGCCGTACCGCCTTGTATCTGTCCGGACACAAGTTCCGGCACAATCATGGTGCCCGGTGCCATCATCATGTGATGGCGCATGACCTGAACCTGACCTGTGAACGTATTCACGTTGACTTCGACAAGACAGGCAGCCGGTGTAACGGTTGTCGGATCGGCGCCTCCGCGTTTTGTCGGCGGATAATAGGCAATCTTGCGTTTGATAAAATCATACCCGGCGGTCGTCATGCGGCTTTTGAGTTCATCAGAAGCGCCATCGCCATACTTAACAGCAATCGCATCAAGCGGCAGATTCCTCTCACCGACAGTTGGAATGTCAAACTCCGCCCGTGACCATTGCCAGCTGCTATAAGCATGGACAGCGACACCGGTGATCAGTCCCATTTCATGCGCTTTTTTGGCAAGCCGCTCAAACGGAATAGGCGTCATCCCGCCACCGCCGATGCCATCAGGACCAACGCGAATGTCGGAGAGTTCAACATTGAGACTCGCAATGGCGCCGCCGCCAACGCCTTCACTCCACAATGCTTTGGCAGCCGGCCAGAGGCTGTTTTCAAGCAGGAAGCGGCCAGCCTGGCGTGTGCCGAAGCCGATATAATAGACACCGCTCGACGAACTCATGTCCGGTATTAGAGCAGGCGTCCAATACGGATCAGTTTTTGCCAGTTCGTCTTGCTTTTTCTGGTCGGCATAGCTCGTGTGGAGAGGCAGCTGTTCAAATTCGGTCACGCCGAAATCAACCACATCCGGCGCCTTGCCGAGCGCCTGCCAGACCATAACTTGCTGTGCCGTTGTGCCGCCTGTGCCGATCTCCTGCACGCAATGACGCATCGTCAGCTTGCCATCTGCATCAAACTCGAGCACGAGAGCGGTTGGAACACCGCTGGAGCCATAAACTTGCTGAACCTGGGCGAAGCCAACGCCGTAGAGCTTGCCCGGATTTGCCTTTTCAAATTCAATTTTCGCTTTCTCGCGATTTTGCCAGATCGGATGCTTTTCCGCCAGGTTGAGCATTTCAACATTGCGCGGATCGCCTGCAATAATGCCCCCTTGCGTATTGGGATAGCCTTCGAGAATGGCATTGCGGCGACGCAATTCGATCGGGTCAATCTTCAATTCATTAGCCAGCTCATCGACCATCAATTCGGTAATCGCCATCGATTGCAATGAACCAAAACCACGCATCGAACCTGCTTCAACAGCCGGTGTTGCCATAGCAAGCGCTGTTAAATCGGACTTTGGAAAATAATAAATCGATTGCGCGCCGCGCGCTGCAACGTGAGAGACCGCCACCGACAGGTTTTCACGCCCCCCGCCATTGCAATTATAATATCCTTTGAGAATTTCAAATTTACCCGTCTTGCGGTCGGCAGTGATTGATACATCCATCTCGACAGAATGGCGCTTCATACCCATCTGGAACTGTTCATAGCGGTCATTGGCCATACGGATTGCATGACCCTCACCATAAAAACACGCTGCCATCGCATAGAATGGAAAGACTGAGTAATCTTTCGAGCCGTAACCAACCGTCGAACCGGTCAACAGAACAATCTTCTCAACCGGAAAGAGCTTGTTGTTTTTGGCAAGCATCGCCACAGCATTGACGATGCCAGTCGGCGACTGTGTTGCCGTCATCACATGCATGGTCTTTGTCGAGGCATCATACCAGGCATTGCAATTATCAGGCTCCATCGCACAAGGATCGATTGATTGTGAGAAGCCGTGTCGTTCGAGCACGATTTTGTCAGGGTTGTTGCGCGCGGCTTCGACCTCGTCTGAAATGCTCTTGGCATAATCCATCGCGATGCCCTGCGTATCAGGCTTTTCTTCTGCCCTATGCAACGCTTCGATAAAACCACCGCCACGGTCTTTGCGGATGATCGGCGGAATGGCGATCGCCTTATCCGGCGCATAAGGCGGCCAGACAGGTGTGTTGCCATCAAATCCACCTTTAATACCGGCATCCTGATATGGAGAGAATAGCGATGCGTCATAAGGTGTTTCGCCGCCAATCCTCACATAGCGGGCGGCACCATAATTTGCCGGAGGTTTAGGACCGGTTTTTTCACCGTAGAGGACCACATTATCCTCAAAGCGCAGCTGGCGCTTTGCGGCATCAAAACGATCGAAATCCTTGTAGATCAGGATTGCAACCGGATGTCCGAGAATGGGTGGCGTTTCGCCTTTGGGCACAAGAATATTGTAGCCGTAAAAGCCTTTGCCCATATTGGTGTCTTGCGGGATGTTAAGCCCGTCACGAACGAGATCTTCCTGAAGCAAAACTTTGTCAGGCTGTAAATCAGCGCCGAGAATGGAAAGATCAATGCCTTCAAAAGTGCGATCGGCCTGTGTCGCTTTGATCATAAAGGCATGGCTTTGTTGTTTCGGCCAGCCGGGAATGTCACGCGCACGATAATCACGCGCAAAGTTCTTTTGTCCCGTTACTTTGCGAACACCGTCCCAGCGAAAACGTGCCTTGCCATCTTTAGCAATCCAGGCGGTGGATGTTGGACCAGAATGAACTTCCAGAGCTTCTGCGGTCGGGACGCGTCCAAGCAGGACAGTAACACCGGCAAACGTGCCAAGCTTGATAAAATCGCGGCGTGAAATACCTGAAGCCATTGGCTGTTCTCCTTAAAGCAAAATCCGGAACGCTGAAGCATTCCCTGAAATTTGCTCTATAAAATCAAATATTGGCAGTGGCTTCATATAAACATATTCAATAGAAATGCATTGCGCCACGCTCCGCATAGTCCATACGGAGCATTACTCCGTATGGGATCTTCATTACAAAAGCTTTTATCTCAATATTCGAGATGCCTTTGCGGTGTCTTAGACTTTTGCATATCGACACCACGCCCTTTTTTGCTTGCTGCATCTTCCTGTTCCTCAAACAAGACGCCGCCGAGAGCTGCAACAAGGATCATAAAGCCGGTGCCCAAAAGCCACGAAAGATACCAAGGCCCATAATCCCCTAAGATAATGCCTACAAGGATCGCTATGACTGCGATGATCATTGCCAGCACAAAACGCCAGAATACGCTCATCATGCTCTCCTTAAAATGCGTGGTGCGACGTCTCGACATGATCAGGATCGACCTTGCCGCGCATCACCCAGAAAGCCCAGCTCGTATACATGACGATCAAAGGCATGAAGATAACCGTAAAGCCCAACATCCACATGAGTGTCAGCTCACTGGAACCGGAGTTCCAAACGGTCAAACTATGTGAAGGATTCGTGCTCGATGGCATCATGAACGGGAACATGGCAGCACCAGCAGTGCCAATCACACCAATCCATGCGATCGCCCCCAGCCACCACCCCAGCAACGCCTTGCGAGCAACAAGTGCCAGAAGCCCCAGAACAACCCCGATATAGGTCAACGCCGGGATAATCCACAACACGGAATACTCATGGAAGTTTGACAGAAGTGCACCTGGCGTGCGTTCAACCACCTGATGGAGAGGCGTTTGCGGAACGCCGGGATTTGGACCCTGTACGATCTGATAGCCGTCCATGCCTGAGACCCAGAACCCGCCAATCGTGAACAGAACAAGTGCCAGAACTCCGCCAAGCAGGGAAGCTTTGCGTGCCCGTTCAGCCAGATCGCCAACGCCGCCACTCATCAATATCGCGCCGCCCATATAGATCGACAACGAAACAGAAAGAAGGCCACACAGGATAGCAAATGGATTGAACAGTTCAATGAAGCTGCCAGTATAATAAGACGTCATACGCCAGTCGAAGTTAAACGGCACACCCTGAAGAATATTGCCAAAAGCTGCTCCAAATACCAGCATCGGAACAAAGCCGGAAATGAACAGGCTCCAGTCCCATGCATTTCTCCAGCGTGGCGAAGACAATTTACTGCGGTATTCAAAGCCAAGCGGTCTGACGATCATGCTGAATAGCAAAACCAGCATCACGATGTAAAAACCGGAGAAGGCGGTTGCATAAACCAAAGGCCATGCCGCAAAGATTGCGCCGCCACCAAGAATAAACCAGACCTGATTTCCGTCCCAGTGTGGCCCGATAATGTTGAGTGCAACACGTCGTTCCGTATCTGATCGTCCGACATAGCGCAGCAATGTACCAACGCCCATATCCATACCGACCATGATGGCGAGGCCCATCAGGAGAATACCAAGAAGCAGCCACCAGATAAGCTGAAGTACGAGATAAATATCCATAACAGATCACCCGATTAGTAAGCCGCAGCCGGAGCTGGTGCAGTTGCAGGACTCGTCTCTTCCAGTACATCTGGTCCCTTGCGGATGAAATGCAGCATGAGAAACAGCTCAACGATCGCGAAGATTGAATAAAGCAGGACGAAACCTGACAGCGAAACAATCATGTAGGCAACCGTATGTGTCGATGCAGAAAGCCAGGTCGGCAACACTTCATAGACAGTCCACGGCTGTCGCCCGACCTCCGCAACCAACCAGCCCATTTCGCAGGCGATAAACGGCACAGGTATCATCCAGACGGAGGCCCGCAGGAACCAACGATAATGGTGAACCGAATTGGTCAATGTCAGAATGAAGGACAGGACGAAGTAGCCAAGCATCAAAAGACCCAGCCCTACCATGGCACGGAAAGCCCAGAAAATAATCCAGACCTCCGGAATGGTGTCTTTTGCAGCTTTGTCAATTTCTGCATCCGTGATCCGCGTAATGTCGCCATCAGGCGCATAACGCTGGACGAGGAAGCCGTAGCCAAGGTCATTCTTATGAGCATCAAACTTAGCCAAAGCTGCAGCGTCAGTCGGGTTGGAACTGAGTACCTGCATGGCTTCAATTGCAGGAATACCGTTTCGAATGCGCGTTTTCGCGCGCTCCTCCAAGACATCTGCCGCAGGCACCGTCCCTTCAAGCGAATGCGTTACCAGAATAGACAGCATCGCCGGTATTTTAACGGCGAAAAGATTTTTCTGTTCGCTTTGTGAAGGAAAGGCAATCGCGTTAAATGACATCGGTGCCTCTTCAGTTTCCCAAAGCGCTTCCATCGCCACAAGCTTAGTCGGCTGCGCATGCGCACCAACGAAGCCGAGCGCGTCACCGAGCGTCAGCACACCGCCGGTTCCGAGCACGCCGAAAAGCGCCGCAATACGGAACGAACGTTTTGCAACATCCATATGGCGATTGCGAAGCATGTAAAAAGCACTGACACCGCAGACAAAAATCGCAGCGGTCACATATCCTGCAAGCACGGTATGCACAAACTTCGCCTGCGCATCGGGATTAAAGAACATGTCAAAGAAGCTGCTGAGCTCCATGCGCATCGTCACCGGATTGAAGTCCGCACCTTTAGGGCTCTGCATGAAGCTGTTAGCAACGAGAATCCACAAAGCAGAAAGGTTAGAGCCAAGCGCCACCAGATAGGTGACGACCAGATGCTGCATTTTGGTGAGACGATCCCAGCCAAAAACCATCAACCCAAGGAATGTCGATTCCATGAAGAACGCCATCAGGCCTTCAATCGCCAATGCCGTACCGAAAGCGTCGCCGACAAAACTGGAATAGAATGACCAGTTCATGCCAAACTGGAATTCCATCGTCAAACCAGTTGCTACACCGAGGGCAAAGTTAATCAGCAACAACTTGCCCCAGAACTGGGTCATCCGGCGATAGACTTCGCGGCCTGTTGTTACATAAACTGTCTCCATGATGGCGACGAGTATGGTTAATCCCAATGTCAATGGGACAAAAAGAAAGTGATATAGCGCTGTTGCCGCAAACTGAATTCGTGAAAGATCGACTACCAGATCATTAACCACAATTAGCCCCACCTTAATTTTTTATTTATCTGAGCCTCAGATAATCAGCAAAAGGGATCTGATAGACTGATGTTCATGAATCAAAATACCCCAATCAGACTATCTAATAAATAAAGGATATAAGCATTATCAAATTTACATTTAATATTGCTGCGAAATGTCGCACTAATTTTGCATCTCAACAGTTTTTTAAAGATGATTGATATTGTCAACTTTAAAAAGATTAAGAAACCTGCATTTTAAAAAAACGCCTCTGCTCAATGGTTACATTGAGAAAACTACATCAGTTCAAAAATAACCACGAAACAGACTAAAAGATATAATAACGGGAATATTGCGTTAGGGGCTATCAAAGTCATAAGCCACTGTTTTTACCACACGGTTCAATGGCTTTTATTTTCTAAAGAATTTAACAGTAATGATCAGCCCAATATTTTCAAAAAAATCGGATATTAAGGTCGCGAATAAGTTCATTCGCGAACTATTATAATCTACCCCTATGTTTCCTGATGTTACTCGGGCATTCCAGCAGAAACATAAGGGCTTTGCGTCGGATAATTCGTAAAAACAAAGAGATAGAGTGGTCCAACGGCTCCGCTTTAACCGGAGCCGCCCTGAACTGTCTCAAACCGTCAGCAAAACAACAACCATACCCCAAAGTGTCAGCAGCGTGTTGCTAATCGCATAAGGTACGGTATAGCCCAGCATTGGCACGTTGCTTTTTGCGGCTTCAGAAACCATTGCCGCAGATGCCGTACTGGTACGCGCACCACCACAACAACCAAGATTAATCGCGGGATCGAAGCGGAAAATATACTTTCCAATTAAAGGTGCGAACAACATTGGAACGGATGTTGCGAATAATCCCCAAAGGAACATTTCAAAGCCAACTTCACGCAGCCCCGCAATAAATGTCGGACCCGCCGAGATGCCGACTACGGCGATGAAGATATTTAGGCCAACAGTATTCATGAACCAGACCGTCGCGGTCGGCACGTTACCCATCTTCGGTGTAAAACTGCGCAGCCAACCAAAGATCAACCCCGCAATAAGCGCACCTCCGGAAGTTGACAGCGTGATAGGCACTCCCCCGATAGGAATAATGATCGACCCTAATAGACCACCAATGACGATACCTGAACCTACCAAAACCATGTCGGTTGTACTTGTTGGTCTATCGGCATAGCCAATCTCGGCAATAAGCGCTTCGATGTGTTTCTGACTCCCGGTTAAACTGACGATATCACCGCGATAAACTTTGCTTTGCGCCTGAACAGGCACATCGACATTCATCGACCCCCGTCGGATGCGATTGATGTAAACCCCGCGCGCAAAAGGCTCATGGGAAAGATCAATCAGCGTACGTCCATGCAGTCGCTTGTTGGTTACGACGACATCCATCGTCTCAATCGGAATATCGAGCAGTTCGCGATCTGCAACTTCGCTTGCTCTGTTCGACCATTCAACCATGGCATCATGCGGGCCGGATACCGCTATGATATCGCCAATTTCAAGTATCGTGTCGTCGTCGAAAGGGATCACCTTGCCATCCCGGCGCAACCGCTCAAGAAAGATACGCGCACCCGCCATCTTTTCGGCCTCGCCGACAGTTTTGCCGGCAATAATACCCGGAACGGTCAGACGAAAGGTGCGGACGATGTATTGATGCCATGCAGTTTCAATTCCACCCTCAGGCGCACCAGCCGACATTTCACGTTCGTAACGCTGGCATTCTTCTTCGAGATTGATCCGAAGCAACTTAGGGCCAAGAAAAGCGATGATCAGGCCAGTGCCGACCGTGCCGAAAAGATAGGTCACTGCATAGGCAACGGGGATTGCATTAAGCTGTTCGCTTATTTCCGATGGACTATGGCCACTTCTGTTGAGCGCATCTGTTGCCATGCCAATCGACGCGGAAATGGTTTGCGAACCCGCTAAAAGGCCAATTGCCGAGCCCGGCCCATATCCTGCAACAACGGCTGCAAAATACACTGAGCCGAGACACAGGCAGGAAATGACAACCGCGAAAATCGCCTGGGGTAGGCCATCACTTGCGATGCCGCGCACAAATTGCGGGCCCACACCAAATCCGACGGCAAAAAGAAACATGATGAAAAAGATGGATTTTATTTGCGGCGATATTTCAATGCCTAATTGGCCAATCAATACGCCGACCAGCAAGGTGCCGGTAACAGACCCAAGGCTGACCGATCCAAGCTTCAGAGCACCGATCCAGAACCCGACAGCAAGGGCAAGAAAGATCGCCAGTTCAGGTGCCGATCTGAGGACATCACTTATCCATTCAAACAAGTGCATTTTGTTTCTTTCTGATCAAATAGCGGCAGAAAAAATGCAACGCTCCAAACGAGAGCCCCATTTTTCAGCATTAGAGCGGATTTCGATCTGACTGGGTCGGGTCGAAACTCTAACTTTTTGTCTTATCGCGCATCTTTTTCCGAAAACGGTTTTACACTTTTCGCAATACGCGCTTATTTCACTAAAGCGTCCGCCCCTGAAAGGGTGGACGCTCCAAAGTTTTGCGCGCGTCAACTGCGCTTGAGGACTTTCAAACCGGCAGCCTTGTCGTAGCCATGGATTTCCTTCACATCAAGCTTACGCATAAATTCAATGATTTCGCGCGTAATGACCTGACCCGGGACCATGATCGGAAAACCCGGCGGGTAAGGAATGACGAAGTTTGCCGATACGAGTGCCGGACCCTTCTCGATACGTTCATCAACAGTTGAGTCATGAAGAGGGACGAACTCACACTCATCCTTCTTGTAGGCATCATAGAATGCACTGCGAATATCGCCATTGAGCGTCGCAGATTTCGGATCACCGCGATAGCGATCATCAAACTTGCTAAAGTTCGGGAGGTTCGGAACAACTTCAACGAGGGTGCGGACCTTGGCGGCAAAGTTCTGCACGCGCGCCTCCCCGCCTTCCTTCAAACTTGCATCGATCTCTTGGGAGATTTCGAGTAGAACACGAACCAGCAGAGCCACGTCGCTGCGCGAATTGTTGATGTTCGACTGAAGCAGAATGCTGTTTCGCGAAGTCTTGTTGACTTGAATATTGAAGCGGTCTGCCAACATATTCTTAAAGTTGGTGCCGTCAAATCCTGCAGCACCGCAGCTCAGTGTCATGCGACTTGGGTCCAACAGGAACTCATCATCACGAACCGCCTTTACCGCATCAGTCCATGTCAGCGACGCATCGTTGAAGTCTGTTACATTCGATTCACGAAACTCAGCCGGCACCATTTCCGCATTATTGAGGACACGGAAATATTTCGAGATAAGTGGGTGGCCGTTGATCTGCTTGCGAATTTCCAACGCAATTTGAAGTGCATTTGACACCAAACCATAGCCTTCGAGCTCCATTTGGCGACGTGCAACATCGAGACTGGCAATGATCTGCAAGTTCGGGCTGGTCGATGCATGGGTGAAGACCGCCTCGTGGAACTGTGCTTCTACATCATTGAATTCGACATCACGCACCAAAACCACCGACCCCTGGCGCAGGGCTGACATGGACTTGTGGATCGAATTGGTCTGATAGACGCGTAAACGGACTGCGTCCGGATCCGGGATCAGGCGTGTGCTGAGCAGCACGTCGTCAGATGGGCTTTCACCCAGTTCTTTTTGCTGGTTTTGCCAGGCCTGCTTTGCTTCTGATGTTGCAAGGTAATCTTCCAAGGTCTGGGCAGCGCCCATTGCAGTCCTCTGGCGCAGGAAAGGCGACCAGTGAGCAAAGCCAAACCAGGCTTCATCCCAGAGGAAAATGAGGTCAGGCTTGATAGCCAGACATTCCTCCATGACGCGGCGCGTATTGTAGACATGACCGTCAAATGTACAGTTTGTCAGGTCGATCATTTTCACACGATCAAGCTGTCCTTCAGCACGAAGTGTCAGCAGCGCCTGCTTGATCGTATGTATGGAGACCGCGCCATACATCGAATATTCGGTGAGCGGGAATGCCTCCACATAATAAGGTTGCGCACCGGCAAGCACGCAACCGTAGTGATGCGACTTGTGACAATTGCGGTCGATGATTACAATATCACCCGGCGCTAGCAGCGCCTGCAGGACCATCTTGTTGCTGGTTGACGTGCCATTGGTGACGAAGAATACATGATCTGCGCCGAAAGCGCGGGCTGCCAGTTCCTGTGCTTCCTTGATATTCCCGGTAGGCTCCAGCAAGCTGTCGAGACCACCCGTGGTTGCCGAGCTTTCTGCAAGAAACAGGTTCGGACCGTAAAATTCGCCCATATCGCGTATCCAGTTTGACTTGAATACAGCCTTTCCGCGCGCAATAGGCAGCGCATGGAAAGTTGCAATCGGTCGCGCTGCATAATGCTTGAGATTATCGAAGAATGGCGTTTGATACCGCTTATGGACACCTTCAAGGATTGAAAGATGCAATTCAAGCGGCTCTTCAACTTGGTAGAATAGCCGGCTGAATATCTGGTTATCAGGATCGCCCGCAAGATGTTCGATCTCACGGTCGCTGAGGAGGTAAATGTCGAGCTCGGGGCGAATCTTCTTGATAGCTCGCGCCGTACGGAGCGCCAAACGGCTATCATCCTTGATTTCGGCTAGATCGATGACTTCTGAAATCGCAGTAATCAGAGGGTTCGTCTCGGCGGCTTTCGCCGCAAAACCTTCATAGAGAACAACCGAAGCGATTGAAGGATTGATCAGAATCGCGGTCAGTGCGTCTTCTGCGTTGCCGGTAACGACGGTTTCATAAATGAACTCGTCTTCAGGGCGACGGATAGAACGAGCCTCACGTGCGATGTGCTGCCAGCGTGACGTTATGTGTGGCACGACTGAAAGCACTTCAAAATAGGGCTTTTTCTCGATGTGATTGATAGCTTGTGGAAGCCGTTCGGCTGGCTGGCTATCGTCTGCATCCCAGTTATCCCAAGCAGAAATATCTGCCATATATTTCTGAGAAATGATGCTCGTTGAGATGTTCTGCGCTGCACGCAAAAAGCCGCGCGCGTCGCCATCGTTCAAACGAGCATGAAGTTTGCTCAGCACGGAGTCACCGGGATAGGCAAAGAAACGCTCAATAGTTTCAAGGCCGTCAAGGACCTGTCGGATTGCTTCAATGCGGCTATCGTCGCCGTTCACCCAAAAACGTCCTTCAGAGAGGACAGTTAGCCACTGATCGGACCGCATTGCCGGAGTAGCCAAAGATTTTCCAAGAATGGAAGAGTTATTACCCGGCTTCTTCGTAGAGATTTTCATTAAAATTTGCCTTTTGAGACGAGAAATTGGGGAGGTGGAAAAGGGCGTTTCTGTTGAGACAGACGGAGAAAACGCCCTGATCTTTGTTGAAAAATGAATTAGAGGCCGGATTTCGTGGGTTGCGACGTCCCATCATCCACAATGACGTGATGTGGCGAGCGGGCACGCGGATGCATGAAAAAATGTCCTTCCGGTGCGTTATGCAGTTTGATTGGTATTAGAGTGACATTCGTTTTCTTGCCGCGCTTGTCGTGTAAGGCATAAACAATAAACGGGATCACCAGAACAACGAGGAAGCATACGACGAGCAGTGTCACATAGGTTTCGTCGGCTGTTTCTCCTCCAATGGAGGTCGGCGGGTAAAACGACACAAAGAATGCCATGATAGAGACAAGGAAGCCAACCAAAGCAACGCCGATTTTGAAGCCATTATTGCCGGGAACACGGAAGGTTCGCTTGAGTTCAGGCTGCTTCAGAATAAGGTGAATATAGCCCCAGAACAGAAGGAAATAAGTGCACAGATAGATAACTACAGTCAGAGCGAGAGCAATGAGGAAAGACATATTGCTGCCGCCAGCAGTATTGGTGAGTACAATAATCGCAACAGAAGTCAAAAACAGCTGAGCGAAAACAAGCGCAACCGGTACTCCATTTTTATTCACCTTTGCGAAGGTCGCTGGTAGAATTCCCTTCTGCGCTGTTACCAACATGCCGCGGGACGGTCCAACAATCCATGCAGCTATTTCTGCAAGAACGCCGAGCAAAAGAAGAGCAGCAATAATGCGAACGGTCCATTCAAATCCCGGGCCAAAATGGCCGACCAATGCGTTAAAAGTCTGTACGACACCCGATGACAGATTGATCTCATTGGATGGAATAGTCGCAGCCACCGAGAGACCACCAATTGAGCTTAGAACAATGGCAGCGATCATTAACATGATGATCGCAATCGGATAATCTCGACCGGGATTTTCCATCTCATTGACATGGGTTGCGGATGCTTCTACGCCCATGTAGCTCAAAATAAAGGCCACGAAGACCACAAGAGTTCCGATTTGTGTAAAGTCGGGGAAAAATGTCTGAGCAGACATTTCAATTTGCAGTGGTGCGCCGCTCGCAAGATAGCTGATTGCAAGTGCTGCAAGAATAAGTGCTGGCAACAGAATTCCAGCAAAGAAACCAAGCTTTGCGATGATTGCTGTATATTTGGTTCCGCCAAGCTGCGTGAAGGCAAGTACCCAGAGGATCACAAGTGCCGCTATCGTCTTTGTGACAGGATCGTGATTGAGCGTAGGCCAGCTTAGAATATACGAAAGCGCGCCAAGCACGAAATAGAGCATCGGCAGAAAGCCTATAGCAATCTCAAGATAGCAAAACGAGATTGCGGCAAAGCCCCATCTTTCACCGAGCGTATTGGAAACCCAGGCGAATACACCGCCTTCTTCCCATCCTTCAACAGTTGCCATTTCGGCAGCGCAAAGGCCAACCGGGATAAACCAGAGAATCCCACCCAGCAGCAGGAAAAATACCAGACTGAACCCAGAGGTCGCGAAGGTCGGATATTCGTAAACCGCCATCACCATGGATGCGGTAATGGCAAAAAAGCCTATCATCGATAATTGTTTAGCCGGAGTGGCCGTCTTTACATTCGCCATAGCATTTCTCCCAAAGGGAAGCGCCCGAATAATGTGGCTTCACATCATTCCAAGAGCACGTTGCACACGAGTGAGCGATTAGCTGTAAGGTGTCCGCAGGCCGTTCAATTTTTGCGTCTGAAAGTGTAGAAAAGCGGCTCTCACCTTCACCGAATTCATAAACATGCGTCATGGTTGGCGCATGTTTAGAAATCCACAAGAGAAGCCTGCCAAAATTATTCAGCAGGCTTTCTATTATCAGTGATGGAAACCGCCAGCCTCTTCCGACGACAAAGGTTGGCTGACGGGGTGTTTGCTGAAATAATCGAGAGACCGTTTGATGTCATCAATCAGCAGGCTTGCAAGGTCGCGGCTGACGCCGTGACGAACGAGAATCCGCTGCACGACCAGGTCTTCCCGATCAGCCGGCATTGAATAGGCTGGGACCTGCCAACCGCGGCTTCTGAGCCGATCAGCAAGATCGTAAAGCGTGTATCCGCCAATAGCTTGATCCTTCTTCAGCTTCCACGCCAAAGCCGGGATGCCCTTCTGACTATCGCCGTCGAAGATGATTTCGAACGGACCGATCTTGCCGATTTCAGCAGCGAGATACTGGGCAGTTTGATAGCAGGCATTATGGATCTTGGCGTAACCGTCGCGTCCCAAACGCAAGAAGTTATAGTACTGCGCGATGATCTGACCGCCAGGGCGGGAGAAATTCAACGCGAATGTTGGCATATCACCACCAAGATAGTTCACATTGAAAATAAGCTCTTCCGGAAGATCGGAGGCTTCGCGCCATACGACCCATCCGGCACCCAATGGGGCCAAACCAAACTTATGACCCGATGCATTGATCGATTTCACGCGCGGGAGGCGGAAATCCCACTCAATTTCCGATGCGCAGAATGGGGCAAGAAAACCACCGCTCGCTCCATCCACATGCATGGGTATGTCGAGGCCGGTTTCTTTCTGTAATTTGTCGAGTGCATCATGGACGGCCTTAACCGGCTCATATTGGCACGTAAATGTCACACCCATTGTCGGCACCACGCCGATGGTGTTTTCGTCAACCCGCTTGAGAACCTCCTCCGGGCTCATGATCAAGCGATCACCTTCCAGCGGAATCTCGCGCAGTTCCACATCGAAGTAACGGGCGAATTTATGCCAACAAATCTGTACCGGTCCGCAAATCAAATTTGGCTTGCTGGTATCTTTTCCAGCCGCTGCCCGTTTTTTGCGCCACTGCCATTTGAGCGCCAAACCGCCAAGCATTGCAGCCTCTGATGAGCCGGTGGTCGAGCAGCCTAGAGTATTTGCAGCGTCAGGTGAATTCCACAGATCAGCAATCATATGTACGCAGCGCGATTCAATTTCTGCCGTCTGCGGATATTCGTCCTTGTCGATCATGTTCTTGTCGATCGACAAATCCATTAGCTGGCGAATTTCGTCATCAACCCATGTCTGACAGAACGTCGCCAGGTTTTGGCGAGAGTTGCCATCAAGCATAAGTTCATCGCGTACAGCCGCAAAAACATTACGCGGGTCGCGTTCTTCATCTGGGAACTTTGTCTTTGGCAGACAAGCTGAAAGCTCCAGCGATGCATACACATCATCAAGGCCATTGTACTTTGCTTTGATAGATCTTGTTGTCATTCTAAAATCTCCCAATGCGTCAGAGACGCAATCAAGCCCATCTATAACCGCATGCTAACTTACGTTGCAGTAAAGGTGATATGTCAAGTGTATATTTTTTAATATAATGCCATTGACCTAGTTTAATTCCGCCCTAGGCAACTCTTATTAGAGTTAAATAAAAAAATATCTGTTGATTTAGTTGTTAACTTAATATTTTCTTTAACTATTATTTTGTGAGGTGGACAATGACGCAAGAAATAATTGATGCAATTGATGCGGGCTACAAAGCTGGCATGGCTTCTTCTGGTGGAAAGAATGCTGATTACATTCCGTTTCTGGCGAAAGTACCCAGCGACCTGTTTGGAATTGCTGCAGTTACGGTGGACGGGCAATGCTTTAAACGTGGCAACACAGACTATAAATTCGCGCTTGAATCCATTTCGAAGGTTTTTACACTTGCTCTTGTAATGGAAAATATCGGTGCGGAAGCCGTTAAAGAAAAGCTTGGCGACAGCCCGACTGGCCTCCCTTTCAACTCTGTTCAAGCACTAGAGCTCCATGATGGAAAACCATTGTCACCTCTCGTCAATGCGGGCGCGATAGCCGCAGCCAGCCTCGTGCCAGGTGACGATGCTGAGAGTTGCTGGAAAAATATTCTCAACATGCAAAGTCGATTTGCCGGAAGTTCTATTGAGCTGAGCAACGAGGTGAACCGCTCTGAGCAGGACACCAATTTTCACAATAGAGCGATAGCATGGCTGCTTTACAGTGCGAACACTTGCTACAGCGATCCGATGCGGGCAGTAGATGTTTACACACGCCAATGTTCGACACTTGTTGATTGCGTTGACTTGGCGACCATGGGGGCAACACTTGCAGCCGGTGGCATAAACCCTGTGACAAAAGAACGGGTGGTTCAGGAAAAGCATGTCCCCCCACTGTTAGCGGAAATGATGATGGAAGGGCTATATACCTCATCAGGTGATTGGGCTTACACGGTTGGACTGCCAGCTAAAAGCGGGGTTGGAGGTGGTCTTGTGGCTGTAATCCCGGGAAAGCTTGCGATTGCAGCCTTTTCCCCTCCCCTTGATGACGCTGGCAACTCTGTTCGTGCACAAGCCGCAATTACCGAGATCGAACGCAACATAGGCGGCAATATCTTTAAAATAAAAAGACCATAAGCATGGATATTCTATGATAGTGAGTAGAAGCCAAAATCAGACTAAATTATTTTAACCGCTTTTAATCGGGGCAATCCTCGCACAGGAATGCCTCGAAATACATCTAATGATAAAAATCAAACACCCTTACATAGTTACTTGATATAGTAATAATTCTAATTTTTATATTGCCATGTAATTACCCTAAATAGAGGAGAATATTGTGAATATGAATCTCCTATCATCCACGTTCGAGAACCTTTAACCTGAAAACAATAATAAATTCGATATTTTTTTAGTACGGCGTCGAATCCCGAACTCATTCAAAGAGCTATTTCACAGTGATAGGAATTTGGGGGACTCTATTTTAGAAATGCATGAAAAATCCGCACCATTCGACATGCATTTTAAGACCATCATATGTTTCATAAACTAATATCAACCTAATGGCATATTAGTTACATGTGTTTGATAATATAACAATCTCATCAAGTTTCCGGCCGCTAAAAGTTTAACCGTTCATGGGATATCAGCATATGATATTTACATAAATAATTTCTCGTGTAGAGAAACGCAAAGCCCGTTGGCTTATATCTTCAATGAAGAACATAATCGGATGTATTGGGAGAATAATTTACTCGATTAGCTCGTTATCGTTTTTATTTAATAGATCGGCAGCTGATGAACAAGTAAGCTTTGTTCGCCAAATCGCACAAGACCTAGCCCCGTCCCTCCTTCATCCGATGAATTAAAGGGTCTGTTACAGTTTTTGTAGGTTCAATGTGGGCTTATGTGTTGACGCAGTTATGCTGCAAACTCCGCAAAAGCTTCGAATGGCGAGCAGCTGTCATTTGCAAATTGATTTTTGCGGATCATATGCGTAGCTCCGGTACCTGTAATACTAGCTGGCGCTAAATGAAAGACTTCGAAGCCCAAGATTAGCTTAGTAATTTTCCTGATGAAGCGGCGGTCCTGTTCCAGAATATTTTTGAGGTATCTAACCCACAGAATTCGGATTATTTTGCTTGAATGAGCCCTTGATAGATCTTGTCGACACGGCATGAGCCAAGTGCAGGCTATTTATGTCGTTGTGCCAAAGTAGCCTAAAGTATGAGACTATTAGGGGAAATAAGCACCCTTGAAATCAACAGCCTCCGTTGCTGCCTCTCTCAAACACAAACCGACGGTGATATATCTCGACAGAAATAAAATGGGATAGAGTCGTCCACTTGCCGCATTCATAAGGTCGAATCCGCCTTTACACTCATGTGCGCGCCGTTCATTTCATACCCGAAAAACGTCTTCGGTTATCTTAAACAGGGCAATAGGCGGAAGCAGGCCCATCAATCCCTATTTCTCATCGGTCAATCCCATCCGTTCACCCAAGGTTGTCTGCATATAGAAGCCTTGAATGAAAACCACGTTAAGAAGTGATTTTCTCCACCGGCGGCAGAATATATCATAAATGGCTAGTAATGAATCTACTATAAGAAACTTTATGCACAAAGCTCACGAGCTGTTTTCTGATCGATAACCAAATGGTCCGCAAAGCCACCCCGAAGAGCGGCTAAGGTGGCATCCAGTTTAAAACTGCCGCTAACAACCAGTAGACCCTCCATTTTTTTTAACAACGCATGATCAGCTCCGATAATCCGCTCGTCGAGTTCGCCAATCACTGGTTGTCCGTTTGCATCGATGAAGCGACCTGCAATAATACCCACCGCTCCTTTTCTGCGATAGACTTCGATGTCATCGACATTCGCAATCTTGAACTGCACCACGTGCGTATCAGGAGTACATGGACTGAGCGAGAAAATCGACTTATTGCAAGTTTGCAGAGCGTCGAGTTGCTCTTTAATGATAGGTTCGGCTTTTAAGGCCAACGCCAATGATGCACTGGAGCAAACTGCTGGAGCATTCAGATTGACACAATAGGCTTCAAGCCGGCGTGCTATTTCGGTGGTGCAGCTTTCTGAAGTGCTCAAAAGCGGATTAGCAATCGATCCAATCAACTGGCGCACAGTCAGATTTTCGACCGGCCAATGCGGTACATACTCTGAGACAAACGAAATCGTCTGCCCCCAGGACACACCGAGACTGTCTCCTTTTTTCAGGAAAAATGGCAGATACTGCGCGGCTACTTCACAGACGCGACGCGACAGCATCTCACCCTCAAGGCCTTCATCCGGCACGACATGCACGCTTTTAAGGTTATATTTCTGCGCCAGAGTATCTGACGTATCGTTTAACCGATAATGCTCCGGAGCGACTTGGATACAAACAATATTGCGTTCTTTTGCAATCTTGAGATAGCTGATCACTGTCGGTCGCGACAGGGAGAGAATATCTGCAATCTCTCCCTGATTGAGGTTTTTCACATAATACATCCATGCAACTTCTGCGACAATTTTACTGGACGGATGTTGTGATTTATACATTGTTAAATTCTGACTTTACTTTTCAGACGCAGGGATGAGAACTTCTTCCGTGATCCGAATATCATCGTCAAGAGAGCGATCCGCTACAAGGCCCAATTTGGCGATATCAGCGTGATAGCCGCGGATTGCTTCCTCGGGCTTTACAGCTCCATCCGCTACCAGTCGCATCCATCGAATAAAGGTCGGCTGGTGTTCTGCCAAGTTGATCTTACGACCAAACAAGGCCAGACGCGCGCCATATTTTTCGGCCTGCCAGACAAGCTCAAATGTATCACGATGCGTGCCAGCCCCGCCACCAAGAACCCCGACAACGACCGATGAATCGTGACCGGCCAACTCCTCCAGAGCTGCTGCACCATTATACGCTACTTTGAGAAACTCTGGGCGCTCATCTATGGTGAGGCTCGCAAGTGCACGAACGATACAATCATTCACAAACATACCGGTTTCAGCAGCCGTGAACCCGGTTGCGATGTTTGGGTTGAACACTTCCAGAAAATGCCGTTTTCCTGCTGCGCGCGCACGGGGCCTAAAATCGCGATAGGCTTCAAGCGTCGCCATATCCGCCTCTGCATCATTATTGAACGTCATTGAATAAAGGCAAAGATCAGCCTGGGCTTTAGAGAGATCTGTTCCGCTATAGGGTTTAGATAAGGCAGATCGATAAGCACCGCCACGTATAACACCCCATACATCCGTGGTGTCGTTTGCTCGGAATGCCGGGACTACGCCTGTGCCTTTAAACGCATTCTTATTCTGGAGATACTCAATGTTGGATGTTGATGCGAGCATAATGTCTACGACATCCTGTTCGATCAATGCTTCAATCTCAGCCAGAAATTCAGCACGGGACCGATTTCCTATCGCTCTGCCCGTCTCATCACGTCTTACCCCGGCAGTGAGAATACCACCTGACAGATCGGCATCCTTCGCGTCAGCGATCAGAAAGTCGCCTTTGGTATATTGACCCGCCCGGATACGTTCGATCTTCTGGTCATAACGTGTTGTAGTCATTGTCTTATTATCCATCTGTGTGCAGAAATATTAGCTAGCTTTACGCAGGAGAGAACGTCCATCATCTTTCGAGAAAAGATGAATGCTCTCCGCGTCAATTGAGAAGTGAACCGTCTGACCGCTTTCAATTGAACGGAAAGATTTCGTAACAAACGACATCTCCTGCCCGTCCATGTCTACGATCACCTGTCCCTCACTTCCCATATTTTCAACCAGAACAACGCTGCCAGTCATGACATTCGCATCTCCGGAAGCTGCAATGTCCATTTTCGATGGACGCAATCCAACTTCGACCTGAAGTCCATTTACCAAGCCAGTATATGAATTGACCGGGACTTTCAGGCGAATTGATCCAGAAACCAGCTCCGCAGTCTCGCCCGTTATATGAACAGAACAATCTCTGAAATTCATCGCGGGTGAGCCAATAAAATCAGCAACAAAACGTGTGGCAGGGCTATCAAAAATTTCGGAAGGCGTTCCCTGCTGTTCGATAGCGCCAGCACGCATCAGTACGATACGATCAGCAATGGTCATGGCTTCGAGCTGATCATGCGTGACGAAAATTGTTGTTGTTTTCAACTCAAGATGCATACGACGAATTTCCGTTCGCAGCTTTTCACGCAGTTTTGCATCGAGGTTTGAAAGCGGCTCATCAAAAAGAAACAGCTTTGGCGTTTTAATCATGGCACGCGCCATGGCAACACGTTGTTGCTGACCACCCGAAAGATTTTTAGGCTTTCGATCAAGCAACTGTGCCAGACCAAGCACATCAGACACCTGATGCACACGGCGATCAATTTCTTCGGTGGCGACCTTCTGCCGCCTGAGACCAAAAGCAATATTTTCAAATACGGTCATATGCGGATAAAGCGCATAGGACTGAAACACCATCGCAACACCACGTTCACCCGGGGGCAGATGGGTAACATCTTTTCCCCCGATTGTGACAGTTCCGTCTGAAATTTCCTCCAGCCCTGCAATCATGCGCAGCATTGTCGATTTCCCGCAGCCAGATGGGCCCAGAAACACAACGAATTCATGATCATCAATGTCGAGATTGAGGTTGGAAATTACGGTGGTGTTTCCGTAAGACTTCCGGATTTGGGTGCATTTGATATTTGCCATAATGGGTATCCTATTTGCGACCCGTAGAAACCATGCGATTGATGAAGCCCATCAAAAGTCCGATAAAAATCAGCGGTGGCAACACGAGAATAACGGTCGAGGCGTTAATCACGCCCCATGGAACTTCCTTACCGAGCGATGTAATGGAAGCAGCAACGACGGGTAGCGTTGAGTTCTCGGCAGCTAGCGTCAGCGCGAGCAGAAGCTCATTCCAGATGAGAACAAAAGTGAAGACCAGTCCGCCAAAAAGGGATGGCGCAGCGACCGGCAATGCGAATTTCAGAAAGATTTCCGTTGGCGAACAGCCCTCCATGGCTGCGGCTTCTTCAATCTCTTTGGGCACGCGCTCAAAGGCTGGCACCGACAACCAGATCACCGTCGATATTGTTGAAATAAGGTAGACTAGGATCAGGCCAGTTAGAGTGTCATAAAGTCCGGAATCCAGATACAGAACAATAAACGGTATCGCGATTGCGACAGGCGGCATGAAGCGCAGTGACAGGACAAAGAACTGCAGATCATCTTTCTTACGCTTCACATGACGCGCCAGCGTATAAGCCGCTGGTATGCCGAAGAGTGCGCCAAGCAGCACGGAAGCACCCACGACCAAAACCGAATTAACAAGCCCGTCTCGAATTGAAGGATTTTGCAGGATAACGCCAAAGTTCTCTAAAGTCGGGCTGAAAACCAGCTTCGGCACCGGCGTTACAATATCTTTGAGCTGCTTAAACGAGCCAAGCACTGTCCATAAAATTGGTATGAGTGCGATCAGGATCATAAGCGCCAAAACAGTGCGCGCCACGACGCGTTGGATCAAACCGACCATTTGCGGATACCTCTCCAGATAAGCGTAAAGACAACCGTTGTGATCAGCAGCAGAAGAATGGACATTGCAGAGGCATAGGAAACTCGTCCACCAAGATTGATGCCTGCCTGATACGCGTAAAGGTCAAGTGTCTCGGTCGCTGTTCCCGGACCACCTCCGGTCATGACGTAAATGAGATCAAACGAACGCAACGACTCCACAGCTTTGACCAAAGCAAGACTTATGATCGGCGCTTTCAGCATCGGGAGCGTCACATAGGCATGAATTTCCCACGTCTTGGCATTATCAAGCTGCGCCGCTTCAATAGGATCTTTTGGCAAAGTTTCGAGCAGCTTGAGCATAATAACTGTGAAAAACAGCCCCCATTGCCAGATATCGACAACGGCAACGGACACAAGAGCAAGCGATGGATTGGCGAGAAACTCAATTGGCCCCAGACCTAACAGGTCTGCAACGTAATTGATGAGACCAAGCGAAGGTGAATAAAGGAAACGCCAGATGAAAGCCGCAGCAACGCGAGGTAGCAAAACCGGAGCGAGAAAAGCGATGCAGATCAGGTTGCGGCTACGCGATGATTTGATGTTTTCAAAAATTAACACCGACAGCAGCATGGCCACGATCAGTGTGCCTGTCACCGTCACAAGTTCCCAAACGGCTGAAATCTTGAGCGCATTGAGAAACCTCCGATCTCCTAGAAGACGTTGGTAGTTATAAAGTCCAACGAAGTCGTAATCGGCATAACGTAATGACCGATCCATCACCGAAAAATAGATGGCTCCCGCGATCGAAACGAAGGCTAGAATTCCCAGAATGCTGAACGCAGGCGCAAGCGTCCAGAATACGAATTTTTGTTTATGCATTCCGTTGCTCATGAATTTGAAAGCGTATCCGGGTGCCGTTCAAGACACCCGGTCAGACCTTTGTTTATTTAACGCGGCGTAGTGCGTCTTCGGCGGTGAAGGCTGCTTCATCCAATGTCGCCTGAATATCGGTCTTGGTACCGGTGAACAGCTCCTCAAGCGCAAGACCCAGATTATCGCCGATCTCTGGCCAGGCTGGGCTTGCCATAATGAGCAATTGCGTACGCGAACCTGTCGCAAGAAGTGCGTCGATATACTCCTTGGGAACAGCTTTACTGAATGCTTCGCTTTTCAGGCTCGACTGCCGACCTATGTCAGAAGCAATCCCGTTGGATAACCGGCGAGCTTCCATGTCTTTTGACGTTGCCCAGCCCACAAAATCCGAAGCGACTTTCTTCGTGCATTCATCCTTTGCACCGACTGCGGATACTGCAAAGCCATGTGCCCAACCCGCAGATCCAAGAGGTTCAGGCGGCGGCGCATAACCCACCTTACCCGCAACAACCGACTTATCAGGGACTTCCATCCACGGTCCAAAGACATCGGATTCAATCAGATAGGCAACCTGACCGCCACGGAATGCTTCAACCGCATCAGACCAGCTGAATGTGCCGGCACCCGGAGGGGCGGACTTCAGAAGATCGATATAGAGTTCGGTTGCCTTAACACCTATTTCAGAGTTGAACGCAGGCTGATCGCCATCAAGCCATTGACCGCCCAGTCCACGGAAAAATGGTGTCCAACGCCAGACATTCATGCCTGAGCCACGCTGACCACGCGCAGCCCATCCATAAAGCTTGTTTGCAGGATCGTTGACCGCTTTCACGCCGGCAACGAGTTCATCAAGCGTCTTGGGTACGGGCAATCCTGCCTTTTCCAGCACATCCTTGCGATAGATCAGAATGTCGCCGCCACCGACAAGCGGGGCGAAATATTGTTTACCCTCATAGCTTGCGACATTGGCGAGATCCACACGGAAATCCGCAATGTCATATTCTTCAGGCAAGACCTCTGCGAGCGGGTATAGCCAGCCCGCACTGGCATATTCAGGTGTATTGGCCTCGTCTACATAAAGTACCTGATATGCGCCCGCACCGGTTGAAGCATCAAGGCGTGCCTTGGCGCGCCGCTCATTTTCGCCCAGCAAATTGATTTTAACGGTTGTCTTCCATTTATCATTGAACTCGCCAACATATTTATCGAGTTCGGTAACCGAGGGCATACCCTGACCAATTACGTTGAGAGTGGGCACTTTTCCGACACAAGCATCATCATTCGCACTGGCCAAACCGGCTGTCGTCAGCAAGCAGACGGAACTCAGCAAAATCATTCTCAGTTTCATTCTCTTTCCTCCTCCAAAGAATTCTCAGTGACACCAAATATTAGGCAAACAGACCCGCCAGCTTTTGATCCAGCATCAGAAACTGGTCGTAGCGCTCGTCATAAAAATCGCACAGTTCAGGTTTTGGTGAAGCTGTTCGCGTGATGCGACACATGGATTTTGTGGCTGCCGCGATATCTGGATAAAAGCCTGTGGCAACAGCGGCGCAAATAGCTGCACCTAATGCGCCGATCTCTTCACCTTCAGAAACCTCAACGGGCAAGCCGCAAATATCTGCGAAAATCTGCGCCCAGACTTCACTTTTCGATGCACCACCGGCTAGCCGGATCACAACAGGCTTCTGGGGGGCAACATATTCCATAATGCTCTCGCCATGACGGCGGTGTTGGAATGCTACCCCTTCAAACAAGGCACGCAGCATCGACCCCTGGTCATCTGAGCTACCAAGGCCAATATAGGCTCCCTGACGCGGTGCCGGTCCATTCAGGAAAGGCATAAAGTGGCAGCGGCGTCCAACCACTGCACTTGCTGCGACAAGTGCATTCGCGATATCAATATCGATCAGGCCACCCGCTGCCCTTGAAAGATACCAGTTTAGATTGCCCGCAGATGTGGGGCTGCCTTCTGCGATCAGGCGACACGTCCGATCTCGATGAAGCATATTCAGGATAGGTGGCGCGTTGTTTATGACCTGTTGTGTTTCGACGGCATTGATAGACCAGGTTCCTGCAATCATGGTCAGAGCATCGCTGTCGATAACGCCCGATCCGATAACGCAAGAACTGACATCCATCATGCCTGCGACAACCGGCGTTCCAATAAGCAATCCGGTCTGCGTGGCGGCCTCAGGCGTTACACGTCCAGCGATAGTGGAATTATCCACCAAAGGCGGCATGCAGCCAAAGAATGACGAAATTCCGAGTTTGTTGAAATACTCTTCGTCGTAGTCATTGCGTATGAGATTGAGCAGCCCACCACCACTCGCGTCTGTCGGATCTGTCGCCGCGATACCAGTCAGTTGCATCCGGACATAGTCTTTGCATGCCAGCGCCCAACGGGTCTTTTTAACAACGTCAGGTTCATTGCGGGCAAGCCAGATCAGCTGCATGATTGTTTGCCCGCCCCAAATACGATGCCCTGTGGACGTTTCCATAAAGGCGGCGGTGCCATCTTCAAGAAATGCATCAACAATCGACTGAGCACGATGGTCGACGGAGACAATTCCATCCCGTGTTCCGTGTCCATTTGCATCGACAAGAAAGACACCGTTGCCAAAGCCTGTGCAGGTTATCGCTGCAATACGTTCAGGGGATATGATCGTAGACGTCAACTGCCGGATGGCTTGTGCAGTACTTTCCCAGAACTGCTTTGGTTCACGCTCCACCCAGCCATTTTCACGATATACGGTTGTGACATCGACCGCACGAAGCGCGACGAGCTTGCCTCTTGCATCGAAAACGGCCGCCTTTACAGCTGTCCCTCCAGCATCGATAGCAAGAAACAGGTCTCCCATCGATACACCTCCCTTTCGTGTAAGCCGCAACTAACGCGGAACAATCGTTGGCATTGCGAGGCAACGGGCGATTTCCTCCTCCGCCCATTGCTGATCCAAACCTCTTATATTCGCGAGCACCTGCCCGATTTCTTTCACCACATCCCGATTGCAACGCCCCTCCAGAACGAGTTGCGTGCGTCGAAGCAGAATATCGTCGAGAAACATTGCGGCTCTGAATTCAACCAGCCAAAGGAGCTCACGCCTGCTATAATCGGGAACAGTGACGAGATTTTCATCCACGTCCTCACTGCAAAAATCGGCAACAGTACTTGCAATCGCCCCGTATCGGGAAACCAGATCTGCGGCGCGCTTTTGGGACAAGCCAAACTTGTCCGCTATGCTTGCTGCGAACTTATTTGTTGCGTTTTCATCTGCGGACAATCCGACTGCACCTGGATACACCCGCTCCCGTGTTGTCAGAGTTCGTCGGACATGCAGACGCTCCAGAATGAGATTTGCGGCCTGCTCGCCAAACGCACGGAATGTTGTCCATTTCCCGCCGATCAACGACAACAGCGGTGTGCCGGCGTTCAGCTCATCATAGGCAATACGGTGATCGCGATTTGCCTGATTGGCGCTGCCAGAACCTCCAGCCTGCAAAGGCCGAATTCCCGTCGTCAAAGCAACAACATGCTCATGAGTAATGTCGATATCATCAAAAAGATCGGAGAGGGCGTTGAGGAGATAGCTGATTTCAGTTGGCGCGATGGAACTATCGTCAGCACTCGCAACCTGAATTTCTGTTGTACCAAGAAGAATGGTTTTATCGAGCGGATAGCAAATAACCATTCGCCCTGTTCCATCATCAAAATAGAACGCGCGCCCTGCCATCCGCTGATGAAGTTCATTATGGCAGAGTAGTACATGTGCGCCCTTAACAGGTCTGATATACTGGGTTTTCTGTCCCAGAAAACCATTGACGACATCAACCCATGCTCCAGAGGCATTGACGATTATCCGGGGCTTAACGCTTGCCATCTGGCCGGTAACCCGATCGTTTACAAACACTCTGTCATCAACATCATAGTTCCAATCAACATGATTGAGACAGACTGTTCCCGCGTGAGCTTGCATGGCATCCGTGAGCATTTCCATCACAAGCGATTCCGGGTTGCGGATGCGTGCATCGAAGTAGCTTATAATCGCTTTGTAACGAGCAGCTATTCCTTTCGGAAAACCACGACGCGACAAACTCATACGATGATCTGGCAGCACTTTTTCAATACGACCAAGGAATTCGTAAAGAAAAAGCGCTCCTTTCAAGCTTGCTGCACTGAGCGGACCATTTGCTGCTTTGAAGCCAAGAAATCGCAGGATCGACCCCATCAGACCATGAACATATCCAGAAAGAGGGACTACGATTTCCAATGGCTTTGTGAAGTGTGGTGCATACTTCAACAGCAAATTACGCTCCCGCGCGGACTCCGCAACAAGCTTGAATTCCCGGTTTTCTAGATAACGCAAACCGCCATGGGCCATGCGCGACGACGCGCCTGTTGCTCCTTTGCAAAAATCACCGTGGTCGATGAGCAACGCAGAAACGCCATTGAGTGCGAGTTCACGCTGAACGGCCACACCGTTTACGCCGCCACCAATAATGAGAACGTCAAACTCCGGCTTAGTCGCCAACCTGCGAAGGCTCTCCTCCCGTAGTTTTAACATCTCAAACTCCTGCGACTTCTCGAACCCCGCTCTCACACCTTTTGCGCGATTCTTTATATAAGTCAATCCATATTAACATTTATAAATTTCATTCTGAATACTTGGATAGCAGGAGCATAAAACAGAGCCACGTGATGATTACTTGTCAAAATTTACATTAAGAGCTTGCATCGGCCTACAAGTATTGATTCCAAACAAAAAAGTGAATTCATCGAAAATAAAATATATTTCATATTAAAATTTTTAACCATTAGAAAAAAATATATAGAAGACAATATAATTAACAAATATATGATATAATTCAGTGGAGTAATAAATATAACTATATCATATCGAACAACACACACGATTCAATTATAATCTGATGAAACTATCGCGACTGGTATAGTTAAATTTTCAACAGCGAGAAAAATTTTTGGCTTCGTTACTCGTCAAAATGACAGGTCTAATGTGCTTTCTCACATCTTCGTCGTCGCTTTGCACAAAAAGTCAACATTATTTATTCTAAAGAGGGTAACAAATCTCTGTCGCAAAATTCTCATTTCTGTTGAAATTTATCACCATCGGTGTCTGTGATTAAGTGACGATGCAGTAGAGACTATCGATCTCACACAATTCACCTGCCTAGGCCTTGGCCTCATAGCAATCTGATCCAAATTCTTGCTGCTACCAATTTGACGGCGGCGAGAAAGTTTATCAGGTCTTTATGGTAACGGGTGGCGATAGCTCTGAACTGTTTGAGTTTGCTGAATAAACGCTCAATAAGATTACATTGCCGGTAAACCCATTGGCTGAAAGGATAGCTTCCCCTCCGATTGCTCTTAGCCGGAGTATTAACCCATGCCTGGCGTTGCTTTGCAAATCCCCGTATAGTTTTGTTATCGTAAGCCTCGTCGGCAAGCAGGATCGAACCCTTGGAGATTGTCTGTAACAATGGTTCCGCATGTGGCCATCATAAGCTTGGTCGGCTGTGAGTGCGAAACAGATCGGTCGACAATCGGCATGGACAACTTCATGGATTTTGGTGGTCAAAACGCCACTTGAACTTCCCATGCAGCCATCCTCTTGATCGCCCTTTGCCCGTTGCCGCATGTTGATGAACATGGACACAGGAGCTATCGATCATAACGATATGGCCATCGAAAGATTTGGAAACCTCGCCTAGAACATGATCCCAGAGACCCGCCTGCGCCATCGCGTAAACCGGTTGTAACATGTGGCATACGAACGATATCAATCCGGGACAGCCTGTCCGAAACCGCCATAGAATGCCGTTGATCACCCGCCGTCGTGAACGCGAGGCACGCCGCGCGGTTTATTCGGCAAGAAATACTAAATAATACTCACTCGAAATTGGTGAGATAAAACCGGCGACGGGTCGTCAGGAGCCTCCAAATCAAGGCTTCGGTGAATCAAAATAGACCAATTTGCAAACAACGTTTATGAGTGTGCGGCCTAGTCCTGTAGGGATGGCGAGACGATCATTGTCCAGTCTCGAAATGCTTCAAGAACCGATCGAAGGTGAAGAGGTCCCCCAACGCCGTGAAACACGTTATTCTCCGTCCAGCATGTCCACCAGTCGGTTTCGTGCCCATAATTGTGCGTGATCCGTTCGAGTGTCCGACCATCACAGCCTGTCCCGCCGAGATCGATCGACAGCGACCAACCAGGATTGTCAACCGTGCTGATCGACGAACTGAAGCCGTGTTCCCAGTCCCCGTTACAATGCGCTTCGTACCGGTGCGAAAACCAGTCTAAAATATCCATTTGACAACTCTACCTGAACGTCATCTGGCTGAGAATTAGCGATTACGAACTCTAACTTAGAGTCCAAAGTTTATGAGTTTACGACCTAGATCTTATAAGTTGCGTAAATCCGCTTCAGCCTTCTCAAACTTGATTACCTGCACCGTGTGGACAATATTGCGCAATAGGTGAACATCGGCGGCGAAGCCGCTAAAATTCTCATAAAGTAATGTATCTTTCGCTGCAAAAAGACGCGTCAGAAGCTTCCCCACGTGCCCATCAACATCTTGAGGAAACGCTCAGCTGCGGGGGACAGTGTTCCACCCCTGCGGCGTACAACGCCGATGGTTCTGGAAATTTCCGGGTTGCGAATAGGCCTCGTAATCAAAAATGGATGCTCTGCTTGCGGTGTGGCCATCTGTGGCAGTACCGATATGCCAAGCCCAGCTTCAACCAGACCAAGTGAGGTGGAGAGATGGGTGACTTCGTAGAACCAGCGAAGTTTAATATTGGACTTTGCCAGCGCTCCGTCCAGTAAGGTTCGATTACCACTTGAGCGATGGACGGTGATAAGATGGTACGGTGTTAGATCCTCCCAACCAACTTCTGACTTTTCCGCAAGTGGGTGTTCTTTGCTGGCTGCAAGAACGAAGGGATCTTCTATCAACCGGTCAAAGATGAGGTCCGGGTCTGCCGTTCCCATGATATTGATGCCAAACTCTACCTCACCGCGTGCAACCGCCTGCAATCCGTCGGTCGCGGGCAGATCAAGAATTCTAAAACGAATATTGGGATATTCTATATTAAACTGCCGTATGACTTTCGGCAGGAAGTAAAATGCAGCTGTGGGCAAGCATGCGATGGTAACAAGACCACCTCGCTGCACAGCAGGGTCACGTACAGAAAAAAGTGACCCGTCAAACTCTTCGAGCATGCGTCGCACCAAGGGTAATAGTTCCGTACCCAAAGCAGTGAGCGAAACATGTCGAGTTGTACGCTCCAACAGCGGTGCACCAATGGCAATTTCCAGTTTCTGAATACGCCTGCTGAGCGCCGGCTGAGACATGTTCAGCGTGTCAGCAGCCCTGTGGAAGCTTTCCAGTTCAACGATTGCGAGGAATGCTCTCAAGTCGAGAATTTCACAATTAATGCTCATTTTGCATCAATACTCCAAATCTTCGCATTTTACATATCAATCAGTTTGCCACAAAGTGCAATAAATCAACTGATTGATACCCACTACACATGAGTGGAGGCGAAAGCGCAAGCATGAACGATCTGATGTCCATACCCTGTGTGTTGATGCGAGGCGGCACATCGAAAGGCCCATTCTTTCTGGCATCCGATCTTCCAACGGATCGCGACGAGCGTGATCAGATTCTGCTTTCGATCATGGGATCGGGCCATCCGCTTCAAATCGACGGTATTGGCGGCGGAAACCCTGTCACCAGTAAAGTTGCAATCATTGGTCCATCCAGCGTTCCGGGAGCAGATATTGACTATCTTTTCGCACAGGTTCGTATTGATCAGCAGCTGGTCGATACCGCACCGAATTGTGGCAACATGCTTGCAGCCGTCGGCCCCTTCGCAATTGAAGCGGGGTTGATGAAAGCACAGGGTGCAACGACGCTCGTTCGCATTCATAACGTCAATACCGGCAAGCTGATAGAAGCGGAAGTGCCAACACCTGATGGAAAAGTCTCATATCTGGGCGATGCCAGCATTGATGGAGTGCCAGGAAAGGCCGCACCAATTGCGCTCACGTTCATGGATGCGGCAGGGGCAAGAACAGGCAAACTATTTCCAACCAGTGCACCGCATGAAATAATTGAAGACGTAGCCGTAACGTGCATCGACTGCGCAATGCCTATGGTTCTCATTGAAGCGAAGGATCTCGGTGTCAGCGGTTACGAGACCGCCGCCGAGCTCAATGCCAACGAGGCGCTCCTTACGAGGCTGGAACGGGTACGGATCGAAGCTGGCAGACGTATGGGCATGGGCGATGTCACCAATCAGGTAACACCCAAACCAGTACTGATCAGCAGGGCCAAAAACGGTGGCGATATCAATGTACGCTATTTCATGCCACATGAATGTCATCCGTCACTTGCCACCACTGGCGCGGTTGGCATTGCGACAGCCTGCATAACCGCCGATACGGTCGCCTCAAAACTAATCGGTCTTCGCACACCACCGCTCGTCCTGTCGATCGAACATCCCAGCGGTCATCTCGACGTCAAACTCCAGGAGAGAGACGGAAAAGTGATGGCCGGAATCCTGCGAACAGCCCGCCGCCTTTTCGACGGTCATGTGTTTGCAAAGCCTGTCAAAAAAGCCGCCTGCGCGGCATAATTCCATTGGATGCCGGGAGGGCACCATTTTAAACCGGAGGAAAATCATGCGTAAATTTATGCTCGCCCTGGCAGCAACGGTAGCTTTTGCCGGAACAGCAATAGCCGAGCCGGTCCGTATCAGTGTCGGCTCGTATAACCTCAATAACCTGCCGTTTCCTGTCGCACAGGGACTGGGCCTTTATGAGAAAGAGGGACTGGACGTCACGGTGGAAAATTTCGCTTCGGGCGGTTCCAAGACGTTGCAGGCACTTGTGGCCGGATCCACAGATATTGCAGTCGGTTTCTACGATCATACTATCCAGATGCAGTCGCAAAACAAGGATGTCGTCGGCTTTATCGTATTGGCACGCAATTCTGGGTTGGTTCTCGCGGGCGGAAACAATTCCAAATTTGATCCCGCAAAACCAGAAACGATCAAGGGTGCCAAAATCGGCATAACATCGCCTGGCTCATCTTCAGATTTCTTTGTGCGCTACTATTTGCAACGCCACAATTTGTCGGCAGATGATGTTGCCCTGATCGGCGTTGGTTCCGGTTCCGCTGCTGTCGCTGCCCTTGAACAGGGCAAAATCGATTTGCTGGTTAATTACGATCCGGCCGCGACGTTCATCGAAGCAAAAGGCGTTGGCAAGATCCTCATTGATGGTCGCAGCGACGATGGTGCCAAGGAAATCTATGGCGGCATCTATCCAACATCGGTCCTTTATGCCACGCAAAATTACATCGATAAGAATCCTGAAACCGTTCAAAAAGTCACCAACGCCACGGTCAAAGCCCTGGAATGGATGAACACACATTCGGCAGAAGAAATTGTCGAAAAGCTACCGAAAGAATTCATCTCGGGTGATCGCGATACGTATATTCAGGCCGTTCAGAATGCCAAAGCGATTTTCTCTACTGATGGAAAATTCAACGAAGAGGATATCAAGACCCCACTCGTCGTTCTGAACAGTTTCAACAAGAAAGTTGCGGCTACCGAAATCGATCTCTCGAAAACATTCACGAACAGCTTTGTAGAAAAAGCTCCGCACGCGACTACGAATTAAAAGGAGGAGGCAATGTCATTGGCCGTCGTCAAATCTGCGCCGGAAGTCGCAGCAAGTCCCAGCCCGAAAGCAATGGTGTCAATTGATGCCGTGACCATGTCGTTCGGTAATTTTGTTGCCGTCGAGAATGTCAATCTGACCGTTGCAGATGGCGAGTTTCTCGCCATCGTCGGCCCGACTGGCTGTGGGAAAAGCACTATTCTTAACGCCATAGCCGGATTGTTAAGACCCTCGCACGGCAAAGTTTCAATTGACGGCAAGGCTGTCACTGGCGTTCACAACGACATTGGGTATCTGTTTCAACAAGATGCGCTGCTGCCGTGGAAAACAGCGTTGGAAAACGTCGAGCTTGGTCCGATGTTTAAAGGTGTAAATGCCTCTGAACGACGCAAGAGCGCGCTCAACTGGCTCGCCAAAGTTGGCTTGAAAGGCTTCGAGCACCGATATCCACACCAGCTTTCCGGCGGACAGCGTAAGCGCGTTCAAATGGCACAGGCACTGATCACAGGCCCAAAAGTCATCCTCATGGATGAGCCGTTTTCCGCTCTCGACATCCATACGCGTCACCTGATGCAAAACGAGCTTCTGCGGCTCTGGCAGGAAGAGCGCCGTGCAGTTGTTATGATTACGCATGATCTCGAAGAAGCAATCGCTCTTGGCGATCGCGTCGTCGTCCTAGCTGCTGGCCCCCGCAGCCGCGTAATTGACAGCTTTCCGGTCGACCTCGACCGCCCGCGCGATGTCGCGGAAATTAAGCTCGATCCACGTTTTATGGATCTTTATCGTGATATTTGGGCGTCGCTGCGCGGCGAAGTGGAGAAAAGCTATGAACGCCATGACTGAACGTCTCATTCAGGTCGGCCTACTGGTTGTCATTCTCGGTGGCTGGCAGCTTGGTACATCACTGGGTTTTATTGACGTGTTCTTCTTCCCGGCACCGGTCAATATTTTCAATCAGGTGGTGGAGTGGGTAACCGATACAAGTTTCTATCGACATGTATCGATCACTTTAACTGAAACCGTCCTTGGATACCTTATTGGAACCGCTCTCGGCGTTGCCGCAGGTGTGTGGTTGGGCCTTAGCCGTAGCTCAGCGCGCATCCTTGATCCCTTCATCAAGGGTTTGAATGCAATTCCGCGTGTTGTTCTTGCACCTATCTTTGTGCTGTGGCTGGGTCTTGGTCTCTGGTCCAAGGTTGCCCTTGCGGTCACTCTGGTGTTTTTCGTTACCTTCTTCAACGCCATGCAAGGTGTACGTGAAGTGAACCCGGTCGTGCTTTCAAATGCGCGTATTCTTGGTGCGAAACGTTCCGATCTCCTGCGTCACGTTTACTTCCCCGCAGCGGCAAGCTGGATACTTTCTTCGCTGCGCACTTCTGTCGGTTTTGCGGTGGTTGGTGCTATTATCGGCGAATATCTCGGCTCTTCAGCGGGTCTTGGCTACCTTATTGCTCAAGCTGAAGGTAACTTCGATGCTGTCGGCGTGTTTGCAGGTATTCTGATTTTGGCGATATTCGTTTTGATCATTGATAGTATTCTTGATGTGGTTGAAACACGGTTGATCAAATGGCGCCCAAATGCGAGCGAGCGGCCAGCCTGATCCATCTGCTACTCATGTTGAAAATAAGCCCGGTGCCATAATGGCACCGGGCTTATTTGTCTTCGTTCCGTTGCAAAAATTCAATCTGAACGGAGCACGGCTTGACTCAGGATGCAGTTATGCAGCGATTGCTCCAAACTGTTATTTGATATGGAGTGCATGTGCCGCTGAAAAGATGCCTTGTCGTTCGCGCATCATGTGAATGAGCTCTATACCGGCGAGCATGAAGCTTGCTGTAATCTTTGATTTGAAGCCCAGCATGGAGCATGTGCGCTGCTTGATACCACGGTGACCCTGCTAATGGTATTGTTCATATGTTTGCTGCACCGAATGACAATAGACTTTCAAGCCTGCCTGAGCCGGCTCTCTGCATCACATTGTATTATTGGCTATTCTGTTGGCCTCGCTTCCATCAATGGTAATGCGCACCGTCCTGCCGTGGTGGGCCAGTCCCTTGCTGAACAAGCGCTTGGCAGCTGTTAAATCAGGCTCCTTGCTGAAATAGAACTTAATCGTATCGCCATTGCTATCGATGGCACGATATAAGTACAGCCACGCTGCCTTGCCTTTGATATAGGTTTCGTCAAGGTTCCATTTGCGCGCGACCTACGCTTCTTTCGATTGAAACGTTCAAGTAGTTTTGGACTAAAGCAGATGACCCAACAATGGACTGTTGAATGATAGAGATTGATGCCACATTCTGTCATCATTTCCTTCAGATTGCGAAGGCTCAGGTTATAAACCAGATGCCATCGAACACGCAGCAGAATGACCAATTTATCAAAATGGCGACTTTTAAAAATCTAAAATACTCAGTTGCTTAAAAGCCAAGAGATATCACAGCCATCGTCGATGAAAAGTTTGCAACATAACCCTCAAGCGAAGCCACAATTTGTTGGCTTCCGTAGCACTTATCTACAGCAACGCGACCATGGCTAATTGCAACAACCACAGCTTGGCTCATTATCTTGACATCAAATACAGTTCCGAGAACCGTTGCATCGACATCTCCGGCATTAACCCGCAATGACCGATTTTATCAGTTTCCGTTTCAAAAAAAAGCCTCTTCAGATAGGGGCTGAACAGGCCGAAATTCAGAATCAAAATCAATCTTTAGAGCACTATTAGCACCGAGGTGGAGACACTACCATCATCTAAATGTATATTTCGCGTTTCTGCCTTACCGGTTTACCAATCCGCTGACAGTCAAATACTCAAACTCGGTTAAACATCATCAGCTATGACAGACAAAAGCCAAAGCCGCTAAGGAATAGATCACTTGCGGCAAACTGAGCTGCCTGTCGGACTGTCACACTGTCATTGCCTAGCTCGAGTATTCCGGTGAGCGTTGCGATGTTCTGGCGTTGCTTCGCTTAGCCGCTGCGTTGCGTGCATTATCCCATGCACGTTTATTATCCGCGCTGCTTTTTAGCCACGTGTTAAATCGATCAAGAACCTCAGTATCATCCGGCTATTCCTGTAACGCGATTAACCAATGAGGTGCCTACTATATGCGCATTCTCGCATCTCGTTAAATAAAATTAAAACTATTTTAATCAACAATAAATATCTACTTTTTCAAATATCAATTTCTTGCGAAAATATTCACCATTCGTAAACAAGGCGCGATCTAGCGCCAATGAAACTGCGAGATATACTTCAAATTAAGACCTTCAAAACAATGCTCTCCCATGCAAGCCTCGTCCTACAGCGCGGCGCGTTGAATCAATGGCGAGATTTCATATAATTAGACCAAAGTATCCAACCGGCTCTTCAAGATGACGATCAATGGCTGACGCGTTCAGATGCAAGAAAGCCTTCTGAACAGCATCCTCCCCCTCTGAACGATCACCGAATACAGCGGCGAATAATAACCAACCTCAAGTCAATGATCGAGGTATATTCTGAGGCTTCTTTCGGTATAATCCAACTTTTATACCATTGGAATGGTAAAATAACACCTAATTTTAGAAATATGTTAGATCACCTTATTGAACCGGGTGAGAATTATTTGAGCGACAGCCTATTTGCTTCAATCAACATATAAGTGCAATGCTCTTCACCGCGCTCCTAAATGTATAAAAAATGGTTTGCACGACTTCAAAGTTTCTCAAAAACAATATGCAAATTACATCACGCCTATTCCCTTTTAGAGAACTTCCATATTTTCATTCAGAATATTTTTATTTACTTAAGAAAGTGAACTTCTCAATCGACGTATATTTTTACCACTTGAACCGGAAGCCAGCATTCCCCGATAGGGGGTGACTTTCTATAAAGCCATCAAGACTGGTTGCGCCGGTAAGCTTCCCTTAGACAGAATACTTGTTGATATCCCATCCATAGTTCACTGTTGCGCCCATTTCACCCCAGGTTTTATCAATTATCCCAGTAGGGAATATCAGCAGCTGATATTGTAACGTAATCAGCTTCACCCTTCAGCTCGCGATAAACATTCACAATACCACCCAAGCTGAACTGTGCTTCGGTATTGTTAATACCCATCAATGCTGTTTTGTAATTGGCAGACAAACCAGTGCGTCCCGCCAAGCTGTTGTTGTCCGGTGTTTCGCCATAAGCATTAAGCACATCAAGGGAGCTATCAGTTTTCAAAGATGACCAGATGCGCTGTGCTTGTGGCGTTACTGACCAACGATCATTGATTACAACACGCTGCCCGGCTTCAAGGCCGAGGGCATAACCAAAGCTCTTAACACTGCTAGCAAGTGTATCGCTAAGGCGATCCGATTCAAAGTCAGACTTATACCAAGTCGCTTTGCCCTGTCCGTCAAGATAGAAACCATTCGAACCATACCAAGTCAAAGCACCATCAAGACCATAGCCATCTATATTAACCTCACCGTTACTGTAATCAGACCAACTGCGGATCTTGCTAAGTGTATAATCAAGCCAGACACCAGCAAATAGCTACCCTGATGCGTTGTTAATAAACTCGCCATCAAGACCTGTCTGCAATAGCCAGTCATTCGTTCCAAATGTCGGACCAGTTACAATGCCATTTGGCTTGTAAGAGCTCGAACCACCATGCACACGCGCCCAGAAATAACGATCGCGAACAATTAAACGATCAGTGTTGGCATTCTACTGGCCATCCTCGGCAAATGTGTTGGTACTACTTGATCCATTCTTGAACCGAAGCTTGCGAAGCTACCACGATTGATCATCGCAATACCGGCAGCAGAGCTCCCATAGAGAGGAACACCGGCCTGATATTCAGGCTCGCCCTTCTTTGTCTTTGCCTTCACTGCGCAGATACCAGTTTCCATCACGACCGGTGCCACTACCCTTTTCAAGGGTATACGCGTAGGCACCCGCAACAACAGCACGCACACCGCGATAGTTGGGGTAATCGCCGTTCAGATTAAACACACCATCCGATTGCCCCTTTTCCTAAATTACTTTGATGCCATCTGGTGCGTTAAGACACTCAGAAGGGGGAGCAAACCCGTTCTTCACCTCTTTCCTCGCATATCTCATTATTTCAGGCGCCATATTCCATCAAATTAACAAGTCATGAGCCTAGAAACAGCATACAACGCCTGTCATGCCGAATATAATCAATGTTGCTCTCACTGAGTTCATTTATCCAATCATGACTAACATGTCAGTGAACTATTTTTTAATCATCAACCATATTGACTCCATCTATTAGGCTTTGATAAGGAAGGCTAAAGCTGTGGAGGAGCTTGTCTCATCGGCGGCGATATGCGTAGCTGATGGAGACCTCATGCATGTTTAAGACTAATCAACTCAAGGCTCGCCTGCTGGCGGGAGAGGTCGCGTTCGGCTGCTGGGTGGCGGGTGGCTCGGTTACCGCTGCGGAAGTGTTGGGCCATATCGGCTTCGATTTCCTGCTTCTGGACCATGAGCATGGCGTTGGCGACACGGCAACAATCGTCGATGAACTTCGCGCTGTTGCAGGCACGCACACTCCCGCGATTGTCCGTGTTCCTTGGAACGACCACGTCTATTTGAAGCGCATTCTTGATGCCGGGGTCCAGTCTGTCATGATCCCATCGGTGGAAAATGTTGAAGAAGCGCGCGCCGCTATTGCAGCTTGCTATTATCCACCACATGGTCGACGGGGTTATGCGGCAGGTGTTGTTCGCGCATCAACCTATGGGCTGGTTCCAGATTACATCCATCAGGCCAATGAAAACCTTTTGACAATTTGTCAGGTGGAATCCGCTTCAGCCGTCGAACAGATCGACGAAATCTGTGCCATTGAAGGTCTTGATTGCGTGTTTATCGGCGTCAACGACCTGGCCGGATCAATCGGCAAGCTCGAACAAACCGACGATCCCGCTGTTCGTGCGCTCGTTAAGAAAGCCGAAGACGCTATTTTGCGTTCGGGTAAAATCATGGGGACCGTTCCCAACGCAGGCGCCTCTGTCGCAGATCTCGTTGAACGCGGATATCGCGTCATTGCCGGACCACACGACATTGCGCTTCTTCGCGATGCCGCCCGTGGCGCATTGGAGGCCTATAGGGGCATTAAAGACGTGGCCGAGCGCCGAGCGGACGACCAAAAACTGCGCGCCTATTAATGGTTTTAACCTTCGCAAATTGCGAAAAGACTTACTGAATTCCTGAAAGACCATCCCATGTCCATCCAACGTCTCGCCCCACGCATGAGTGTTATCGGCGCTTCTCCTACTGCCGAAATTTCCAATAAAGTCCGCGCCTTACGGGCAGCAGGTTTCGACGTCGTAAACCTTGGCGAAGGCGAACTTGACTTCGCTACACCCAAAGCAATTGCAGATGCTGGCATCGAAGCCATTCGCAATGGTGAAACAAAATACACTGCGGTATCGGGTACGGCAGCTCTTAAAGCTGCAATCATTCATAAGTTTAAAACAGAAAATAGTCTGACTTACGAGCCCAATCAGGTTATTGCTGGCGCTGGCGCCAAGCAGCTGATCTTCAATGCATTCTTTGCCACTTTGGATGCTGGCGACGAAGTGATTATACCGGCGCCATACTGGGTTTCATACCCTGATATGATCCGTCTTGCGGGTGGTGTGCCAGTTTCTGTTGCAACGAAGCGAAGCAACCGCTGGATATTGCAACCGGAAGAACTGGAAGCGGCGATTACGCCTAAAACCCGCTGGGTTATTCTAAATTCGCCAAGCAATCCAACCGGCGCTGTTTATTCCAAGGACGAGCTTAAGGCATTGACCGATGTCCTTCTGCGTCACCCTAACGTTCTCGTTATGGCAGATGATATTTATGAACATGTCATCTATCAGGGAACGTTCGCAACGCCTGCAGCCGTAGAACCTGCTCTTTTTGATCGTACACTCACCATCAACGGCGTTTCAAAAGGCTTCTCGATGACCGGCTGGCGACTCGGCTATGCGGGCGGACCTGCCTGGCTCGTTTCGGCGATGGAAATGCTGCAATCACAGAGCACAGCCCACCCGTCATCCATCAGCCAGGGAGCAGCTGTTGCTGCGCTCAATGGTGGTCATGATTTCATGCCTGAGTGGATCAGAATTCTGGCTGAACGCCGCGCGGTTGCAATGGACATGATCGCCCGCGCGGATGGTCTTGAAGCAGACGCTCCAGAAGGTGCGTTCTATGTTTTCGCCGATTGCTCTGCATTGTTTGGGCGGAAGACCGCAGACGGCAAGGTTATTGCAAGCGATCTCGATGTGGCGTCATACCTTCTGGATGAAGCGCATGTTGGCGTCGTTCACGGTGACGCTTTCGGGACGCCGGGTCACATTCGCTTTGCTTATGCAGTGGCGACCGAAACATTGCGCGTAGCGTGCGAACGCGTGGTTGCGGCAGTCAACAAACTCCAGAAATAACATTTTAAATTTTCAGCAGGCGGCATTCAGCTGCCTGCTGACGGACCTTCTTAACTTAAAGCGGCTCGTTGGGCCAGATAAACAGGGTGTAACAATGAAAAAGGTTCTTTTAAGCACTGTAATGGGAATGATTGCTGCGACTGCTGCAACGTCCATGTCTTCAGCATCCACTCTATCGGATGTGAAAAATCGTGGTGTTTTGCATTGCGGCGTCAATAGCGGTTTGGCTGGTTTCGCAGCGCCTAATGACAAAGGCGAATGGTCCGGCTTTTCCGTAGATTATTGTAAAGCCATAGCGGCAGCAGTTCTGGGCGATGCAACAAAGGTGAAATACGTTCCTTTGACCTCCAAAGAACGCACACCAGCTCTCCAGTCGGGCGAAGTTGATTTGCTCTCGCGTGAGACGACCTGGACAGTCAGCCGTGATACGGCGCTCGGTTTCAACTTCCGTCCCGTCAATTTTTATGATGGTCAAGGTTTTATGGTCCGCAACGACCTCGGTGTAAAGTCTGCACTCGAATTGGACGGAGCTTCCGTTTGCTTGCAAACCGGCACCACGACCGAAATGAACGTAGCAGACTACTTCCGCGCCAATGGCATCAAGTATGAACCAATCGTCTTCGAAAAGCAGGAAGAAGTCGACGGCGCTTATGCAGCAGGCCGTTGTGATGTTTACACCACCGATCAATCAGCCCTGTACTCGCTACGCCTGACTTTGAAAGACCCGGACAACCATGTTGTTCTGCCTGAAATCATTTCCAAAGAGCCGCTCGGACTTGTTGTTCGTCATGGTGATGACCAATGGTTTGATATTGTCAGCTGGGTTCATTATGCGCTGATCAATGCGGAAGAATTCGGCATTACACAGGCCAATGTCGAAGAGATGAAACAGTCCGTCAATCCAGACATCCAGCGCTTCCTTGGTGTCGAAAGCGGCAACAAGATCGGCACCGATCTCGGCCTCGAAAATTCCTGGTCTGAAAATGCTATCAAGAGCGTCGGCAATTACGGCGAGATTTTTGAGCGCAATCTTGGCAAAGACAGCCCACTGAAAATTGAGCGTGGCCTGAACCAGCTCTGGAACAAGGGCGGCATCCAATATGCTCCGCCTGTTCGCTAAGTGATCCCTCATCAACCATGGAAGAGCGCTCATGCGCTCTTCCTCACATCTGCCTGGTATAGATTTGGGGTCCTTCCGCCAAAGTTAACCAGGAAATGCCTAACTATCGGGGGGAACTAATCCATGGCTGAAAACGTCATCACCACAGACGTTGGTCCAGACAAAAAAATACGTTCTATAAACGATCCGAAGTTTCGGGGACAACTCTTCCAAATAGCAATTCTGATTTGCCTTCTGGCAGGCGGGTACTGGATCGTCGCGAACACAATCACAAATTTGCAGCGCGCAAATATCGCATCGGGTTTCGGCTTTCTGGAGGGCCGGGCGGGTTTTGATATTTCGCAGGCACTCATCCCCTTTTCGAGCGACTCAACCTATGGGCGCGCTCTTCTGGTGGGTTTTCTCAACACCTTGCTTGTCGCCGCAACCGGCATTGTTGCAGCGACCATACTCGGCTTCATGATCGGCATTGGCCGCTTGTCAAACAATTGGCTTATCGCGAAACTCTGCACGGTCTATGTCGAGATTTTCCGAAATATTCCACCTCTTTTGATCGTCTTTTTCTGGTATGTCGGCGTCATCTCGATCTTGCCCCAAATTCGGCAATCGATTGAGCTCCCTTTCTCTGTGTTCATCAACAATCGCGGAATCTCATTTCCGAAGCCGGAATTCGGTGGCTCCGGCACATTGGTTTTCGCCGCACTGCTGATCGTTATTATAGCAAGCATCGCGCTTGGATATTTCTCGCGAAAGAGGCAGGCTGCGACAGGGAAGCGCTTGCCCGTTTTCTGGATGTCAATTGCACTGCTGATTGTCTTGCCAACCCTGACAATGCTCGTGAGTGGCGGTTCGCTTTCTTTCGAACTGCCTGAACTGGGGCGCTTTCGCCTTCAAGGCGGCGTGACGATTGGGCCAGAATTTCTATCTCTATTCCTGTCACTGTCTTTTTATACCGCAGCATACATCGCAGAAATTGTCAGATCAGGCATTGTCGGCGTCAGCGCAGGTCAAACAGAAGCAGCCCACGCGTTGGGTCTTTCCCCATCGCTCACCACCCGTCTCGTTGTTATTCCACAGGCCATGCGGATCATCATTCCTCCGCTTACAAGTCAATATCTCAACCTGATGAAAGATTCCTCACTCGCCATCGCCGTAGGCTATGCCGATATCGTTTCTATCGGCGGTACAATCATGAACCAAACCGGACAGGCAATTGAAGTCATCACAATCTGGGCGATCGTGTTTGTATCCCTGAGCCTTGCAGCTTCCGGATTCATGAACTGGTTCAACACAAAAGTGGCGCTTAAGGAGCGGTAAAATGAGTGATACACATTTCATCCGCACGGAAATGCACCCTGCCCTGCCAGCACCGGGAATTCGCACCGGCGCATTTGAATGGGTGCGGCGCTCCCTGTTTGGCAGTGTCAAGGACAGCATTTTCACTGTTCTGGCTCTGCTGCTCATCGGATGGTTGCTTCCGCCAGCATTAAAATGGCTATTCATCGATGCATCATGGTCGGGGAGCGGACGTGAGGCCTGTTCGACAATCGCGCAAGGCGGCATTCAGCCGGATGGCTGGTCAGGCGCATGCTGGGCATTCGTCAATGCCAAAATGGATCAATTCATTTTTGGTCGTTACCCAATGGACGAGCGTTGGCGCCCGATTGCTGTTTTTGTGCTCTTTACGGCGCTGTTAGTCCCTCTGCTAATCTCAAAAGTTGGGCACAAGGCACTGAATGCAGCACTTATGTTTGTGGTGTTGCCAGTCGTGTCGGTTATTTTGCTTATCGGCGGCGTGTTCGGCCTATCCTATGTCGAAACCTCGCTGTGGGGCGGATTGCTGGTTACGCTGACGCTTTCTTTTGTCGGAATTTCTGTATCGCTACCACTGGGCGTCTTGCTCGCATTAGGGCGCAGATCCTCCCTCCCGGTAATCCGCATGCTCTCAACTGCGTTTATCGAACTGGTACGTGGCATTCCTTTGCTGGCCGTACTATTCATGGCAAGTGTGGTTCTGCCTCTGTTTCTTCCGCAGGGTTTCACGGTTGATAAATTTATCCGTGCACTGATCGGCGTTTCACTGTTCGCATCAGCCTATATGGCAGAAGTTGTGCGCGGTGGCCTGCAGGCTATGCCAAAAGGCCAATATGAAGGAGCAGACGCTCTCGGTTTGACCTATTGGCAGAAAATGATACTGGTCGTCCTCCCACAAGCATTGAAGCTGGTGATACCCGGCATCGTGAACACCTTCATTGGCCTGTTCAAAGACACGTCTCTCGTCACAATTATTGCCATGTTCGACTTGCTCGGGATTGTTCGCCTAAACTTCTCAGATGCAAACTGGGCTTCGCCTGTTACCCCGGTAACTGGGCTGATCTTTGCGGGCTTCGTGTTCTGGATTTTCTGTTTCGCCATGTCGCGATACTCTATATTCATGGAACGACGGCTCGACACAGGTCATAAACGATAAGAATAAAGGGAATAGTCCAAATGAGTGCACAAAGCGCCCTCCCGCAATCAGAGCTTGGTGTCGAAATCGACCGGTCAAAACTCGAAGTCTCGAAGACCGAAGTGGCCATCGAGATCAAGAACATGCACAAGTGGTATGGTGAGTTCCATGTTCTGCGCGACATCAATTTGAAAGTCATGCGCGGCGAACGCATCGTCGTTGCCGGACCATCGGGTTCCGGCAAATCCACCATGATCCGCTGTATCAACCGTCTGGAAGAACACCAGAAGGGCCAGATCATCGTTGATGGCATCGAACTCACCAATGATCTCAAGAAGATCGATGAAGTGCGTCGCGAAGTCGGCATGGTGTTTCAGCACTTCAACCTGTTTCCGCATCTGACCATTCTGGAAAACTGTACGTTGGCGCCAATCTGGGTGCGCAAGATGCCCAAGAAGCAGGCGGAAGAAATCGCCATGCATTATTTGAAGCGTGTGAAGATTCCAGAGCAGGCCAACAAATATCCGGGCCAGCTTTCGGGTGGGCAGCAGCAGCGTGTGGCGATTGCCCGTGCGCTTTGCATGAGCCCGAAAGTGATGCTGTTTGATGAGCCGACATCGGCGCTCGACCCGGAAATGGTCAAGGAAGTGCTCGATACGATGGTCAGCCTTGCGGATGAAGGCATGACGATGATCTGCGTAACGCATGAAATGGGCTTTGCACGTCAGGTTGCAAACCGCGTGATCTTCATGGATCAGGGGCAGATTGTTGAGCAGAACTCACCAGCCGAGTTCTTCGACAATCCGCAGCATGAGCGCACCAAGCTGTTCCTGAGCCAGATCCTTCATTAAAACCACAAGCAAAGCTCCGAAGCCGCGGCGGGATCGAGTTAAAACTGCCGCGCTTACAACAAACTCTTGCAATTTTGACCGTCCAAGTACTCAATATTATTTCACTGATGAATCAGTTATAAGTTAGGGATTTTAAATGATGCCGCCAGGCCAACCTCGCGCAGGTGGAAAAGAAGTTATTAAGCAGCGCGAGCTTGCCTATATCAGTATCATCGACAAACTGTTGGCTCGGGAGTTTTTGCCTGGACAATTTTTGTCGCAACGACAGCTTGTGGAAAGCACCGGTGTGCCTCTTGGTCCCATCCGGGAAATCATTCCGCGCCTTGAATCCGAGGGTTTGTTGACAGCGTTGCCACAGCGCGGGATCCAAATTGCACATGTGGACCTTAATCTTATCCGCGAAGCTTTTCAGTTCCGACTTGTGATGGAAAAAGAGGCCGTGCAACTCTTTACACGCAATGCATCCGACGCTGCTATCAAGTCGCTGCGTGACGAACATGAAGAAATGCTTGCGCTTGCTCAGTCAAAAACCCTGAGCCCGGCCGAAGAGGAGATGGCGCAGCAGATTGACTGGAAGATGCACAATACGTTCATCGACGCTATGGGAAACAACATTATCTCTACCGCTTATCGCGTTAATTCAGTCAAGACCCGCCTGATCAATCAGGAACGCTATACCATTGAAGGGCGCGTGGCACCCGTGATGCTCGAACACCTACGCATCATAGAAGCTATAGAAACCCGCGACCCAGATAAGGCAACAGAGGCTTTGTCCGATCATATAAACAATTCAAAAGCTCTAGCATTGAATGTTTAGGTTAGTGACCAATTAGAGCGCGTTTCGATCTTATTGGATCAGATCCGCGCTCTAATCGTACTGGTTGTTTGCGCGCACTTACACATGCGCGCAAAGTCCTATTTAGTGTCTGTGATGAACGGTTTGAAGGCCATAAACGGGCGTGTCTATACCTTCCATACGGGCTTTAAGCTGCAGCGCGAGATACTGCGAATAGTGCCGCGACTGGTGCAGATTGCCACCATGGAACCAAAGTGCATCCTGCTGGGTCGGCTTCCACATGTTGCGCTGTTCACCTTCCCACGGTCCTGGGTCTTTGGGCGTATCTGATCCCAACCCCCAAACTTTACCGACCTTGTCGGCGGTTTCCCTGTCGATGATATCTTCAACCCAACCGTTCATGGAACCATAGCCGGTCGCATAGACGATGAGGTCTGCTGGCAACTCCGTACCATTGGCAAGTCTAACGCTGTTGTCTGTGATCTCGTCAATTTGACCGGAGGCAAGCTTGATCTTGCCGTCAATGATGAACTGGGAAGCGCCAATATCGATGTAGTAGCCAGAGCCGCGCCGCAGATATTTGAGAAACAATCCCGAGCCATCGGAACCGAAATCCAACTGGAAACCCGCCTTCTCAAGTGCTGCATAGAAATCGGCGTCGATCTCGCGGATCTTGTCATAGATCGGCTTCTGAAACTCATGCATGATACGATAGGGCAGTGACGCGAAGATCAGATCGGCCTTGGCGGTGGTGACACCATTTTGCAAGGCTTCTTCTGAATAGAGCGCGCCAAGCCCATATTTCATAAGGGGCTCTGAACGCACAATATGCGTGGATGAGCGCTGCACCATCGTCACATCGACGCCTGCTTCATAAAGTGCTGCGCAGATATCATGCGCCGAATTGTTCGACCCGATGACAACGACCTTCTTGCCCTTGTAGCCGTCCGGTCCCGGATGGCGGGACGAATGGTGCTGCTCTCCTTTGAAACGGTCTTGTCCTTTAACGCTTGGAATATTCGCCTTGCCCGACATACCGGTCGCAAAAACCAATTGCTTGGGACGCAGCGTGACTTCCTCACCATTCCGGTCGATGACGACGGACCATTCTTTCTTGTCTTCGTTCCATTTCGCAGACTTGACCGTAGAACGCGTCCAGTAATTAAGCTCCATCACTTTAGTGTAGAATTCCAGCCAATCTCCAATCTTGTCCTTCGGTGCAAAAACAGGCCAGTTTTTCGGGAAATCGATGTAGGGCAGATGATCGTACCAGACGGGATCATGCAAGCAGAGCGACTTGTAGCGCTTGCGCCATGAATCGCCCGGACGCTCGTTCCGTTCGACGATAATTGTCGGCACGCCAAGCTGACGCAGGCGCGCACCGAGCGCAATACCGCCCTGCCCGCCACCGATTACCAGCACATAGGGCTGTGTTTCGTAGCCAAGTGTTCGTTCTTCCTCCTCGCGCTCTTCCTTCCAAGTTTTCGCGCCAAGATCCTGTCCGTGCTTTGCCCCCAGTGGGCGAGTAAAGCCAGATTTTTCCTCGTGACCTTTCAATTCCGACATGACGGTCAGAAGAGTCCATATCTTTCCACTCTTCAGACGGATAAGCCCGTAACCGCGTGCCACTTCGGTTTCAAAAGAGATCCAGCTTTCGGTCACACCTTCGGCTTCTGTTGCAGCTTCACCCGGCGCAACTTGCCATTTTGTCGGCTTTACCAGCTGCAATTGTGATTGCAGCATATCACGCACCTGATCGTGCCCTTCCACTGTTTTGATATTCCAGGTGAAGGCGACCAGATCGCGCCAGTAGCAATCATCAGCGAACATTGAAACGGCTTCATCGATCCGGCCCGCCTCGAGTGCTGCGCCAAACCTGTCGAGAAAGGCCTGTACGCGAACGTTTGGTGTCTTCTCAAGCATTGCAATTTCCTCCCATAGATGTTGACGCCGGGCTCTCCCAAGCCCGGCAGTGAAATGCGTTACCTTTTCAGATCGATCAATATTTTGAGCTGAGTGCCCGCCGGGTCGAGCAGGCGATCGAAACCTTCAGCAACAGCGTCCTCCAACGCGATTGTCCTGGTAACGATCTTCTTCGCCGGGATCTGTCCGCTCGCAATCAGCCTTGCGACACGCGGCCAGTAATGTGTGGGATAGGCCCATGAACCGCGAATATCGATATCCTTGAACGTGACATCGAACCAGTTGAGCGGATTTTCATGCGGATGCAGCCCCGTCTGCACCACGACGCCCTGCTTGCGAACGGCATCGGTGCAATTCTTCAAGGCATGTTCATTACCGACGCATTCAATGGCCACATCGCAGCCGACATTGCCTTCGGTTTCCGCACGGATCACATCACCGACATTTTCCGACTTCGGATTAATGGTGCGAATATCACCCAGCTTTTCACGCGCGAGCTGTAAGCGCGTTTCATTAAGGTCGGACAGGAATATCTGCGAAGCACCCGCAGCCCGTGCCGCCATGGCCACAAGAATACCAATCGGGCCAGCTCCCGTAACTAGCACACTGTCGCCAGCCGTAACGCCACCGCGGTCGCAGGCATAAACCGCGACTGCCGTCGGCTCGATCAAAGCTGCCTCTTCGTCGCTGAGGTCATCGGGGATGGGTTGGACGTTATAGCTGTTGAGCAAAGCCTGTTCAGCCATGCCACCCGAATGCCATGACAGGCCCGCCAGTGCGAGGCTGGTACTCAAGTGATAAAGCCCACGATCAGCAAAATAGTCGCCTGCCCTCGGCATGATGAGCGGCTGAACCGACACACGGTCGCCAATTTTGACGTGACTGACATCAGTTCCCACGGCTTTGACCACACCGCCAAACTCATGGCCCAAGATCTGGGGGCCACTTGCTTTGGTAAAGGGATGCGGTTCCGTCGGAATAAAAATCGGCCCATAAGCATATTCGTGCAGATCGGTCCCGCAGATACCGCAGAAGCGGTTTTCGATTAAAACCTGATCCGGGCCAACATCAGCCGGTGCTGGCACGTCTTCAACACGTAGATCCTTGGCAGCATAAAAGCGCAACGCACGCATATATTTTCCTCCATGTGAGTCATAAGAGGAAATGCAAGCTGCGTGCCACTTTGAACTAAAGTAGTAACATGTTGTTTTTTCGTGATTTTATTGAGCAGCATAATTGCCGCCTGAACAGATGCAACAGGCGTTCTGCAACAGGTGTTGCAAGTGTTGCATCATCAATGCCGCTGTTTCAGACGACGATGGATGGTTGACCGATTGAGACCGAGTTTTCGCGCCAGTGCTGAAATATTGTTTCCGCATTCATCAAGCTGGCTGCGCAAGGTTTGTTGGTCATTTCCCAGCAAAATATCCGTCTGGAAATGATCAGGCAGACAGTCGGTGGTGATTGTTGCACCTGTTGCAATCGCGGCTGCAACACGCAACGTATTGTCCAACTCGCGCAGGTTTCCGGGCCAGCGATAGGCTGCAAGCTTCGCCTTTGCTGAGCGATCAATCGTGATTGTCTCTCCCTCTTCTTCTTCGATACGGCGCAGAAGGTGATCGACCAGGTTGCCAAAATCCTCTCTCTGCCGCAGCGGCGGCAAGGTCAGCGTCGCGGCATTGAGCCGATAAAGCAGATCCTCTCGAAAACGGCCTTCGGCAGCGAGTGCCGCTAGATCGCGATGCGATGCCGACAAAAGCCGGAACTTGACCGGCTTCGGCTTCAATGCACCGACCGGCTGAATTTCGTTTTCTGAGAGAACCCGCAGCAGGCGGCTTTGCAGGACAAGCGGCATATCGCCGATCTCGTCCAGAAACAACGTACCACCATTGGCAGCTTCAATAAGTCCGATTTTTCCCTTTTGCATGGCTCCGGTAAAGGCGCCGGGGACATAGCCGAACAACTCAGATTCGATCAATTGTTCCGGAATTGCTGCACAATTGACCGCAATGAATGGCCCGGATTTCGCGCTGCTGTCATGAATGGCGCGCGCAAGATATTCCTTACCGCTGCCGGTTTCACCCTTAATGAGAATGGGGATATGCCGATCCGCCAGTTTGGCCGCACGTGCCTGTAGCATTTCCATGGCTGGGTCGCCGAAACTCAACTGCCGCAAGGCGGCAGGCAGGCGCACGGATATGCTGGTTGCGGGCGCGCGGAAACTGCTGACCGGCGCAATGGCACTTGCAAATAACGCTAAACCATTACGTGCGCGCAGCAAACGCTCACCATTGGGGCGTCCGCGCATCAGTGCGGGAAGCTGATCTATATCAATATCAAAGACACTGGAAATCGGTTTCCCGATAAAGTCCTTTGTTGAAAGAGCATTGAGGTTCATCCCGCGCGCGACAGCGCCAAAGCCGCCATGCGTCATTCCGGTTATCATGCCGCTGCCATTAATGGTCAAAGCGGCGTCAGGATCGACATCAAGGAAATCCGGCAATTTTGCCAAACGCAGAACCCAGTCCTCGCGTGCTCTTGTCATCAGATTGGCAAGCTCAATTCGACGCGCTGTGGAAGCCACGAGGTGCAATGCGAGCTGTTGGCTTGCTTTGGCGGTTGGCGAGCGCAATTGCGATATGTCGAGTACCGCCGAGAGATCGCCCAAAGTATCGAAAATGGGAGCTGCTGTGCAGGTCAATCCGATATGGGAAGCGTCAAAATGATCGTCCTGATGAATAATAACAGGCTTTCCCGAAACGATGCAGGCACCCACTGCGCAGGTTCCCGCGCGATCTTCCGACCATTCCGACCCGAGATAAAGCCCTGCTTTGCGTAGATGGTTATCAAAGGTCGGATCACCCATAAACTCGACAGTGACGCCGCGCGCATCCGACAACAGCAGCACATAGCTTTGATCGGCAACCTGCCGGAAAAGGCCTTCAAGGCCGGTTCTGCCAATCCGGATCAATTCTTCTGACTGCTCACGATGTTCACGCAGCAGCGTATCAGGCACGATATAAGCTTCCTGCGCCCGGGCTGGGTTAAGCTGATAATCATTAAGACAGCGAAGCCAGGATTGAATAACCGGACGATCACGATCAGACGCGCCGCCCATAGCGACGCGTTCAATCTCTTTGATGTGCGACAGCGCCGACACCATGACATTTCTCCTCCGACGAAATGCTTGCACAAGAAAAGCAAAGGTTCAAGTTGTGATCCGCAGTGTTGGAAATAAAGGCCCGACAAGCGTCCCATCAAGTTGATGAGCGGCTGTGATGTTTGCCGGGAAATTTCCCGTTGAGTACGACAGAGGCGATAAGGCCAATGACCAGCCCCCAGAATGCTCCACCAATGCCGAGCAAGCTGATATTCGCAGCCGATGCCAGAAAAGTAATCAACGCGGCTTCGCGAGACCGTGCATCTGCGACGGCACTTGCCAGACTGCCACCGATGGCTCCAAGCAAAGCAAGACCAGCCAATGTGGTAATGAATGTTGCCGGAAGCGCCATAAATACTGCAGCGAGCGTTACACCAAAAACTCCGACCAAAATATAAAAACAGCCTGCGGCTACCCCCGCGATCCAGCGCTTCGAAGGATCTTCATGGGCTTCCCGTCCCGTGGCAATGGCAGCGGTAATTGCCGCGATGTTGAATGCATGCGAGCCGAAAGGGGCCATGATCAAAGATCCAAACCCGGTTACGGTAACAATAGGATTGGCACTGGTTTCGAACCCATCATTGCGCAGCACCAACATGCCGGGCATGTATTGGCCGGTTAGGGTAATAAGAAACAGAGGCAACGCTATGCTGAGCGTGGCATTCAGACTGAATTCAGGCATGGTAAAAACCGGAGCTGCCAACTTCAATTCCAGACCAGAGAGATCAACACGTCCTTGTATAAGCAAGAAAGCCAGACCGATCATCAATATACCAATGATTGCATAACGGGCGGAAACACGTTTGAGGAAAATATAGGCAATGATCAGCGTGCCGACCAGAACAGGATCAACAGTCACACTGCTGAATGCGCCTATTCCAAATTGAAGTAGTATGCCTGCAAGCAGGCCCGAGGCTATGCCGGGCGGTATCAATCGGATCACTTTTTCAAAACAGCCGGTCAATCCAAGAACCACGAAAGCAATGGCGGAGATCATATAGGCCCCGATTGCTTCCGCATAGGATGTCGTGGCCAGCGCGGTGACGAGAAATGCTGCAGCAGGCGTAGACCATGCCGTAATGATCGGCTCGCGATAACGCCAACTCAACAGCAAGCCGGCAAGGCCCACTCCAATTGAAATAGACCAAACCCAGGATGCTGTCAGTTCCGGGCTGAGATTGGCAACTCTTGCTGCCTGAAATACAAGAATAAATGTTCCACCATAATTCACAATGACCGAGATCAGACCCGCAACGACGGGATGAATGATATCATTTATACGAGTGGTTGTGTGCGCTGGTGCGCTGGACATGTTCAGGATTCTCCGAGAAGGAATATTCAAGCTATAGACACGTTCGACATTTATCTGCCAAATGGCCGGTTATCTCCCACCAATTACAGCAAGGGGCACCATCCATTTGTTCAAGAACTCTCAGCTCGAATCGGTGAAAGCCTGGCTCAACCATCCGGCCCATTCAGCAATGCCCTTACACGCACGTATACAACGTGCACTTCGGCAATTGATTATCGATGGGGTGCTTAGCCGAGGCAAACCACTTCCGGCCTCACGAGTGCTTTCGAAATCGCTTGGAGTGTCCCGCGATACGGTAGAAGCTGCTTATGCCCAGCTGCATGCAGAAGGGTTCATCGACCGCCGTGTCGGCAGTGGCAGTTTCGTTGCGGAGATTACAGAGTTTTCTCCCCGTCATCGGGGTTCAAGGCGCAATATCAAGCCCAGAAGCCAGTCTCCCGAATTGAGCAAGCGCGGCAATGCCATGTTTAAAAGCGGTGGGGTACGTGAGACATTAACGCCAAGGCCATTCGCGCACGGAATCCCAGATACACGTAACTTTCCGCTAGCGCTTTGGGAGCGTTTGCAAAGGCAAGTTCTCAAAGAGATTGGCACCCAAACGCTTTTACATGGAGATCCGCAAGGCGTTGAACCGCTGCGTCAAGCCATCGCAGACTATATCAATCTTGAACGCGGCGCATGCGCTACAGCCGAAAGGGTACTGATACTCACATCTTCACAACAAGCCCTGGCTCTGTGTGCAAACATTTTGTTTGATCCCGGCGAACGCGTTTATATAGAAGATCCAGCATATTATGGAGCGCGCAAAGCCTTTGATGCGGCAGGTCTGAATTGCGTGCCAGTACAGCTGGACCAGCAAGGACTGAAAATCGAGCCTATTCTTAATGACTCCAACCCCGCGCGCGCGGTCTTCCTTACACCATCACATCAATTTCCGACGGGTACGACTTTGGCATTAGATCGTCGACTTGTCTTGATAGAATGGGCTAAACGTCATCGCGGCTGGATAATCGAAGATGATTACGACAGTGAATTTCATTATGCCGGCAAACCGACGGCATGCATGCAAGGTCTCGATCTACACGACAGAACCATTTACATAGGCACCTTCACAAAGTCGCTCTTTCCCGGATTGCGCATAGGCTATATCGTTTTGCCGCAATCACTGGTAGCACCCATGACCACCGCCCGTACGCTGCTAGACGGTCACACAGCCTCCATAGCGCAATACACGCTTGCCCGCTTTATAGAAGGCGGACATTTTGGAGCTTATATCCGCAATATGCGCGGCATCTATGCACGGCGCCTCGAAATATTGACCCGATTGGTTCGCCAATATCTATCAGATTTTGTCGAACCCCGGGTTCCTGTGGGTGGCCTACAAATGTCATGCCTTTTGAAAGGCAGCATTTCCGAACGCGCGCTCTTGGAAGCCGCCCGCCGCAGTGATGTTGAGCTGTTAGGGTTGTCAGCGCTTCACGCTAAAGATGAAGGTGAGGCTGGATTTCTACTAGGGTTTGCAGCCTACACACCAAGGGAACTTGAGGACGCTATCCGCAAACTTGCAAAAATATTCCAAACTTTTTAGAATAATTTGCTCATTCTTCGACAGAAATAGCGTCCTGAAGCATCCAATGCATAGTTCAGATCGTTTGGCTACACTCGATATTTTGTGCTTGTCCGGTAGTGTAGCATGCACCGGCGAGATAAACTGCCAAATCGGCAATTTCTTGCGGCTGACCAGTGCTTCCAAATAGTTGTCTTGTGATAAAGGCATAGCGTGTGCCTTCACAATCAACTTGAGCTAGAAGCTGCTGTATCCGACTTCATCCTCGAAAATAGAACCTGAACAACTGCAAAGCCGCTTGCCTTCGTCTTCTGCGCTAATGATTGCAAAAACTTGCGGTCGGCACAATCAGCAGTTGATGCGCTTTCTAAGCCAAAGATGCATCCTTCGTTTATGTAATCATCATTAGATATGCGCAGAAATGATGATGCAATGCATGATGCATCAATGAGATGTCTCCAACTTAGAATGCCTAAAGAAGAATGGTGGTTCATGGCTGTGTCGCAAAATTTTGATCAGATTAAAGGCGGGCGTATCTCTGGCCGCAATTATGCTGCGAGCTCTGCAAAGAGCTCGAATGGCGAGCGATTGTCATTTGCAAATTGCTTCTTGCGGATCATATGTGCGACTTCAATGCCCACGATTGTTGCTGATGCGCTGTGAAACGCTTTGAAGCCCATCATCGGTTTGGTGACCCGCTTGATGAACCGATGATCTTGTTCAAGAATATTATTGAGATATTTGACCTGAAGAATTTCAATCATTTTGCTTGAACCGGTGATCTTCAGAATGTTGTTAACAGCCTGCGCTCCCGCTGGATTGGCTCCACTTTTATCAATGATTATTTTGTTTGGAACGCCATTGCTTGCAATGGTTTTCTCCAAAAACGCCTTGCAGCGCCGAGATTTCGCCGTTCAGAGAGCATGAAATCGAGCGTTTGACCGTCACGATCAACAGCCCGATACAGATAGGTCCATTTCCCTTTGACCTTTATATAGGTCTCGTCAACACGCCAGGAGCCAAGCGTTGGCCGTTTACGTCTTTGTGCTTCAGCCGCGATCTGGGGGGCGTAACGAACCACCCAGCGGTTCAGTGTTGCATGGTCCATGTCGACACCCCGCTCAGCCATGATCTCCTCAAGGTCACGATAGGAAACCGAATATCGGGCGTAAAAGAAAACGGCATAAAGCATCACACTTTTGGGGAAATGAGCTCCTTGGAAATCAATCGCCATCCCCGCTCTCCTCACTCAATGATGCCTCGCAGCGTAAAATAGCTCAGAAAAAATGAACCTTTTGCGACAGAGCCTAAGCGATATAGGTATTAAAGTTGCTTTCAGCATCAATTGGAATGCATTTTAGGCCCTTTACAACCGCATGCGCCACCGTAAACTCATCAATTATTGCAATTCCCAGCCCAGCTGCAACAAGGCTGCATACTGTCGATCCAAATCGCGCTTTAATGTTCATTTTGTAATCAACACCCGCATTGGTGAACATTGCAGCCATGATCGCCCCATAAGGGTCTTTGGGGTTAATTCCGATGAGTGGATATTGTGACATTTCCAAAGGAGCTATCTTGCTGCGTGATGCAAGAGGACTGGTTTCCGGCACGATGCATAAAAGCCGTCCCGTTGTAAGGAGCTCAAAATTAATAAGCGGGTGATCGAACCGCGATGAAATCGCAACAATTTCTCCGCGCCCCAGGAGCAGATAATCGACAGCTTCTTCAATCTTAAGAATGTCGAGATCAAGATGAAGATCTGGATAGCGCTCACGAAGTTTCGCAACAGTGCGTGGTATCATGACATTGGCAATGCTGGGTACCGATGCCACGCACAGTTCCTGCGCCTTTCCCTTGCTCAGATCAGTAACGGCTGATTGCAGATCTTCGATTTTCCGGTGAACTGTATCGAGAAGGTCGAAGATGTTTCTCGCTTGTGGAGTAGGCACATATCGTCCGCCGCGGCGATCAAAGAGCCTTATGCCGAGCGAGTCTTCGGAATATTTCATCAGCCTGCTAAGACCGGGCGCTGATACATTGAGCAGTTTTGCAGCGCCAGCGATTGTGCCTGTCACCATGATCGCACGGATCACTTCTATCTGGCGGAGCGTTAACATGCGGTCGCCTTTCAAATATGCTTTTTGTCGCTATCGCGAAGCTTTATTCCTTGCTCAATCCCGTGGCGAAGTGGCTTTTGAACTCCAAGCATATGCGCACAATTATTACCAGCATATTTGCGATATCCAACCGAGAAAGCGCTGCCGCATGGCATGCATTTCGATCTGAGTTTTTAAAGAAAAAAGGAACTCAATAATTGAACGATCATTTTGAGGCGGCAAGGAGATTTTCGAGAAACATCGCTGCATCTTCGTGTTCAGCGCGTATGGCAAGTGCTTGCGATATGGTGAGAAAATCATCTTCCAGAAGATGTATCCCTATATGATCCGCAAGACTACTCTCCAATGTAGATCGTATGCCAGCCACAAAATCGCAGTTGCTATTCAGCATAGCGTCACGTGCAGCAGCTGGGGTATCGAAGGGTATAATGTCAGCGTGTTTCAAAGTTCCAGTTAAATGAGTTTCATAGGCAGCCCCACGAGCGGTGGCAATGCGAATGCCCGCCTTGTCCACATCACTGCAACTCATTGCTTGGACACGCCCTGCAAAGGTTGCGCTGACACGCATGATCTCATGAACATAACGGATTTGGGTACGTGAGCTGTCTATTGCTAGAACAGCCAGATCCCATGCATCTTCTTGCGCGAGAATTGCACCACCGGATGCAAAAGGAATAATACGCACTTCTAAACCCAGCAACGTGGAAAGCCGTACTGCCAGTTCGGCAGCCGGACCCATATATTCGCCGGGTGTGTTCTCTCGAACAATGCTGGCATTGGCCATATTGACAGCAAACCGAATATGGCCAACGGGAGCGAGCTGGGTCAAGACCGCTGCCGGAATCATGACTTGAAGCCTTTAAGTAAAGCTTCACTTTGGCGGGCAAGGATACCTGCGTCTATGCCGACTGCGGTGAACAGTGTGCCAAGCTCGATACAACGTGCCGCGAAAGACGGATCGGAGGTTAGAATACCGGCCGGTTTTCCAGCTGCAATAATGCGGGAGATAGCGTTTTCAACGCGCTCGACGACCTCCGGGTGGCCGGGCTTTCCGACATGGCCCAGACTCGCGGCTAGGTCAGCGGGGCCGATGAAAATACCGTCCACTCCGTCCACATCTGCAATTTCTTCAATACAATCGAGTGCCTCGCGGGTTTCTATTTGCACCAGTAGGCATAGCTCGTCTTCGACTTGCTCAACATAGTCCGCGACCCGTCCAAAGCGTGTCGCCCGGGTCAGGGCAGAAACGCCGCGAATGCCATGTGGTGGATAGCGGGTTGCTGCCACGGCAGCTTTGGCTTCCTCCCTGGTGTTGACCATAGGTATCAGCAGCGTCTGCGCTCCAATGTCCAGAAAGCGTTTTATCAGGACGGGGTCATTCGCTGCAGGTCTCACGACAGCCGAGGTGGAATAAGGTGCGACAGCCTGAAGTTGAGCTAACACAGTTAATGGATCACCCGGGCTGTGCTCAGTGTCGAACAGCAACCAGTCATAACCTGCTCCCGCGACGCATTCCGCCGCATAACTACCCGGCAGACTGCACCACAGGCCGACTTGACTTCGACCCGAACTTATCGCTTGCTTGAAATGATTGACAGGAAGTTTCACCGCGTCATCCTTAAATAAAGCTGACGCCAATGGCGCCAAGATTGCCGTAATCGGCCTGAATGACATCACCTTTTTTGATGTCCACGGGGCGGGTGAATGAGCCTCCTAGAACAATGTGACCCTTTTTCAAACCAGTACCGACAGCTGCAAGCTTGTTCACCAACCATGCAACTCCAGCGGCAGGATGCCCCATAATTGCCGCCGACAAACCGGTATCTTCGATAATGCCGTTCTGTGATAAAGTTGCACCCACCCAACGCAGGTCGATATCCATTGGACGTACGGGCCGTCCGCCAAGAACAATTGCCCCAAAAGCTGCATTATCAGCAATGGTATCAGTGATAGCGCGTGGCACTTCGGTACGATAATCGATTATTTCCAGTGCAGGAACGACAAATTCGGTCGCACGTAAGACGTCATGCACACGCGTGCCTTCGCCCATCAGATCCTCGCCCATGATAAAAGCCAGTTCGACTTCAAGACGAGGTTTGATGAAGGTAGAAGTTGGTATTTGAGCGCCATCATTGAACAGAGCATCGTCAAGAATTCGGCCGTAATCCGGCTCGGTCATCTTTGAGGCGAGTTGCATTGCACGCGACGTCAGGCCTATTTTGTGGCCAACCACCTTGGCGCCTTCGGCGATACGCGCTTCGGCCCAAAGGTCCTGAATGCGATATGCATCTTCAAGCTCCATCTCTGGCCACTGCTTGGACGGTTGTACCATCGGTATGCGTGATTTCTCAGCAGCAAGAATGGCTTTGGCAGCAATAAGACGTTCTTCTTCAGTCAACATGTGAGCCCCTTATTTGATTGGTGCGCGTGGCAGTTTTGCCTCACCTGGTTCCATGACATAAGTATAGTCGAGCGAATGCCACGGGGCGCCAAGTTCTGGATATTCGGGATTTGGCTCATCGTGCTTGATAAAATCACCGGTCAAAGCTTGAGTGACGCCAAACTGTACGTCGCTGTCAATCCATGGGCACGACGGATCGAAAACCTGTGATATCAGGGTTTTGTATCCTTCACGGAAGATCAGCGCATGCAGATGTGCAGGGCGATACGGGTGGCGGCCCTGCGCTTTAAGTAGTCGCCCTACAACACCGTCCACAGGGATCGGGTAGCCAACCATTTTAACGGTGGTGAACCAGAACCGCCCATCCGTATCTGTCGTAAACTTTCCACGTAGGTTCATATCGGCCTGATCAGGATCCTGATTTTCATAAAGACCGATCGGCGAGGCATGCCATACATCGACTTCAGCTCCGGCAATCGGCTTGCCGTTTTGGTCTACGACACGCCCGTTTACAACGAGAGGTGTGCCGGGAGTATCGGAGCGGATGATTATGCCGCCGTTTTCAACGCGGGGACTGTTGAGACGCCAGAAAGGGCCAAGCAGGGATTGTGAGGTTTCGGTTTGCCCATTTTCGCCATTGTTGAGAAGGCAAACCAAGGTTGAAACGCCAAGAGAGCCAGACATCAGTACGAATTCGTTGTGACTATCTGAGGCCAAGGCGCCAATTTCATTCAGGATAGCGGTTGCCGTACGGAACTCGTCTTCGCTAAGTTTTGTTTCTCTGACAAACCCATGAAGATGCTTGATTAAAGATAACAAGATTTCGCGAAGCCGCGGATCTGCTGTCTGTTCCATCACCTTAATGACGGCAGTGGTGACATCCGCTTCATTTCGAATGGTCATGATTTTCCTCCCTCATGCGTGGAGGGTTTTGTCAAATAATCGATTATTTGTCAACGTTTGCATAGCCACTTGAATTAAAACGCCACTTCTAAGAAATTAAGCCAATATAAACAGATAGATAAGCAATGGACCACGGATTCTCCGTTTCGTATTGACATAAATAATCGTTTATTTTAAAAACTATCGATAGAAAATAATCTGGAACAACTATGCCGCAAGAATCTCACTTAATGATGGTTGATCGCTCCGGTGCGCTTGCGGGTTCTGGCGATGATGTCAAGAATACAATATCAAGCCAAATACTTGCTCGATTGCGTGAAGCAATTGTTTCGGGTCAGATGCCGGCAGGTTCCAAAATCAACTTGGATCACGTTAGAGCGCAGCTTCAGGTAAGCCTCAGCCCACTGCGCGAAGCTCTGGCCCGCCTAACATCAGACGGGCTGGTTATATTTGAGGACAACCGCGGATATCGGGTCGCGCCTGTTTCTATCGCTGATTTTCAGGAGGTGGCGCGGTTACGTGACACGTTCGAAACATATGCTTTACGAGAGGCGATGGTTCGTGGCGACCTGGCATGGGAAAGCGATGTGATCCGCGCCTTGCACGTCGTCAATCGCACTGAACGGGATGCCAGCCGGCCTGAAACCTTAGAAGCATGGGAGGCTGTCCATCGCGATTTTCATTTAACGCTGATTTCTGGCTGCGGCATGCCAATGCTGATAAGATTTTGTTCGTCCTTACTCAATTTGCATGACCGGTATCGGCGAACTTTTTTGCGTCGAACTTCCGGCGATCGAAATGTTATGATGGAGCATAGCGAGATTGCCCAGGCAGCTGTGGCACGTGATGCTGATTTTGCCTGCGAAAAATTGAGAGATCATTTGTCCCGCACCGCTACCAACCTGCAACGTTATTTAGTTGAGCACGGGATTGAATAAGTGGCTGAAAATATGATCCCCGAACAACGTCTCCTTGGTTTAGCGCATTTTTCTGCAATCCATTTGCCGCCAGTGGAATTTGTGTCCGTTGCTGCACGCGCCGGTTTTCAATCGGTCGGTTTGCGGCTGTTTCCGGCCTTTCCAGGTGCTCCTTGCTATTCTGTCCCGCAAGGTAGCGATAGCGCTCGGGAGTTGCGGCTGCGATTGGATGACACCGGACTGGAAATATTCGACATTGAATTCGTCGTTCTGGATGCCTTTTTTCAGCCGCTGTCTGTATTGCCGGTGTTGGAGGATGCGGCAGCACTGGGAGCCAAACGTTTGAGCGTTTGTGGTGAAGACAGTGATCGTGCGCGCTTGATCGATAATTTTGCAGCGCTTTGTTCTGTCGCGGGCGATGTTGGCATGTCGGTAGATATTGAAAACATGGGTTGGCGGCCGGTGCGTTGTGCCACAGACAGTTTGGATATTGCGAAAGCTTCGGGCGCGCCCAATGCAGGCGTTTTGATTGATGCTCTCCATTTCTTTCGCAATGGCGGAACGGTCGAAATGCTTTCAACTTTTCCGGGAGAGCTGGTTCAGCATGTGCAGCTTTGTGATGTTCGTGGTGGGGAACCCGACAATGACAAAGCCAGAATACAAGAAGCGCGTGAAGGTCGTTTTGTTCCCGGTGAAGGAGAACTGCCGTTGAACGAAATGGTTTGGGCATTAAACCACAATCCACGAATTTCTGTCGAGGTTCCAATGGTGCAGGGCCAGAATCCGGCTGACCACCTTTCTGCGCTCGAGCGTGGTGCGCGTCGTGTCATGGGTATTTGAGGAGCAAGTATTATAAAGGCGGTGGCCCCTGAGGAGTGGGTCGTCGTAAAACAGAAGCAAACAAGTCCCCATCAAGCGAGGGCAGAGACCGTCGCCATGTGAGCAGACGGTTATTGGGAGGAAATTGATGAACGCGCTAGATTTCAGCGTGATCCTTGAGCGCTGGCCAGAGCTTTTGCAAGGGACACTTGCAACGCTCGGTCTTGCATTGGCCGGGATGTTACTTGCCATTTTCATAGGCGTAGCTGGAGTTGCCATTCGACGTTCAGGCAGTCGCATAGCTTCAATGATCGTTGTGTGCTTTGTTGAGGTCATCCGTAATACACCTTTTTTGGTGCAGATATTCTTCATTTTTTTCGCATTACCACTTGCCGGCGTGCGCCTAAATCCGACCACCACAGCGATCATAGCGCTTGGCTTGAACGGTGGCGCCTACGCGATCGAAATTATCCGCGGTGGTGTGGAGAGCATTCCGCGCGGACAAACCGAGGCGGGGCTCGCTTTGGGGCTGCATCAGGGTGAAATCTTTCGCACGATCATTTTGCTGCCTGCGCTACGTGCTATCTATCCCTCGCTTTGCAGCCAGTTCATATTGCTAACGCTGACCACGTCAATTTGCACTTCGGTTTCTGCTTATGAGCTTACTCAGGTTGCTCAACGCATTGATGGCGACACTTTCCGCAGTTTCGAAGTCTATTTTACAGTAACGATTATCTATCTGCTGGTGTCCTGGATGATCATGGCGCTGTTGGCTCTCATCGGTCGTCGTGCCTTTAGCTACCCCACACGCTGAAAGGAAGGGAAACTTCATGCCGCATCTGGGTATCAACGAAATTACTTTTCTGGCACTGGGGTTGAAATGGACCTTATCACTGACAGTCATTGGTTTTGTCGGAGGTATAGTTTTTGGTCTTATCATCGCCTTGGGACGTGTTGCTGAAAATCGTGCACTGCGTTGGTTCGCAGCCGCATGGATTGCAGTTTTTCAGGGTACGCCGCTTCTCATGCAGCTATTCGTAGTGTTCTTCGGCTTGCCGCTCCTTGGGGTGAATGTGAACGCCTGGCTGGCAGTGGCAATCGCTTTAACCGCACATGCCAGCGCTTTTCTGGGTGAAATCTGGCGCGGCGCTATCCAGGCGATCCCGAAAGGTCAATCAGAAGCATGTTATGCACTTGGCATGCACTATCGTTCACGGATGTTCGACATCATCTTGCCGCAGGCATTGAAGATTTCATTGCCAGCCACCGTCGGCTTCCTTGTGCAACTGCTTAAAGGCACCTCTCTGGCAGCTATCGTGGGCTTTATTGAACTAACACGCGCCGGGCAGATCGTATCGAACCAGACATACCAGCCGTTGTTTATCTTCGGCCTGATTGGGGTCTTGTATTTCCTGATGTGCTGGCCGCTGTCACTTTGGGGCCGACGCCTTGAAATGAGGTTGGCGCAAGATCCGCGCTGAGCCTGAAAGCCGCCATAGTGCCGGAGGAACTGCACTGTGTCGGATAATAACAATCAACTAAGGAGGAACGCATGTTTGTTCATTTGAAATCCAGACTATCCCGTAATCTGGCGTTGGCCGGAGGCATGGCACTTGCAGCGCTCTTCGTGCAAGACGCTCAGGCGCGTTCGGTCGAAGAAACCAAGTCCGCCGGAACAATCCGCATAGGCATCCAAGGTGATAACTGCCCGTGGGGTTGCATCAACTCGTCGGGCGCGGCTGATGGCTATGACTCGGATATGGGAAAGGCATTTGCCGATTATCTGGGCGTTAAGGTCGAGTTTGTACCACTGGCAGTGGCAAACCGTATTCCCGCTCTGACAACCGATAAGGTTGATGCGCTTTTTGCCACGATGGGCATGACAGCCGAACGCGCCAAGTCGATCCAATACTCACAACCATACGCTGCCAATCAGATGTCGGTAGTCGGGCCGGTTGATATGGACTTATCTACACCCGAAGCTTTATCAGGCCATGTTTTTGGTGTGCCACGCGCGGCATCACAAGATACGGCGCTGACCGCAGTAGCTCCATCAGGAACGGAGATCCGTCGTTTTGACGATGATGCGGCGACAATTCAGGCACTGCTCTCAGGTCAGGTCGAAGCCGTTGGTGCCAATCAGTTTTACATTAATCGTCTCGAAGATGCAGCACCAGGTCGCTACAAGGTGCAACTGCTCTTAGTTGAACATTACAATGGCGTGGGCACACGACTGGGTGAGAAAGATTGGAACCAGACGGTTAATGCCTTCCTTGATGAATTCATGCAGTCTGATGAATATAAGGCCATCTACAACAAGTGGATGAATATGGATCCGCCGAAATATCCTGCGGCGATGGAAGGCATTCCCTACAAAATTGAAAATTAAAGCATTCAGGCGGGACAGCATTGCTGTTCCGCCACACGAAATGCAATCATTTCATGAAAGAAACGCGTGATGACCAAGACCGTCTATATTCTGAACGGCCCCAACCTGAACCTGCTCGGCAAGCGCCAGCCTCATATCTATGGCCATGTTACCTTGGCAGATGTCGAAGCTGATTGCGCGGCTCTGGCCAAAGAACTGGGTGTTGCCATCCGGTTTCTGCAATCCAACTATGAAGGCCAGATCATCGACTGGATTCATGAGGCGCGAGAAAATGGTGCAGGTATTGTGATCAACCCTGCTGCCTTTACACATACATCGGTTGCAATCCTTGACGCGCTGAATACCTTTGAAGGACCGGTTATTGAGGTCCATATTTCAAATGTCCACAAGCGTGAAAGTTTCCGGCATCACTCTTATATTTCATTGCGTGCTGATGGCGTCATTGCGGGTTGTGGGACAGAGGGTTACGCACTTGGGCTGCGCCGCGTAGCTAATATGATTTCCGAGGTTGCAAAATGACCAGACCGGTTCGCATGGCCGTTATGGGTGCGGGACTGATCGGTAAGCGCCATGCTATGCATGTTAAGGCATCCGCCGATGCTGAACTAATCTGTGTCATCGACCCAACGTCGGCTGGTGAGGCCGTAGCGCGAGAATATAACGCCATCTGGGCACGAAGTCTCTCAGAGGCTGCGGCTTTGGAGCTCGAGGGCGTGATCGTCGCAACCCCGAACCAGGTTCATATGCAGAACGGGCTGGATTGCATTGCAGCCGGTCTGCCAGTGCTCGTCGAAAAGCCGCTTTGTGATAATGTTGCAGATGCTGAAAAACTGGTAGCTGCGGCTGATGCGAAGGGGACAGCATTGCTGACAGGGCACCACCGCCGTCACAATCTGTTGATGCAAAAGGCTAAAGAAATCATCGACTCGGGCGCGATTGGTACGCCCGTCGTTGCGAATGCAATGTTCTGGCTTTTTAAGCCGGATGATTATTTCGACATTGCATGGCGTCGCGAAAAAGGTGCAGGTCCGGTATTCCTAAACCTCATTCATGATGTTGATAATCTTCGCTACCTTCTAGGAGAAGTTAGCGCCGTCACCGCACGAGAATCCAACGCCATTCGTGGCAATGCAGTGGAAGAAACTGCGGTAATCTTATTGGAGTTCGCCAGCGGCGCTCTGGCGACGGCATCCGTGTGCGATACGACTATTGCTCCTTGGAGTTGGGAAATGACAACGGGTGAAAACCCAGCTTATCCACGCTCGGATGAACATTGCTATCTGATAGGTGGCACTCACGGTTCGCTCGCTCTGCCAGAACTTGATCTACGCACGGCACAAGGCACACCTAGCTGGTATGCGCCCTTTGATCTAACCCGCCCCGGTATTCCGGCGGAGGATCCATTGGCACGACAAGTTAGCCAGTTCGCCCGTGTTATAAGAGGGGAAGAGGCACCTTTGGTTTCCGGACGCGACGGGCTGGAGACTTTACGCGTAATTGAAGCCGTCAAACGTTCCGCCGCCGATGGTGGACGTATCACTCTTTGAATCGGGAGATAGCCTGATGGATGAAATCCTGATCCGCATGGAAAACGTTGAAAAATGGTATGGCGGTTTCCATGCGCTGAAAAACATTAACCTGAATGTGAGGCGCGGAGAGAAAATTGTCCTTTGTGGGCCCTCAGGTTCCGGGAAATCGACACTGATCCGATGCATCAACCATCTTGAAACGATCAAGTCTGGTACGATTACGGTGGATGGCACTGCGCTGAGTGATAGCCAAAAGGCGATTGATATGGTTCGGCGAGAGGTCGGAATGTGCTTTCAGCAGTTCAACCTTTTTCCCCACAAGACCGTTCTGGAGAATTGCATGCTCGCGCCGATGCGTGTTCGCAAGTTATCTTCCGAAGCGGCTGAAGCAACGGCACGCAAATACTTGGATCGGGTTAAAATTGGCAATCAGGCCGACAAATACCCGGCGCAGCTTTCCGGTGGTCAGCAGCAGCGAGTTGCCATCGCCCGCGCGCTTTGCATGGAGCCAAAAGCCATGCTGTTTGATGAACCGACCTCAGCACTTGATCCGGAAATGGTCAAGGAGGTGCTGGATACCATGGTTGGCTTGGCGCAAGACGGTATGACGATGATCTGCGTTACCCATGAGATGGGCTTTGCGCGACAGGTAGCAGACCGAGTAATATTCATGGCAGACGGTGCGATCATCGAAGAGGGTGAACCCAACGCATTTTTCAGCAATCCGCAGCACGAGCGGACACGTGCTTTTCTCGGGGAAATTTTGGCTCATCACTGAACTGGCAAATACGCTCCGCGCAAAACCACAAAGGTTTTGCGCCTTCAACTTATTGTCAGTGTAGCTCATTTCAGTTGGGGCAACAGTTAAACATACTGCTGCCGCCAGCTACCTTGGCGCTACCCCCTTTCAATAACAAATTAAAGCAGGCTTGTTATGATTGACGGAAATACCCGGCTTATTGCTCATCTTGGCTATCCTACTTATTCCTTTAAGGCGCCAATGATTTACAATCCATGGTTCTCTAAGCATGATATCAACGCTGTTGTCGTGCCGATGGGCTGCAAGGCCGAGGACTATGCCAATTTCCTGCCGCTGGTTTTTCGCCTGTCAAACATTCATGGTGCATTGATTACAATGCCGCATAAGGTGCCAACTATTGCTATGGTGGATCGACTTTCTACGACGGCACGCGTCGCAGGTTCGGCGAACGCTATACGATTGGCCGACGACGGCAAGCTGGAAGCCGATATGTTTGACGGCGAAGGCTTTGTCCGGGGTGTATTACGCAAAGGGCAGAAGCTCGACGGAACCAGGGTTCTAGTGGTTGGATCAGGTGGCGTAGGATCTGCTATCGCAGCATCGCTTGCCGCAGCCGGTGTTGCCGAAATAGCTTTGTTCGATCAAAACACGGCTTTGCAGGACGCTTTGTCAGCCCGGCTATGTGAAGCCTATCCTGCACTGGTCGTTAGGACTGGATCAAACGACCCAACAGGTTTCGATGTTGTAGTAAATGCTTCTCCCCTTGGAATGAACGCAGACGATCCTCTACCGATGGATGTGTCGCGCATAGCACCTACGACATTTGTAGGCGAAGTCGTTATGAAAACAGAAATAACCCCATTCCTTATGGCTGCGCGAGACCGAGGCTGTCGTTATCAAGTCGGCACTGACATGCTGTTTGAGCAGATACCGGCCTATCTGGAATTCTTCGGTTTTGGCACAGCGACTGTTGAAGAACTGCGGCAGACAGCGGATATTCGGTATTGATAGAAAGCCTCTGGTTGGCGCTCTTGATTAACGCGGATCATATGGGCAATATCTTACAAGAGTGTAGTGCCCTGGATCTTCGTTTTACGGTGCTGTCATGTCTGAATGACACCCGTGTGGCAATTTGATTTTGGTGATGTTTTAGCTTTGCGGGTCGGGTGCAGTGGCATTGTTGCATGGATAGCTTTACTGGTCCCCGATCATAAGCCACTGAGCAGACGCTGTACCAGCTTGCCCCTTTCGAAGGCCTTGGTTCGCCACAATTCAGCCGCCTGATGAACCATTCATGTTCTTGTCGAGAATACAGGGTTGAAGCTCTATGGCGCAGGACAGTGACTTGAAAACACGCACGCTAACAATTTTCCCAGAGAATGGCGCAAACTATTATAACGGATGAGCTGGCTTCAATCCCTGTTTACTACCTTTGATCCTTCTGTGGCATAGCAGCAATGGGGTTAATATTCTTATTTCGTGAATTATCGATTAGTCACTATTTTTGATAAAAAATCGAGGCACTGTTACATGAACATTGGCTCAATCGTGAATTGAGAGAGCGAGGCATGACTGAAGCTTACGCCTCGTTTTATTACCGCCATCTTTTCCCCGCAGAGATCTCGCCGAGACAATTTGGCTGTACCATCGCTTTCCACTGAGCTTCCGCATGGTTGAAGATATGCTGTCGTACCGCGCGATCATTGTTGTCGACAAAAGGGTGCACGAATGAATGGAGAAGCTTGGACGTGAATACACCCATACGATCCGTCGCGTCATACCCCGCCTCGGTGATAAATTGCATGCCTTTAAGCAGCGTAATAACAGCATCTTAGGCCGAACTGAATGGGGCTGAAGGTTAACATTACACTGCCGGTCCGACTTATGCAGTCAGGACCAAGGCAACCACGGCAATGGCCGCAAGCGCAATCACACCCCAATAATATTCCCTGCGCAGCACCCGAAAAGTCACCAGGCAAGTCACAAGTATGGCAAGGACGATGGGAATAATGATAAAAACTATATCCAGGGGTGATAATTGCACCATGCTGTACACTTTCCATATCTCGTCAAAATTGCGTCAGAGAAAGCCCCCTCCCCGCTGCCTATAGTCGAGAACTTCTACACATTTCGTTACAGCCGAGGCAGTACTATTGCTTCGTCAGCGCTTCAAAAGAGGCGCAGCGGTCTGCAACTGTCATTCCTGTTCCCTGTGCGATTTCTTCCATGGAAACGCTGGAGCTGCCGTCAAAGCTGTTTCCCTTTGCGCCCTCCGCTTCGTACTGGTCACCTTCCGTCGTGCTGGCAGGGCGGGGCAGAACGCTTACAATATTCTGGTAAGCCTTGACTGTGTCGTCGTTCAGATGGCCCTGCTCAACGCAATATTTGATCAGGCCGAGCTGGTTTCTCGAGTTGTTGTACAATTGTTGCGCTTCATCCGCAGAAGCAACCGATGCCAACATCATGAGCGGCACAGCGGCTGCCGAGAAAAGTGCCAGGTAACGGTTTTTCATCGAATTTTATTCCTATGTCGGTTATTTGTCGGCTTTGTTTTTCGCCATCATTCGGCCAAGCGTTATGTGCGATTTGTATTGCTCGCAAACCGTTTTCACATCGACATCGTTTGCGGCAGCAAGGTCTTCGAGGGACTGCTCATCGCCTTGAAGATAGGAAATGCCGTCACGTCCCTTTTGGACATGAAGCTCAGCTTCAGGCGAGGGTTCAACTTCGCCAAAAATTGCCACTGTTCCAACGTGGAAAAACTCTTCGGAATCGGGCTCAAGAAAACCCTGTGCGATGCAATATGCGACAATGCCTTGATCATTTTGCCGTTCCAAATAGGCTTCGTCGGCGCTGGTTTGAGACAAGGACGCTATGGTGGATAACAATAAAATTGTTAACGTGGGAATTACCAGAGATAGGGTTGTACGCGCCAATTCGGATCACCTAAGCTTAATTATATTTTATATTGCCGGTTCAATTACACTTAATATTGCCAAGGCGCGAGCTTCAACATCATCGACATTGGTATAAGGCTTCCAATTTATAGTCAAAACACCACCCTCCATGTCGACGCCATCTTTGTAATTGCTGGATGGTGCGCTCATTTCATCATAGTGGATGACGATTGATTTAAGTCCGTCTCTAAGCGCATTTCTCCCGATTTCAGTTGCTGTGATTGTTCCGATTGCCTGAAGTATTGGGTCGATGATTGGCTTACGCAGATAGTCATCACTTGCATATGAATCTGCAAGGCCGGGTAAGGCTAAGCTTTTTGTATCGAGATTGATCGTAACCGGAAATCCGGCAAGTTCCTGAATTTCTAACTCGTATTTCGGCCAGATATCCGTTGCATAGGCCGCAATGGCGCGACGCTCGGCAAGGCCTAAGTTCTGGGCAAGCGCTGCAACAGGTGCAGACGAACAGAAAAAGCCAACCAATGCCACACAAAACAGTTTCTTCAAGGTATGCTCTTTTCGAGGTTTATCCGCAAGTTTCGGATATTTTCAGCCAAACAATGCGTGAGTTGTTATCATTCTGGAGTTTGTTTGGAACCATCCAATTGCAGTCAATGGCTCAGACCAATTCTTCTCCAGTTATGTCGCAAATTCTAATTGGGTTAAACGCGGCCTGATTTTCGAACGCAATTATGCTGCGAATTTCGAAAAGGCTTCGAATGGCAAGCGGCTGAGGCGGAATGGACGCCTTGAAGCACAGCTTCGGCTCCAGCCAGGTTGGCCCTGATTTTATCAATGGCAATCATGCGCGGAACACCGTTGTTCCTATGGCTTTCTTAAAGAAACGCCGTGCGGCGATCTGCGATGAGTAACGAAAAACCCGGCAGTTCAATGTTGCATGGCGAATATCTACTTCACGCTCCGGTATGATGCCATACAGATCCCGATAGGAAACTGATTAGCGCACATAAAAGAAACTGCGTATAGGATCATACTTTTGGGGAAATGAGCCCTTTGAAATCTACAACCATCTGCTCTCACCTTATCGAGCTACATGAAAGATCGTCCCATAGAACAAGCGAGATGTACGCATCCCATGATAGCGGAAAGCGTCTTCTCGCATAGCAGCGCAAAGCCCATCCACGCAGCAAACCATCTTCCTGAGGTGAAAGGTTCCTGTGTCGTTCGACCGAACACTTATCTTTCGCTTTGGCTAGTTTCTATGAATACAATTAGAAAAATGGCTGCCAAAGCGATTGGCCCGATGGTGAGCCGTTTACCGGCTGACCATCACATCACTCAGGCAGCAGCTTTTTCAAACGGTGAGACCGGCCAGGTTCATCAGGAAGCGAAAGAGAAGTGCCACGATCGCCAGTGCCATTACACTGCCAGTCCAGATTAGAACCATCCAACCAAAACGTCTCAGCCATAGTTTCTGATGGTGAGGAGCGTCGGCCATTAGTGATATCCTTCCCCAACCTTAACCTTCCCTCGGAACACATAGTAAGACCATGCAGTGTAGGCGAGGATGAACGGAATGATAAACAACGCTCCGACGAGTGTGAAACCCAGGCTTTGAGGCGGCGAAGCAGCATCCCATATTGAGATAGCCGGTGGGACGATATTCGGCCACAAGCTGATTGCCAGTCCCGAATAACCTAAGAATAATAGTAAAAGCGAAAGCAGGAATGGTGCAGCATGGCTTTTGCCTGCCAAGTTCTTCAGAAGCATCCATGTGGCTAAGACAACCAGTATGGGGACGGGCATAAAGAACAACAGGTTGGGCAATGCAAACCATCGGGCAGCAATGTCAGGGTTGGCATATGGCGTCCAGAGGCTGACGATCACAATCGTCACCAATACTGCTACGGTGATTGGGCGGCCAAGTTGTCGCATACGCTGCTGAAGATCGCCCTCCGTTTTCATCACCAGCCAAGTCGCTCCGAGCAACGCATAGGCGAGCAACATGCCGACACCCGTGAACAGACTAAACGGTGTCAACCAGTCAAACATCCCGCCAACATACGTACCGTCCCGGACTTCGAAACCGTCGATAAATGCGCCGAGCGCAAGGCCTTGGGAAAACGTTGCAATGTAGGAACCCCACATGAAGGCTTTATCCCAGAATGCCTTGTGTCCCTCATCCGCCTTGAAGCGAAACTCGAACGCCACGCCTCGCCAGATCAGACCCGCCAACATGAGAAGAAGGGGAAAATATAGGGCGCTAAGGATAACGGCATAGGCCAACGGGAAGGCACCCAGCAAGGCAGCTCCGCCCAGCACGAGCCAAGTCTCGTTTCCGTCCCAGACCGGTGCAACACTATTGACCATAGCGTCGCGGTCGTCACGGCTACGCACAAAGGGAAACAGGATGCCGATCCCAAGGTCGAAGCCATCCATGATGACATACATCATAAGGCCGAAGCCGATGATAAGCGCCCATATAAGAGGAAGATCAATGCCCATGTTTTTTCTCCTCTTCAAACAATCGTTGGGTCAATATTATCGGGAGCAGCGGACAAGGGCCGCGATGGCCGTTGCGACTGGCCCGGATCAAGCGGTGGATTGTCGTCTTCACTCTTGGCAGGCCCCTTGGCGACAAGTTTCAGCATATAGCTGACACCAGTACCAAAGACGGCAAAATACATGACCATGAAGATGATCAAGGTGGTCGACAGCGCGAGCGCCGAATGGTTCGACACACCATCCGCAGTGCGCATCACGCCATAGACCAGCCAGGGTTGACGACCGATTTCGGTCGTATACCATCCCGCCAGGATTGCGATCAGACCCGATGGCCCCATCCAGATTGCGAAGCGCAGGAACCATTTTTGTGCATATAGCGCGCTGCGCAACCGTAACCAGACGCTCCAGACGCCAAGCAGGAGCATGAGCATGCCAAGACCGACCATGACGCGGAAGGACCAGAACACCACCGTTGAATTCGGGCGATCTTCGGGGGCGAATTCACTTAGCCCCGGATATTGCCCGTCAAGGCTATGCGTCAAAATGAGCCCTCCAAGCCTTGGTATCTCAATTTTATAGAGAGTTTCCTCGCTTTCCATGTCCGGCCAGCCGAACAGAATGAGCGGCACGCCAGCCCCTGGCACATTTCGCCAATGGCCTTCCATGGCTGCGACCTTCGCGGGTTGATGCTCGAGCGTGTTCAGGCCATGCAAGTCGCCGACGAATATCTGTACGGGTGTAACCGCCAAAATCATCCACATGGCCATGGAGAACATCTTGCGCACGCGCGCATCCTTACGACCGCGTAGCAGATGCCACGCACCTGAAGCGCTGACAAAAAGCGCCGTTGCGAGAAAGGCGGCCACAGTCATGTGGGCAAGCCGATAAGGGAAGGACGGATTGAAAATAACTTTGAACCAGTCTACCGGCACGACAACGTTATTGACGATCTCAAATCCTTGCGGCGTCTGCATCCAGCTATTTGAAGCCAGAATCCATGTTGCGGAGATCAAGGTGCCGATCGCCACCATAATTGTCGCAAAGAAATGAAGACCCGGCCCGACCTTATTCCAGCCGAACAGCATGACCCCGAGAAAGCCGGCTTCAAGAAAAAAAGCCGTCAAAACTTCATAAGCGAGCAATGGCCCCGTTATCGATCCGGCAAAGGCCGAAAAGTAACTCCAATTGGTTCCGAACTGGTAAGCCATGACGAGCCCGGATACGACGCCCATCGCGAAATTGACCGCGAAAATCTGCGACCAGAAATGATAAAGATCGCGATAGACGGTATCTTTTTTCCAAAGCCAAAGCCCTTCGAGAACGGCAAGATAACTCGCAAGCCCTATCGTGATCGCGGGAAACACGATGTGAAACGAAATGGTGAAGCCAAACTGGATACGAGCCAGCTCAAGAGCGGTCAGTCCGAGCATTTTGCAGCCTCCTGCGACTGAGGAATTTCGCTGTTATCCTCACCAAAAAGAGAGAACTGTCCGCTCCCAAACGTAACAGCAGTTTTCTTTCGTGTATCAACGGAAAGTTGAAAGACGTCGGGGCGCGCATAATGCCCGGCAACGTCAAGGTCATATTTTCCGCGCGCAATGATGCGTCGGTCGATTTCGGCAATCTTGATCGTCTCACCGGTAAAATCGGGTTCCACCAGCACATTTCCAAGCGGGTCAATGATGCATGAGCCGCCTCGGATCAGGACAGTGCTCGGATCATCACCCTGAATCGGCGCATAATCGGCAGGGCCATCGCTCCTCGTGAGGTATTGGCACGCCGAGATTACAAAACAGCGCCCTTCAAGGGCGATCGTGCGCATGGTCGGAAGCCAGGCATCGCGGTCATCAACTGTCGGCGCGCAATAGAGTTCCACACCTTGCGCATACATCGCCGCGCGAAGCAGCGGCATGTAGTTTTCCCAGCATATGACACTGCCGATGCGCCCGATTGGTGTGTCGACCACACCGATCGTCGAGCCGTCGCCAAAGCCCCAGACCAGTCTCTCCAGCGCCGTCGGCATCAGTTTGCGGTGCTTGTAGAGAAGCTTGCCTGCAGGAGAGTAAGTCAGGGTCGAGCAGTAGAGCGTGCCGCCATCCCGCTCGATGATGCCCACGACCAAATGCACGCCATTGTCCCGCGCGATCTCACCGATGCGCGATGCCTCCGGGCCCGGAATATCAATGGCACTCTCGAAATAACGGCGAAATTCTTCGCGGCCTTCCGGGCTTCTAAGCCCAAGCCGGGCACCGAAATCCAAACCCTTCGGATAGCCTCCGACAAAAGCCTCCGGGAAGACAACGAGCTCGGCACCTCTGCCTGCGGCTTCGCGAGTTAACTCAGCGAGCTTCGCTACCGTCTTGGATGTGTTGAACAGGACGGAAGCGGCTTGAACGACTGCGGCTTTGATGAGAGACATGGCAAACAATCCTGAAATTACACGACGGCGCGTGTGCTGAGTGAGGGCTGCGAGATGAGGTTGGCAAGTTGGTTGAGACCGTCTTCCAGATCTCCGCGGTCTGGAGCTACACCGAGGGAAATCCTCACGGCTTCGATGGGATGTGCATCGGTTGCGAAGACTGAAGCTGGCACGATTGAGACACCGGCTCGATCAGCATACGCCGCAAAGTCAGCCGCGCGCCAATAATGGGGAAGATGCAACCATAGATGGTGACCGTGGGGATCGGCTGCATAATCGTATCCTTCGAGGATTGATCTTGCTAATTCTTGACGCGCTGCGTTTTCGTGGCGAATAGACCGAGTAATCTGGCTCATAGTGCCGTCCGAAATCCATCGGTTTGCCAAAGCTGACATAAGTGGCGGAGCCATCAAACTAGTCGCGCGCAACACACCCGCAAGTCGAAGAACCTTTGGACTGTTGGGCCCAATGACATAGGCAATCCGCAGGGCTGGGCTTGCACATTTGGAAAGCGTTGCGATGTGCCAGCTGATTTCAGGCGCCAATTCCACCATCGAAACTGTATGGTCCGGTTTCAATGGTGCATAGGGATCATCCTCGATGACTGCGACACCATTCTTGATGGCTATAGAAGCCAAAGCGCGACGGCGATCTTCCGGCAACGTCGCAGTGGTCGGGTTGTCGATGCTGGGAATGATATAAATCGCTTTTGGCAGACGCTCGCGGCACACCTTTTCGAAGGCATCGGGAATGATCCCCTTCTCGTCCATTGCCAGAGGTTCGATCACCACCCCTTTTTGAGCAGCAACTGCCTTGAGGCCGGGATAGGTCATGGCACCTGTCGCCAATATGTCACCCCGATCAAGCAGCAGCTCACACACACCGAACAATGCGCTCTGAGCACCACCTGACACGACAATGCGATCAGGCGTAACACCCTCAATCCGGGAACGCAGCCAGTTTGCTGCAGCTTGCCTGTCCGGTTCCGACCCTGTGCTTTCGTGATAATGAAGGTTAAGCAGTCCTCGCGTGCCCCCTAGAACGTCCGCGATTCCACTGGGAAAGACCTTCCTGAAATCGATATCAGACGGCTGCGAAGGAATGTTCATGCTCAGGTCGATCAGCGACGGCGCCTGATCATGAGACTCGCTATCGAGTGTTTCACTGATGAACGTCCCGCGACCGGCTTGTGCCTCGACAAGCCCTCGTCGACGGGCTTCATTGAAAGCACGCGTGACTGTGGTGAGATCGACGTTAAGCGCCTCCGCGATCACACGTTGTGCCGGCAAGCGGTCTCCCCCCGCAACCCTTCCAGAGCGAATATCGGCTTCCAACGCCTCTACGATACCGAGGTATTTCATCCTCGCGCTTTCGATTAGTCGTGGTTTCCACATCTCTCGCCCTCACATTGTATGGTTTATAAACATACAGATTTATATCATGTATGGATTTATTATGGAAGTGGGAGACAGTTCGCGCGCAGTGCTCTGATAAAGAGGGAGCACATTTTTATATCGGCCCCTCGCACACCAAAGATTCTATTACGTGGCTTTAGGCTCGCGGCCCGTTACTTTGACGGAAATGGTGTGAGACCATCCGTTTGGATACGAGGAAAAAGGGCGAAGGAGATGCGGTCACTTTCGAGACTTTTTTGCCAAAGCAGCCGGGCTGATCGGCCACGCGCTTCGGACACCGAAGTGAGCAGGCTGTCTGCTACGTCAAGACGCTAAATGGGGAGGCCGTTATTCGCGTCTTTCCTTGCATATCTGGACATTTCAGGTGCCATTTCCATTAAACAAATGAGTCCTGAGCCTGACTGCAGAAGCGGCGATGTGAACTCTCATGAAGGAATCCCAAAATAAGAAAACCCAAGTAATTTTATGTTGGCTCGTCTACTCATTAATTGAAAAGTCCTTCTCCACTTCTGCTCTCCTTCTCTCCTTCTCCTCTTTATCTTTATCATAATGCCACTTGATCGCAAAAAACATAGCAACACCTAGAACGACAAGCTTAAACCCACCGGCTATTATAGGGAACCATTCCATTCTAATCTTTCCTTTCTTTTATTCATTGAGCAGTATCCTGACGCCAGATTTTTGGGAGCCAATAGACGAAAGCCATTGGAAGGCGTGTAAGGATAGCGCTGCAATAATCGTTTAGTAACATTCGCAAATAGACCCTCACTCTCACAATGGGAGACAATGGTCTCGTGAGAGTTCGGCTTAATTGCTTCTGATTTTAGTTAGGGGCTGTGAACATGACCGGAAAGCTTTCGTAGCGATATTCGCTCTTTTGGAGGCTCTACGGCACAATATTAAGAGATACCTCTCGCATTAAACTATCCTCAAATTTCACGAATTAAGCCGCCTGACTTGCCTCGAACCAGCCCAGTTGATTGGCCACTTTCAAGAAGGCCTCGATAAATGAACGCATATGAGCGTCGGTATGAAACGGTGTTGGCGTGAGACGCAGCCGCTCTTGTCCGCGTGCGACCGTCGGGTAATTTATGGGCTGGACATAGATTGCATGTTCCATCAGCAGCCGCTCACTGAGGACGCGACAAAGATGTGCATCTCCGACGATTACGGGCAGGATATGGCTCGGCGTGTCGAGAACAGGTATCCCAGCATCAAGGAGCATTGATTTGAAGCGGGCTACGTTGGCGGCCTGGAGCTGCCGGTCTTGAGGACTGGCTTTTACGTGCCGGATAGCCGCAAGGGCTCCCGCAGCAACATGAGGAGAGAGAGAAGTCGTGAAGATAAAGCTGTCTGCCATGCTGCGGATGACATCGATCAGCAGTGCCGATCCCGCAACGTAGCCGCCCATGACACCGAAAGCTTTAGCAAGCGTCCCCTCAATTACCGTGATACGATGCGCAAGCCCCTCTCGTTCGGCAATACCACCACCACGTTCGCCATAAAGGCCAACGGCATGCACCTCATCCAGATAGGTCAGCGCTCCATGCTTGTCTGCGACGTCGCAAATGGCCCTGATCGGTGCAATATCGCCGTCCATACTATAGACGCTTTCGAACGCGATGATCTTGGGACGTTCGGGGTCAACGCTGCTCAGCAGCTCGTCAAGGTGACCCACATCGTTGTGTCGAAATATGAACTTATCCGCACCCGATCGGCGAATACCTTCAATCATAGAATTGTGATTCTGGGCGTCTGAGAAGATTGCGCAGTTTGGAAGCATACGCCCGAGGGTGCCAAGTGCGGCTAGATTGGAAACCCAGCCTGACGTGAAGAGGAGAGCTGCCTGTTTACCGTGCAGATCCGCTATTTCTGCTTCGAGCTCGACATGTTGGCGATTTGTACCAGAGATGTTCCGTGTACCCCCGGTGCCAGCTCCAAATGAATCGATGGCACCGCGCATTGCTGCTAGTACATCTGAATGCTGTCCCATACCAAGATAGTCATTGCTGCACCAAACTGTTACGCGCTGCTCTTTACCATCGGGCCGATGCCATAACGCGGTTGGGAATTCACCCGCTATCCGCTCCAACTGGGCGAAAGTTCTATACCTGCCATCATCTTTCATATCCGAGAGCAGCTTTTTGAAGGTCGTATCGTAGTCCATGTGAATGTCCTTGACTGCAGGCACCCAGCCGTCAGCGTAAATACATCGTCATCCCCACTCTATATGTATGCTATTTAGCCATACAATACAATAAAAATGTATGCCGCCCATGAGCATTGCCCAGTTGTTTGTCCTGAACGGGTCGGTCTCAGAGCAAGCGGCAAGATTATCGAAAGCACGGTGTGCTAGCAGCCGGCTCTATTGCCACACATTTGAAACCGAAAGAATTGCCAGGATCGTGTGTCTCTCAAATTCGATCCTGCTCAGAATAGATGGCTACGGAGTGGGCCACGCCTGAGCGACCTCAGAGAAACGCAGCACCCTTCCAATGGTGGGGCAAAGTTCTTCTGTGGCGAAGCTTTCACTTCACCTTCGCTATTGTCTCTTCGGTGCGCATAATTGAAACAGGTGAACGGGATGGCGTCCGATTTCAAAGGTGCTCATCTCGCAAAAAGTGTCATTCTGTATGCTGTTTTCTTCTATGTCCGATATTCAGTTTCTTATCGCGACTTTCATGAAATCATGGCCGAACATGGCATAGAGATTAACCATGCGACATTGAACCGGTGGGCTGGTCGATGCTCATCAAAGATTACGGCTCAAGCACAAAGACGTGAACAGCCGAAACGAGGCGTATGGCGTGTTAACGTGATCTTTATAAAGATCAAAGGCACATGGACTTATCTGTATCGGACTATTGATTATCATGGTCAAACTCTGGCTTCATGCTCTCAAGCACCGAAACCTGACTGCTGCCCGGCGTCTCTTTAACAGGGCTACCGCAAGCAACGGCGTTCTACACAATATTGTCATTGATAAAAGCGCAGCCAGTTTAGCCAGTGCGCAGTGTAACCAATATCCTGAAAATCACGGGCACGGGTCCGTTAATTGAAATTCTACAGGTCAAACACCTCAAGAATACCCTTGAGTAAGATCATCGTTTTATCAAACGTATCACCAAACACCTGCTGGGCTTCAACGCTTTTCATTCAGCCTCAGCAACGATGGTGGGTATTGAATTTGCACATATGATCTCTAAGCACCAGTTCGCAATTGACGCTTGTTTGCAATTTGAGGGCTTTGCGGAGCTTCCAGCCTGATTGCATCCAGAAATAAAGCCGCATTTAACCTATTGAAAAATTTGCGACAGAACCGGCTAAAATTGTACAGATGTTGACTGTCATGACGTAAGTAGAGTGCAATTGCCTCTCGTCGATCGAACTACAATCACAGTTTTCGCCATTCCAAACCAAGCGCTGTCATTTTGCGATAAAGTGTGGCGCGACCGATCCCCAGATCACGTGCTGCCTGGGCAACGTTGCCGTCCGCGTGCTTCAACGCTCGGATAACTTCCGAACGGAGTGCAATGGCAAGGTTGGCACCGACCCGGTTCGCTTCGGGAAGAATGTCAGATAGCGGAGGGCATCGCCTTAGTTTGGAAGCAGACAGTGCAAGGCTTCGCCGTGCTAAACGGTTTGCTCCGACGACAAGTTCGTTTTGGTCCACGGCAACCAGTGCAGCCCCAGCGCCATGCTGATTCGCCAAAGTAATAATTTTGTGTCGTTCGAACTCAGCATGAAAGAGCGCTGTCGAAATCTGAAGCGCTGCCGCTTGAACAGCAAAAGCGGTAAGGCGGGCCTGGATTTCAGTGATATCACCGCGACATGCGGATAAATTGAGAACCCCTGCCAGTGTAGCATCAGGCGCTTCGATCGGTGCCCCAATACAGACGAGTGGCAGGTTACGAGCAAAGAAGTGCTGATCTTGCCAGATCGTGTTTGCTCGCCCCTCAAAAAGACAGATGCCGATTGCATTCGTTCCTTCAGATTCTTCTGACCAGTCTGCGCCGACCGCTAGGCCCAATAGGTCGAACTCGGTATTGTCAGATTGCCGTGTCCGCCGGTTCACGATCATTCCGGTGTTGTCGGAGAGAAATATCCCAGTTCCAGGTTCGATGGTCAGGGTCGCCAGACGCGACACAGCAGCATCGGAGCTTCGCAGCAACTTCTCCGATTGCTCTCGCCGTTCGGAAAGTCGGCTGGAATCAAGTCGAGGACGACGCTGACGGCTCTGTGGATCGAGCGCGTAAAGCTTCAGGGAGCGTTGCCAGGATGCGGCTAGGGTCGAACGCCCTGCAGCTGAGGATGAGACAGCGTTTCGGATAATCTCATCATGCAAGCTTTGAGATCGAAGAGCGGACTCCAAAGTTTTACTTCCTTTGCCCAGGCTGAGGGTATGTCGGACTATCTGTCGAATTTACACCTTCTGCGGTCATTAAGACAACAGGGCGGAATTTATATGGAATACCGCCCTCATGTGAGGGGTTAAGGGGACTGATATGAAAATCTGTGATAAAGTGTCTCGATTACGAGGCATATTGTTGAAGGAAAAAACGGTTTGTTGCCGCAGTACATTGTATTCAGTCGCTCCCGGCTGCATCCGTGCGCGAGAACGAACATGCATCCTGCCCCACTGCCAGGAATCGATACCGAATGCTGAAATCTATACTCAAAACATTTGCCGCCCTGATCATCGTCGTCGCGGCTGGGTTTGGTGTCTATGCCTATCATGGTTCGATACCGCCAATGCCCCCTGCGGAGCGGCCGGCATTCGATGCCGCCACGATCGAACACGGGCGTACACTCGTCGCGGCCGGCTATTGTGCCGAATGTCACACCGCGAAGGGCGGACAGCCCTTCGCAGGCAATTTCCCGATCGTCACCGCCTTCGGCACCATCTACGGATCCAATATCACGCCGGATCCCGATACCGGCATCGGCAAATGGTCTCCCGCAGCCTTTCGCCGCGCTCTGCACGATGGCGTCGATGCGGATGGACGGTATCTTTTCCCTGCCTTCCCCTACGATCATTTCACCAAGATATCGGATCAGGATGTGGATGCCATCTATGCCTACATCATGACGCAGGTAACACCCGTCAGCGAGGTAACGAAGCCGACAGACATACCCTTCCCGCTGAATATCCGCTTCTTGCAGGCTGGCTGGAGCCTCCTCTTCGTTGATCGCGGCCGCTATGTGCCTGATTCCGCCAAGTCTGAGGAATGGAACCGTGGCGCCTATCTTGTCGACGGCATCAGCCACTGTGGCGCCTGCCATACGCCGCGCAACTTGCTCGGCGCAGAGAAGTCCAATACCAAGTTCATGGGTGCCAATCTCGACAACTGGACCGCTCCGGCCATCAACGCCGAAAGCCCAGCGGGCGTGCCATGGACTGCAGCTGATTTCGCTCAGTACCTGAAGGAAGGGTCGGACCGCTTCCATGGCGTGGCCACTGGTCCCATGTCGCCGGTCGTTCATGAGGGTATCCGGGCGCTTCCCGACAGCGATATCGCAGCGATCGCGACCTATCTTGGTGACATCGCTGGCGCTGGAGAGGTCGACCCCGCAACGCTGCAGGCCGTCAATGTGAGCATCGCCGCCGGCAAGCCAGATCCGAGTTATCGCGAAAGCCTTGGTGAACGGCTCTATGCCTCTACCTGTGCCTCCTGTCACTACAACAATTCGGCCAGCAACCTGAAGGCGGAGCGTCCGGACCTCGGGATCAACTCCGCAACGCGCCTCGATGATCCGGCAAATCTGATCCGTGTCATTCTCGATGGCGTGCCAACCCGCGAAGGCGCGCATGGTATCGTGATGCCCGCCTACCGTAATGCTCTCAACGACGAACAGATTTCCGTGATCGCTACCTATCTTCGGGCAAGCCGCACTCACCTGCCTGCCTGGCCGGACCTCGAAGCCCGGGTGAAGGATTTGCGCGCTTACGTCGGAACCCATTGAAGGATCAAACCATGACCGAGTTCACTATCAATGGGCGTAAAGTTCGCCTGGATGCCGATCCGGATATGCCGCTCCTGTGGGCGATCCGAGATGAGGTGGGCCTGACCGGCACTAAGTTTGGCTGTGGCATCGGCCTTTGCGGCGCCTGCACCGTGCATGTCGGCGGACGCCCGACGCGTAGCTGCATCACCGCAATACGGGATGTCGATGGCGGCGAGATCACGACGATCGAAGGCCTCGATCCTAAGGGCGAACATCCTGTCCAGGTCGCCTGGCAGAAGCTGCAGGTGCCGCAATGCGGCTATTGCCAGTCAGGCCAGATCATGACCGCCGCAGCCATGCTCAAGGATATCCCCAACCCGACGGACGACGACATCGATGCGGTGATGACCGGCAATGTCTGTCGCTGCATGACCTATAACCGTATCCGCGCCGCCGTGCGCGAGGCAGCCGCCACGATGCGCGGGGAGGTGACCAATGGCTGAACGCAGACTGATGGCGGCGCCCAAATCGCGATTGCCCGACCTGACCCGCCGCGGCTTCCTCGTCTCCATGTGCGCCGCGGGAGCGGTGTTCGGCTTTCCCAAGGGCGGCCTGCAGGCGGCCATGGACCCTGCCGCGCAACGGGGCATGCCCATCGAACCCGCAGGTGACAAATACGAGCCGGCAATCTGGTACTGGATCGATGCCGCCGGCAAGGTGAATGTCAACATCATCCGGGCCGAAATGGGCCAGCATGTCGGGTCGGCGATTGCCCGCATCCTTGCCGCAGAACTTGGCGCCAACTGGGATGACGTGCGCATCACCCATGTCGATACCGACAAGAAGTGGGGCCTGATGGTGACCGGTGGCAGTTGGTCCGTCTGGATGAGCTGGCCGATCTATCGTCAGTCAGGCGCCGCCGGACGGCTGGCGCTCACTGAAAAGGCTTCGGGCCTCTGGGGCGTCCCGGCAGATCAGATCACCGTCGACAACGGCGTCGTTTCGGGTGGAGGGCATTCAGCCACATTCGGCGAACTGGTGGCTTCCGGCATCACCCGCAGCTTCACCGAGGATGAGCTGAAGGCGCTGCCTCTGCGCCCGCATTCCGAACTCAAGCTCCTCGGTATGGACAAGCCGGCGCTCGATATTTACGGCAAGACGACGGGCCAGACGATCTACGGCATTGACGCGAAGATGGATGGCATGGTCCACGCCACTCCTATCCTTCCCCCAACCCGCTACGACTGCAAGATCAAGTCGATCGACGACAGCGCGGCCAAGGCCGTGAAAGGCTATCAGCAGGTCCTGACCCTCGACGATCCGTCGGGCACCGTGCCAGGCTGGGCCATGGTGATTGCCGATACCCATTGGGCCGCCGAACGGGCTGCTGGCTTGATACGCATAGAGTACGACGTCGCGGGCAACGCCAATACCGTCGGCGAGGCGGAGATCCAGGCCGAAAACAAGCGTCTGATCGACGACCCCTCCACCGGCGCGCTCCTCGATACCGGCGACGTGAATGTCGACCCTGTATTCGCCAAAGCGGCGGATATGTTTGAGGCAAGCTACTCTACCCAGACCGTCCTGCACTTCCAGCTCGAACCCCTCAATGCACTGGCCTTCCGCAATCCGGAAGGCGTTTGGGAAATCCACACCGGCAATCAATGGCAATCGCTCTGCCTGCCATGGCTCACCAAGGCCCTCGGCGTTGCGGACGATCAGGTCGTCATGCGCAGCTACATGCTCGGCGGCGGCTTTGGTCGGCGCTTGAATGGCGACTATACAGTTCCTGCTGCACTCGCCTCCAAGGCGCTCGGCGGAAGACCGGTAAAGATGGTGATGTCTCGGGCGGATGATGCGCTGTTCGATTCCGTGCGACCGCCCACCTTGTCGCGACTTCGCATGGCCTTCGACGCCGAGAAGAAGGTCGTCGCCATGGATACCGCCGTTGCTTCTGCCTGGCCGACCAAGGTCATGTTGCCAGCCTTCATGTCCAAGGGCGTGAATGGCCAGCCTTTTGATCCCTTTGCATCGGACGGGGCAGACCATTGGTACGAGACGGGAGCCCAACGTGCTCGCGCAATCTCCAATGAACTCGCCGAGGCGACCTTCCGTCCCGGCTGGCTGCGTTCAGTTTCGCCCGGCTGGATCAATTTCGCCGTCGAAAGCTTCATGGACGAGGCGGCCCATCACGTCGGCGCCGACCCGCTGCAGTTCCGGCTAGACCACCTCACCACGCAAGGGCGCAATGCGGGATCCGCACCAAGCGCTGTCGGTGGCGCAAGCCGCCAGGCGGCGGTGCTGAGGCGTGTCGCGGAGATATCCGGCTACGGCAAAGATGGCCTGCCTGCGGATACCGCGATCGGCATCGCCACGACCTATGGTCAATCTCGGTCCATGCCGACATGGGTGGGCGGCGCCGTCCAGCTTCATGTCAATCGCACCACCGGATTTATCGATGTCCAGAAAATCTGGCTCGTCGTTGATTGCGGTACTGTTGTTGATCCGAATGGTGCGCATGCGCAAATCGAGGGCGGTGCGATGTGGGGCGTTTCAATGGCTTTGCTCGAAGGTACGCAATTCGCCAAGGGCCGGGTGGTTGACACAAATCTCGACACCTATACGCCGATGCGCATGATCGATGCGCCGGAAACGGTAATCGAACTGGTGGATAGCACGGAAGCGCCGACCGGCCTTGGCGAACCGGGCACGACCGTCGTCGCCCCGGCCATCGCCAACGCAATCTTCAACGCCGTGGGTCTGCGCATGCGGCATCTGCCGATCACGCCGCAGGCCATCCGCACCGCGCTGAAGGCGCAAAGCTGAGACAGCGCTGCGCGACAGCGGGCCCCTGAGCCAAGCCTTGCGGTTTCTCGCCGCAAGGCAACCGGGTTCATTCCAGCGCGGATCTTATGTTCTCAAGATGCCACCAGCCGCGGTAACGGCCTCAGGGGTATCCACGTCCAGATGCGCCGCATCGCCAATATCGACATCGACGACCGGCAGCCCGGATGTTTCGATGATATGTCGCGCGCCCACATCGCCTTCAAGTCGCATCACGGCGTCGCCAAGCGACCGGGGGAGAATTACCGGATTGCCTCGCTTGCCGCGCGATACCGCACGAACGACTGCTCGCCCGGATGCCGCGCGAAAGGCCGCGATCAGGAGGTCGAGGTCGACAGCCGTCACGCCAGGCATATCGGCAAGCATGACGAGAACCCCATCGGCACCGCGGGCCGGTACGGCCAAAAATCCTGATATCAGCGAGCTTGCCATTCCAGACGCATAATCCGGGTTCTCAACGGTCGTGACTTTCAATCCCAGAAGCGCAGCCTCAATCTCACCCCGCCGATGACCAGTCACGACGGTGACGGATGCAACATCGGCAGCGAGCGCTGTTTCGGCCGTCCGGCGAACCAGCGGCTTGCCGTCGAACTCTGCCAATAGCTTGTGCGTCCCGCTCTCGCCCATTCGACTGGATTTGCCGGCAGCGAGGATGACTGCTGCAACCGTCACCTGCCGGCCATTTTCCGGGGCGCTGTCTCGCGGCTGTGGCCGTGTCTCGATTTCCATCAGCAAGCCTCCGACACCCATCCCCCTCAGATCGTGCGCATCCGGTTTCTCGCCAGCCAGGATGCGATCGAGAACCCAGTCGAAACCGTTTTCCTTCGGGCTGCGCGCGCAACCCGGCGCTCCGACGACATAAGTATCGCCCAGCCGCCCAAGGACCATCAGATTACCGGGATCAACGGGCATGCCCACGCTCAGGATCTCACCGCCAGCCTGACGGATCGCCGCAGGGATGACATCGTCCTCATCGATCACAGCCGATGCCCCGAAAATAATCACGAGTCTCGGAGAACGATCCAGGGCTATCGTCGCCTGACAAATTGCAGCCGCCACAGCGTCGCTTCTGTGAGCAACGCGTAGCTCACGCGCCAGCCGATTCCCTGATGCCGCCAGCCGTCGCTCAAGAACGCGCGTCGTCTTGTCCATGACCGCGGGCTTTAGCGACGGCAGCTCCGTAGCGACAAGCGAAACAGCATGTTCGGCAAAAGGTTTGACCCCGAATGCCGCCGCCGTCGTCAACGCGTCACAGGCGGCCTTTATTTTATGGCCTGGAACGGCAAGAGGAATGATCTTGAACGTCGCCACCATGTCCCCGGCCCGCACACGCACATGATCGGCAAGACAGGCAAGCGTGATCGCAGGATCGATGTGATTGACACGATCGACAACGTCACGATCCGCTACGAAAAGCCCGTCAGTGGCCGCGTAGACATTCACGCGCCCCGTCGTAGCCTCCGAAAAACTCAGATGATCCGGTCTGATCGCTGCGGCGAGCCGCCGCGCCGCTTCGTCTTCGTCGATATCCCCGTCCTCGATCCGCACAGCCGTGACACTGGCGATACCCGCCTGCTTGAGCGCCTCGATGTCCTCACGCGAAACGCGATGTCCCTTCCGAAAGGTCCGCTCCGGTAATTTCACCGCGTGTGCCAGCCTCAGCCCCTCCGCACCGGCCACCGGAAATTCGCCGAATTTCATCAAATGCCGCCTTTCGGCGATGCCACATCGCGCGTTCGCAGCGCCTCGATGATCTGCGCGAGGATGGAGACAGCAATCTCAGCCGGATTGGAAGCGCCAATAGGCAACCCGATCGGTCCGTTGATACGGGCAAGCACCTCATCGGCAAAGCCCTCGCTCCTCAGCCGTTCCAGACGCGACGCATGGGTTTTTCGGCTTCCAAGTGCTCCGACATAGAAACAATTGCGACGCAGGGCCTCGGCAATCGGGAAATCGTCAATTTTCGGATCATGGGTCACCGCGACCAGCGCCGTGTAAGTGTCGAGCGGCCTATCCTTGAGCGCGTCCACGGGCCAGTCAGTGGTCAGGTCGTTTCCGGCAAAACGCTCCGGCGTGGCAAAAGCCGTTCGCGGATCGATGATGCGGACGTCGAAACCGGCGAGCGCTGCCATTTGGGCAAGGATCTGGCTGATATGGACGGCGCCGATGATAACGATATCGGGCGGCGGCAGATACACATTCAGGAAATAGCGCCGGTCATCGGTATCAAAGACGCTGGAACGGCCGGAGCGGAAGGCCGCAGCCATCGCCTCGCGGAGCGCACCTTCGATCTGGTCCCCTTCCGCGATGACGCGCGACTGGCCACTGTCAAGATTCGATACCAGCGCGGCCGCAACCCGCGCTTTTCGGCAGGCATTCAGCCGCTCCAGCGTTGCAAGCTCCATCAGTCGAGCCTCTCTACATAGACGCGAATGCGACCGCCGCAGGAAAGCCCGACGCGCCAGGCCGTTTCATCGGCAACGCCGAACTCCAGCATCTTTGCCCTCCCGGTAGCAATAACCTCCAGCGCTTCGGTGATGACCGCACCTTCCACGCAACCGCCGGATACAGAGCCTTCGAAATTAGCGTCGCTATCGATCACCAGATGGCTGCCGGGTGGCCGCGGCGCAGAACCCCATGTCTCGATAACGGTGGCGATTGCCACATCGCGGCCTTTCTTCTTCCAGGTTTCCGCTGTCGCCAACGGATCCAGGCTCATCATCATATCACTCATCCAGCACCTTTGACGCCCTCCAGGCCGTGTCTGCTGCAAATCTGCGATCCGGAGGATTTGGTTGCCATTCACTATAACCCTCCTGCAGCCCCATTTGAACTTACCTGAAACGAACCAAGACTATGTTTCATGCACGAAATCAATATGGGCACCGCCGCCCGGTCAGCAATAATCGACGCCGCGATCTTCGATCGCCACTCACCAGCCGTAGAGTTCAAGCCTGTCACAGCACACCGCCACGTGCTGACGATTACTAGCTTCCCTATGCCACAAAGCACATTCTTACTGGAGTGACCTCAGGTACGAAATGAGATCCAGCCGATCCTGTTCCTGAGGAGCCCTTATTGTCATTGGACTTCCCCTTTGAAAGGGGAGAGCTTCTGTTAGAGATAACAGACAGGAGACTTAGAATTGAAGCAGCGCGAATTTACAGCGAGTTCAAACGGAAGGCGGTCCGCATTCTGACGACGAGTGGTCGCGGGGGTATCGTTGGTTGTGGCGGACCTTGGGATTGGTAAGTCAACGCTTGACCGTTGGCGGCGCGATTTTGCTGAGAAAGATCTGCTTTCTGGTCCGCATGAGGTATGATCCAGGAGCTTGCCCGGCTGCACAAGGAGAATGAACTTCTGCGACAGGAACGTGACCTGCTAGAAAAGCGACGGCCTTCTTCGCACGGGGGACAAATCGATGAGATTCACCTTCATTGATACGGAGAAGGCCCACATGTCTCTGTCGCGTTTGTGCATCTTTGCGGGCGTCAGCCTCAGCGGTTATCATGCCTGGAAGCGGCGGGCTCCCGGTCATCGCCAGTTCGAGGACATGATCGTGCTGGCGCATATCCGTAACCAGTTCTTCCTGTCGCGACCAATCTTGTGGATCAGGACTTCACTTGTGACAGAGCAGATCAGAAACGGGGTGTCGATATCAGTAACATATGGACCGCAGAAGGCTGGCTATATCTGGCAATGGTTGTCGATCTTTATTCTCGTCGTATTATCGGATGGGAAGCTCGGGATAGGATGAAAAATGATCTGGCTATCTGCGCTTTGAGGACGGCGATTGCAATCCGGCAATCAAAGCCGGGGGTGTTCCAGCATTCGGACAGGGGAAGCAAATATGCCAGTTATGAATATCGCAAATTTTACAATGGCTTAAGAAGGGTCTTATTTCTAGACACCGTTATGCTGCGAGCTCCGCAAAGACTTTGAATGCGAACGTTGTCATCTGCAAACTGCTTGTTGCGAATCATATGAGCCAATTCGATGCCAGCGATTGTTAAAGATGCGCTTTGAAATGATTTGAAGCTCATCATTGGCTTGGTCATATGCTTGATGACCGGTGATCTTTAGAACATTGTTTACAGCTTGGCCGCCAGTTATGTTCGCTCCGCTTTTATCTCCAGCATCAACCCACGCTGAACCATCACTTCCTGAACGTCGTGATAGAAAACCGGATAACGGACGTAAAAGAAAACAGTATAAAGGATCATACTTTTAAGAAAATGAACTCCTTTGAAGTCAATCGACTTGTCCCTTCGAAATACTCAATTATGCAGTTGATCCAAGTCCATCCATTGAGAAATGAGAATTTCGCGACAAAGCCAGGAACATAACTTCAGCTTAAAGGCAGGTAGCGGCTCGGAAGCACACCTTTCTCTTCACGGAAAACCTTGCTGAAATGACTGAGATTGTCGAATCCAACCGCATATGCAGCCTCCGTGACGCTAACACCTGCTTCCAGTAGAGTTGCGGCTGCATCCAGTCGCGTTGTACGAAGACAAGCATGGACTGACTTGCCAATTTCCAGACGAAAAGCTTCCTTGAAGCGGCGCTCATTCAATCCAACTTCGCGCGCAAGACGCGGAATGGTCCAGTCGGTGCTATATTGCTTCTCGATAATGTCGACTGCCCGGTGCAGTTTCTGCATTTCTTCCGGCGTAAGTGGCTTAACGGGCTTGCCTGTAGGGCTCCGGGAGACCGCATCAAGACCGATGCTCAGCGCTTCAATCGATTTGCTGTAGAGATGTAGCTGGCGCGCAAGCCCAGGCTCATACCTACACTGGAAAAGGCTGCCTGCAACCGCGAGCAATTCGGGCGGTGCTTTGAACCCTATCAAAAATACATCTTGCTCCGGCAAGCTGTGTTCGGTCATGACTGAGCCGCCCAGCCTCCTAAGTGAAACACCACCAAGTTTTTCCAGCAAAGTCGGCTCAAAGCGAATATCAACGACCCGCAATCGTTGGTTAGCCTGCACGAAGTTTTCGCCGCGTGTCATCCTGTTGCAAGCAAAAAGTACCGCGGCGCCGGGCTTCAACACAAATGGCGCAGCACCATCAACCGATAATGTTCCACCGCCATCCACAAATATAGAGAGAGAGAAGGTCGCAGGACCTTCTGGATGGAAAACAGTATCTTCAGAAGGTGTAACGTCGATCAAGAAAATAGTTATATCGCTGTCCGGTTGTTCGACCTTAGTGAAGGCACGCCAGCCCAGCTGATCTATCTTGCCATCAACGGCTTCGCGCCAGTGGTCTTCCGCTTGTTCATGATGAGACGGAAAAACCGGAAGTGTTGAAGGATCTGAAAATGTCATCTGTTGCTCGGCTTTCCGAAAATTAGTCCCGTTTCCGTCAATCAGCGTTCAAAAAACGTTAGCTCGAATATCCACAAACTGGAATATAGGCCTCAAGTTTAACTTGGCAGTTCTGGTGGATCAATATGCATGACGTGAGAAAGATTATTTTGGCATGTTCGGTATGCCTTCCGGGCATTATGGGCAATGTAGCTTTCGCACAGGAAAGTAGCGGGATTGTTCTCGATACGATCACCGTCACGGCATCCAAACGCGAGCAGGCTTTGAATACGATCGACGGTTCAGTTTCAGTCGTGACGGGAGAACAACTCGAAGAACGCGGCGTGCGGACGGTAGATGATCTCCAGAAAGTGTTTCCGGGGCTCAGCATCGCAAATCGGGGCAATCGCATATACTCCAATTTCACCATCCGCGGCCTGTCATCACCGGATTATTTCAATCCGACCGTGCAGATTTATGTCGATGGCGCACCGCAGACGCCTTCAACATTTTCACAGATGCTTGTTGATATTGATCGCGTCGAACTGTTGCGCGGACCACAGGGGACACTCTATGGTGCCAATGCTTACGGCGGCGTGATCAATATCATCACCAAGAAGAGCAACCAGAACCGCTTCTTCGTTCAATCGACCATTTCTACACATGAGCCGTCAATTCAGATTGGCGGAACGACTGTCATAACGACCGACACGCTATATCTCGATTATGCCGGAACATTTGCGCATTTCTTCGGCGACATTGATGATCGTACTACCGGCGATGATAACATCAATACATCCGATAATGGATTTGGCCGAGCGACATTGCGTTATGCGCCTACCGGCGGTGATTTCGATGCATCGATTACCTATTCGCGAGAATGGCTGCGCTCGCACGAAGAGGGCTATGCTTTCCAGCAGGATGTAGATGATCGCATTTATGATAGCGGTCTTTATGGTGAACTTCCTCTTCTCAAGCGCAAGGTCACAAATATATCCGGTCAGTTCAATTACCGCTTCGGTGACTTCACGCTTTCCAGCATATCCGCCTATCAGGAAAGCGACGTCATGCGTAATTTCTCGTCCGGCGCGGGCTCACGATATTTCTGGCCACAGAACGACAAGCTGTTCACGCAGGAAGTAAGATTGGCCTATGAAAGCGATATGTACAGCGGTGTGGCGGGTCTTTGGTACAGCCACGACGATTTCACCGGCACCAAAAACGGCTATTTTGGCTATTATGGCGACTCAAGCAACAATGTCATCAACGACAGCCTTGCGGCATTCGGCGAAGTCACATTGCATGTGACAGACAAGTTCGATCTGACAGGTGGTCTGCGCGCCACATATGATCGCTCGAATATTGATGCCTATCGCGAAGACAAATATACGACCGGCTATGGCTTCGATTTCGAGAATAAAGCGCATTTCACGAGCCTTCAGCCAAAGGTCGCCATTGGTTATGAGATCGTACCGGATATCCGCTTGTTTGGTGTGATCTCACGTGGTTATAAGCCCGGCGGCTTCAATCACAGCATCTCTTCGATAGTCGATGCAGCGCCTTATCAAGCTGAATCCGCATGGAATTTCGAGACCGGTGTAAAGTCCACGCTTTTAGGTGGTGCTGTCGATGTATCGGCTTCGATCTATTATATCCGCTCAACCGATAAGCAGATCTATGTTGGCATGATTGGCCAGCAGTTTATCCGCAATGCAGGTGAGGCAACCAGTTCGGGCATAGAGCTGGAGGGAACATGGCGGGCAACAAATCGTCTGACACTGACCGGCAATGCAGCTTTCGGGCGGTCCGAGTTCACCGACTTTACCGACCCCTACACCGGCGTAAACTATGACGGAAATCATGTGCCTTATGCACCCGACGTCACCGCTCATGCGAATATTGCCTACTTGCTGAGTGAAGACATCCTCAATGGCACCCTCACGGTAAATGGCGGGGTCAATTATACCTCGAAAGTCTATTTCGATGAATCAAATAGCACTGGTCAGGATGGATTTGCCACTGTTGATACAAGTCTGGATTTCGCCAATGCGTCAGGATTCAAGGCACAGCTTTATGTGCAGAATATCGCCAACAAGAGCTATAAAACATCGGGTTTTGTAAACGGTCCATATGAGCTGGGAACATTGGGCAAAGGCCGTACCTTTGGCCTGACCTTGCGCAAGGATTTCTAAGCTCATGCAAGATGCCAGGGTTTCCAGCCTGCCGCGTATTTTGATTGCCGCCGGCGGTATCTATACTGCGCAAAGCCTCGTAGGAGGTCTCACGTTCATGGGGATTCCGGCGGTCTTGCGCGCCCACAATGTCGCTCTTGACAAGATCGGGCTGATTTCGCTGGTCATGCTGGTATGGGCGTTCAAGTTTCTATGGGCTCCACCGCTCGAACGCCTGCGTATTCTACCCAATGGCAAACGCCGATCGCGAAGGATCATACTCATCGGCGAAGTGATAACTGCAAGCCTGCTCATTGCTCTCGGCTTTACGAGCGCCGTAAACTTTGCAATGGTCATTGTCTTTCTACTGCTGATGGCAGTCACTTCGGCAACCATTGATATTGCCTGCGATGCTTTTATCTTCGAGCAACTGGCGCAAAACGAGCGCGGAGCAGGTAATGTTGCGCAGGTTGGCGGTGGATATTTCGGTCTCATTTTTGGCGGTGGTCTTTTTTTAACAACTTTGGCTATATATGGGTGGTTCGCTGCCTGTATTCTGCTCGCCTGTCTGGTCCTCCTTATGAGCGTGCCGATGCTTTTGACGCGAGAGGCTCATGTTGCGCCGGTCGAAATCGCAAAAAGCCCTAGCCTGCTGCATGCATTCCAGCGCTTCGATATTCGAACCGGCCTTGTAATCGCGGTTGTGTTTGAAATGGGAGGGCGCCTTACCCAGTCTCTGACAGGCCCGTTTCTCGTTGATGCTGGCGTTCCGCTTTCATTATTGGGAATCCTGAACGGTGTGGGTGGCGTCGCAGCCGGCATTTGCGGCGCGGCACTTGGTGGCCTGATCGTGCATAAGACAGGATCGGTCAAAGCCGTTATTTACATCGCCGCTGCACATGTGATCGCACTTTCTATTGTCATGCTAATCGTTGTGCTTGGAGTGCGGGATATCTCCGTTCTTGTGAGCATATTCATCCTTGAAAGTGCGGTGATGGCTGCAGGCTTCGTTGCCATTTACTCGCGACTGATGGGCCTTGTGTCTCCATCGCAACCTGGCGTGGACTTCACGCTGTTTCAAAGCGCAAGCGCCGTTGCGGCCGCATTGTTCGGAACAGCCGGTGGCATTCTCGCTCATCAGGCAGGCTACGCAGCAAGCTTTATCATGTCGGCTGCACTGGCAACTATTACACCACCACTTCTTATTCTTCTGGAACGCCGTCTTATAAAGGGAACCTGCTCATGACCAAGCCACTCGCTGTGATAAATGGAGCTGGAGTAGCGGGCCTTGCTGCTGCCTGGTGGCTGGATAAAGCTGGATGGCAATCCGTCATTATCGAACGTGCCGAAAGCCTGCGTGAGAATGGCTACATGCTGGGCCTATCGGGACTTGGCTATGAGACAGCTGATCGTATGGGATTGCAGGAAACGCTTCGCTCCGCTTCCTACACGATCAATGAAAACGTCTATAAGGACAGCAAGGGCAAAGAGCTATTGCGACTTCGATATCGCGATTTCATACGTGATCTTCCCTATCTCGCGCTGCGTCGTAACGATCTTGTTCGCGCTCTCGCAGATGCACTTCCTGACACGGCATCAATTCGTTTTCGCGACCAGGTCGAAGGCTTCACAGACAAAGGTGATCATGTTGAAGCAAGACTTGCCAGCGGTGAGACTATTCAAGCTGATCTGCTGATTGGCGCGGACGGCTTTCGGTCTTCGATACGGCAGAAGCTGTTTGGCTCCGACAGTACCAAGAATGGCTGTCTGCAACCGCTTGGTTATTATTTTGCAGTTTATGATGTCGATGCCCCACGTAGTTTTGAAACGGATTTTCTATCCTATGCAGAACCCGGCCATCTTGCAGAATACTATTCTCTACATGATGGACGGCTAGCGGCAATGCATGTCTGGCGTGACGATCGGGGGGGACTGGAACAAAGCGAAGACCGCTATAGCCTTCTAAAAAATGTCAGTAGTGAAAGCCATCCGGAAGTGCGGCACTTACTTGATCAAGGAAAGCGGGAAGGATCAAACTTTCTCATCGACAGCCTCACCATGATTGATCTTCCGAAATGGTCTGAGGGCCGCGTGCTTTTGTTAGGCGACAGCGCTCATTGTCTGACACTGGTTTCTGGTCAAGGTGCGGGAATGGCGCTGGCTTCTACGGAAATGCTCGGAAAGGCATTGTTGGCAGAAACCAACATCGACAAGGCATTGGCTCTGCATGAACAGAAACTGCGGCCGATCATCGGGCGGCTACAGGCACGCAGTCGCAAAATGGCTGCGGTCTTCATTCCGCAAAGTGCGTTTGCATTTCACATGCGTAATTTCATTATGCGCAAAATGCCTCGTGCCTGGCTGGGTCGTTATTTCACGAATGCAATCAAATCCGAAATCGATCTGGCGCAATCAGGGTGAATAGCCACATTACAGATTGCCGCCAAGAACGCGACGCTTGTGCCTCAAAGGTTAAACTCCTTTGAGTTTTTTCGTAGCCCCCCTTAACTTCTTACCTCTTTTGCGAGCAGTGATATGAAGTAGATACCACCGATGCTGACAGTCATAACGCCGACGGGAAGCTGTGTTGCAAATGCGTTCTGGGCTGCGTAATCTGCTGCAGCGAGCAGGGCGCTGCCTGTGAGGGCAATGAATGCGATGGGGCCAGCAGCAGCCGTTAGGGTGGCGGTCAGCGCAACATTGAGATCCGCCTTGATTATCCAGCCATCGAATGTGGATAACATCGCCGAAATGCCAATACCCACGATAATCAGCCTGAAACCCTGCATGCCATTGCGCCAGGCAAGTGCATAAACTGCCAAAGCTGTGAGGATGCCACCTGTCAGCGCGCCAGGGGCAATCTCGTAATAGCCGCCTGACAAAAGCACCATGATGATCATTACGCCTGTATAGGATCCTGCTGCAAAGCCGATAATGTCGGGGCTGCCAAGCGGATTGCGGGTCAGCGACTGGAAGATAGCACCACTCATACCAAGAGCTGCACCTGACAGAATGGCGAGAAGTACGCGCTGCAATCGCCATTCGACAACAATCATCCGTACCATATCATCGCCCTGACCAAGCAAGGCATCAAGCGAATTGAGGATCACACCAATCAACAAGCTGCGCCGATGCAGGTGCAACGAGAACTGATCGCATAACAGGCGGAGCGTGGCTGTATACCCGTGTTTATCGGTCATAATCCGCTGACCTTTCTACGGCGTGCCAGCGCATAAACACGGGCGCGCCTATGAAGGCTGTGACAATGCCTGCTTCAAGTTCTCCGGGAGAAAGAACCAGACGTCCTGCAATGTCCACACTCAGCAAAAGAACGGGCGAGAAGATCAGCGTGACGGCTATAAGCTTTTATGCTTTTAATTAAGATTCGGATTAATAACAGCAGCGTTTTATCGCTTGGGAAGCAAGCGTCTGCTAATTCAAATTGCCAGTCAAGATTGTTATATCCATCCCAGTCATTGAGGGGCAGTTTGCATATTTTGTTGACGAACTGCCTTCATCAGGCTTGATTATAATTCTGAGCAGTCCACAAATTTTGCATCTTCCATTTATGATGGCCAGCACTTCTTTGTGCGCCCCTTCTTTCGCGGTCTTTCCTTTCTCGACAACCACAATACGGTCCGCATTGGCGATTTTGGCATCCCAACGCCGGACTTTATAAGGTCGATCTGGACATGGCTCTGCTCCATCAGGCATCGCCGTTTCCCGCATGATCAGATACACCCCGTAAGCGCAAGCTGACGAGTCCGCGTGTGACGGCGCATCTCCGATGCCTTTTCGCCTGAAACCCGGCGGGCAACATGCTCGATCCACGCCGGGTTGATGTCTGAAAACATATTTCGTGCGAGGTTCAGTTTCCAGATGAACGCCAGCCGAGCAGTCACCTCCAGAATGTTGTTGAGCGTTACTCGCCTTGCATCGGCCTTCTTAGCATTGAAGCCCGTCGGGCCATCAGGGTCAGCGAGGGATATTTCCATCGATACCACAGTCTCAGGCGGAAGCGCTGCACTCACCTCATGAAGCCAGCAGTCGAGACTGTTGTTGTCGTTGCGAACGAACAAGTCGTTCAAGCTCCTTGGCAGATGGACCATAGATATTGCGATCCCGGCACCAAAGAAACACCGCTTCAAACATGGCGCTGACGGATTGTCCGGACGGGCAAAATTCGCCGATCATCCAGTAAGAAAGCACCTCCTGCGGTCCCCTTGCGTCATGCGGCGAAAGCCGGAATACTGTAAAGGCTCGGCGCAACGCTGACGGGCTATTCTCTCCCATGGAAATCATAGCTGGACAGTTTGTCGGCTGGAACTCCGATCCGCTCTCGGGTCAAGCCTACCCGCCATCTTCCCACAACGTTCTGAGAGTTGGCCAAAAAGACAATCAATTCGCGTCGCAAACGACTGAAATTTGAGAGCCCAGAGAATACCTTACTACCTCAAGCCAATAACTAACACCGAACGGAATGGACTCGTCGTTGAAATCATATTCTGCATTGTGGAGCGGTGCACTATCGCCATTTCCAATAAACATGAACGCTCCCGGAACTTCCCGCAATATGAAGCCAAAGTCTTCCGCGGCCATTGTGGGCTCGTGATCGACTGTCACATGCGTTCTCGCCGACACCATCTGTGCAGCTTTGATGGCGATTGCTGTTTCGATTGGATGATTGATCGTCGGGGGATAAGGAATACACCCCTCTGGACGCAACGCTTCAATCCGCAGATCGAAACTGTTGGCGACTTGAAGACAAATGCTGTTGATTTCACGATGAATAGCTTCAGCCACAGCATCAGAAAACGTTCGGATATTGCAGCGCATCTCAACAGTGTCAGGAATGATGTTCCACGCCTCGCCGCCATTTATGGAAGTGATAGAAATAACCGCAGGTGTAAGCGGATCGAGCTTTCGGGAAACAATGGTCTGCAATAAAGTTATCAGGTAAGCGGCCGCTGTAATCGGATCCCGCCCACGGTGGGGTTGCGCTGCATGGGCGGCTTTGCCTTCAATTGTTATGAAAAGCGCGTCAGCCCCCGCCATCATGGCTCGCGGCGTGATACCGAACGACCCAATCGGCATTCCAGGCCAGTTATGCAAACCGAATGCTGATTTAACCGGATACCTTTCCAACAAGCCTGCGTCGATCATAGCTTTCGCGCCCGCCCCGCCCTCCTCGGCCGGCTGAAAACAGAATATAACTGTTCCGTCAAAATCACGTTTTTCCGCGAGCAATTTTGCAGCTCCCAGAAGCATGACGGTATGGCCATCGTGCCCACAGGCGTGCATCTTTCCATTTAACTGAGAACAATGCGGTGCATTCGTCTTCTCCAGAAGAGGAAGAGCATCCATATCTGCGCGAAGTAAAATAGACTTGTCCTTGCATGTCGCTTGCCCTTTGCAACCGTGCAAAACACCGACAACCCCGCTGGGTGCGAGATCTCTCACAATCTCATCAAAACCAAAGTTACGTAATTTTTCCTCTACGAAGCCAGCCGTTAAAGGAAGGTCGTACATAAGTTCTGGATTGCGGTGCAGATGATGGCGCCATTCTGACAACTCGGCTACCAAATCAGGATGATCAGCTATCGCATTTATGAACATCATTGGATACTCCCGGTATCAACCGCCATATTGTTGTACCTTTGAAAGTCTGGAGTTTCGCCCAGATCGTCTCCCGACACGGCCATGAGACGTTCCAGTCAGCAATCGATAACGACATCTCCAAGCGGTGTCGCTTGACAGAGCATAACGCGTCCTCGTGCCAAGATAGGCTCCTCGCCTATCAGATAATCAACTTTACCTTCGACGATACGTTGTACGCAGGATTGGCATTCCCCCGTGCGACACGAAAATGGCACATCGATTTCGTGCGCCAGAGCGAGATCGAGCAGAGTTCCGCTGTCCTGTTTCCATGTGAGCTTCTGACCCGACCGGGCAAACATCACTGAACAAGGGGCCCGATTGACGAGCGTTTTTGATGCTAGCATTGTGGGACAACCACTTTTTTGCTCAAAAGCCTCTGTTTTGATACCGTCAGGTCGTGCGCCTAACGCTTTCAAACCTTCACTTATTTCCGACATGAAAGCATTCGGACCGCAGATATAAAAATCTGCCTCTGCAACGGGTAGCAATTGCCCGATGATGCCTGCATTGAGACGACCTGAATGATCACAATTGTCGCCTTTATTTGGCTTAGAGTAAGCTGTGAACAGACGAAGCGATGGATTGATGTCTGCTATACGCTCTATATCCTCTTTGAATAAATGGTGTTCCCTGCTCCGGGCCGCATGCAAAAACCATGCTTCACGACCTGGCTGCGCCTTTGAAAGTTTTTCGACCATCGGCATAAGCGGCGTTATGCCCACGCCTGCACTAATAAAGACGATCGGGCGCGAAAGCGAACTCTCCAAAACGAAATGCCCCGCCGGTGGCCCCAGCAACAATTCGTCGCCAATTTGCATCTCATCGTGAAGTAAGTCCGAGACACCATTATTACCGATCCGGCGCACAGTAATACGCAGCGAGTACGTTTCAGGTGTGCCGGAAATCGAATAACAACGCTGCCGAGCGATCCTGTGATCATCCTTGAGGAGCGATACTGTTACATACTGGCCTGGCAGCACATCGCCAATTGGAGCGCTATCGCGTGGTTTCAAGATAAACGATGTCACATCATGGCTTTCACGCTTGCGTTCAGCACACAGGAATCGTCGCTTACCCGTCCAAGCAGTGGGTGGTACATCCGTCCATATCCGCGATCTGGTAAAGGCAGAGGAACAATGGAAATAGATTTCCTCAGTCGATAAGCTGAGCACACGCTGCTCATCGACATTATTGGTCGTTCCTCGATAATCTCCATTCAGCCTTATATTCTCACATCTGCCCGGCTCCGCTGCTAGGAGCGCATACTTACCTGAATGGGGTATTGTTTTTGCTTGATTGGTACGACATCCATTCATATCGAGCAGGAAGGATTGTCGATTGGTGGTGTAGTTGACTCGCAGAGGCTTACCGCCAAACAATTCGATCAAAATTTCACCGGTTTCAGTCTCGTAAGCAAAGACGACAAAGCCTGCGTGATCGATGAAGGACATAAAGCCGGGGCCCGCTACATTATAGGCTTTTGTCTGAACGATTGGGCTCGGCGTGCCATAAAACTCGCGCAACCCGGCTTCGGCAAGACGATGCTCGGACTCCGCGTCTCGAATTACCGGTTCGTTCCCGTTCTCCGTCTGCCATTTTCTGTCACGTGCATAGATATCCAGAACATCTAGAGGTCGCTTCCTTTCGGCAGGATCAAGCCAGAAACCACTCTTACGAAATACATCGCTTCGAATGATATCCATTCTAGACGGCTTCAGAACCAAGATGCTCAACGGTCGATTCTCGTCAGCAGGAAACGCTGCGATATCTTCCTCGCGTTGCGAAAAAGTCGCGTGGGCGACGATGTGCAGATATGCATCCGTTTGCTTGTTGAGAAGAACAAGCGTTACATTGGGATTGCTCAGTATGTTGCCGATGGTATCGAGCCGTTTATTTCCGACATAATCGGGCAGTAGAAGGCTGCCATCAGCACTTATCCTGACCACGGAAGGCTGGCCACCGCGAGGAGAGACGTCCATCGCACCTTCGTCGCTGCGTGAGGCGATGAAAAGCAAGGTGGCTTTCTCGATAAAGGAGCGTTCAAATTCGTTCATATTTTTGTTCTCCTTTTCATGCGGCTTCAATCGGCAGCCTGTCAGCTCGAGAAACCGTTGCCAATCTCGCGCGGGCTAAAGCACTGCTTCGCCCACTCTGCGACTTTCGAAGAAATCTCGTCCGGGAACGGCCTTCAGCAGACGACGCGTGTAGTCGGCACGCGGTCTTTCGAAGAGGTCAGATGCACGTGCCTCTTCGACTACACTCCCCTTTTTCATCACTACGATACGATCAGCGATCTCCCTTGCAACCCTCAGATCATGCGTGATAAACAGCATAGTCAGCCCCATTTCAGCCTTCAGTTCGGACAGAAGCTTAAGCACCTGAGCCTGAACGGAAACGTCGAGTGCGGAAACCGCTTCGTCTGCAATCAAACAGACAGGATCGAGTGCCAGCGCGCGGGCAATACAAATTCTCTGCCGTTGCCCACCGGAGAACTCATGAGGATACCGGTCCAGCGCATGCACTCCCAGTCCAACTTTCTCCAGCCAATGCGTTGTGACAGAAAGCGCCTTAGAACGTGAGGCTCCAAATGCCATCGGCCCTCGTATAATGCTTTCACCGACTTTCAATCTGGGATCCAGTGACGCATATGGGTCCTGAAATACAATTTGTACCTTGCGCCTGAACTGGCGTAGCTCCTCTCCGCGCATTTTTTGTACGGGTACGCCATCAAAGACAATCGAGCCGTCATCTGGTTCGATCAAACGCAAAACCATTCTTGCGAGCGTGGACTTGCCCGAGCCGCTTTCGCCCACGACCGCCAGCGTATCGCCTTTGTTCAAAACCAGGTTGAGATTATCTGCCGCAACGACGCGCCGAGGCGGTGCAAACATATCCCGTTTGGTCACGAAAATCTTTTGCAGCCCACGGACCTGCAATAGCGGCTGATTGTTGTCCGCCACCGAACGCACCGATCCTCGACCGGGGACAGCATCCAGCAAATCTTTTGTATATTGCTCGTTGGGCACGTTCAGAATTGTCGTGGCCGCGCCCTGTTCAACGACTTTGCCATGACGGAGCACCACGACACGATTGGCAATATCCGCAACCACGCCAATGTCGTGCGTTATAAATAACACTCCCATGTCACGTTTTTTTTGCAGGTCGACGATCAAATCCAGTATCTGTCGCTGCGTCGTCACATCCAATGCGGTTGTCGGCTCATCCGCAATCAAAAGCTCCGGGTCATTAGCAAGTGCCATCGCGATCATCACGCGTTGACGCTGCCCACCGGATAATTGGAATGGGTAAGCGGATAGAAGCGTCTGTGGATCAGGTAAGCCGACCTGCTCAAAAAGTTCCAAAACCCGCGTATTTGCTTTACTGTCGGCGATCCCCGTATGAATACGAATAGCTTCTGCGACTTGTGCTCCAACGCGTTGTAGAGGATTGAGCGCAGTGAGCGGCTCCTGAAAAACCATGGCGATACGATTGCCCCGCAAGGTCCGAATCTCCCGCGGCGCAAGGTCAAGCAAATTGCGGCCGTCAAACCTGATCTCGCCCTGCAGAGGTTTAACCTTGGACGGAAGCAACCGCAGGATCGCGTGGGCGGTCATCGATTTACCGGAACCGCTCTCACCAACCAGACAAACGATTTCGTTTTTGTTGACGTCAAAACTGACGCCATCGACAGCATGCTTGCGGTCGGCACCCATGGGCAGCCCGAGCACAAGGTTTTGAATAGAAAGCAACGGCTCGCTCATGCTCGGGATATCCTCGGATTGAGTGTATCGTTCAACGCTTCACCGACGAGATTGATTGCAACTACGGTTATAAGGATTGCAATCCCGGGAAATACGCTCATCCACCACGCCTGTCGAATGACGGTTCGTCCGGCACCGATCATGTAGCCCCAGCTCATCAGATTGGGGTCACCGAGCCCCATGAAAGATAATGCGGCCTCAATCAAGATAGCTGCCGCCACAGTTAGCGACGAAGCGACTATGATAGGCGAAACAGCATTTGGAAGAATATGCCGTACGATGATGGACTGAATGGACTGTCCCTGGCACCGGGCGGCTTGAACGAATTCACGTTGTGAGATCGTTTTCACCTGCGCTCTCGTCAGTCGCGCCAAAGGTGGCCAACTCACCAAGCCAATCGCAAAAATGATTGTGGAGATCGAAGGAGTTAAAATGGCGACAAACAAGATTGCAAGCACGAAGCTCGGTATGGTCTGAAATATCTCCGTGAACCGCACAATAGCAGTATCAAGTATACCGCCAGCATAACCCGCGACACAACCAAGTAGCACTCCTATACCAAGCGCGGTTAGTGTCGATGCCAAGCCTATCAGAATTGAAACGCGTGCTCCATGTACGATACCGGCCGCTACATCCCGCCCCAATGTGTCGGAGCCGAGGAGCATGCCGTTTTCTCCGGGTGCGCTGAAAGGCACACCAGCCATGTCCCATGGCGAAGCGGGATAGAACCACGGTCCAACGGCGGCAACTAAAAAGATGAAACCTAAAAGTATGAGGCCAACGACGCCAGCCGGCCTGCTCACGAATGTTCGTATGAAATCCCTCATAGCTCTTCTCCTATCGGCCTTTCACACGAGGATCGATAATTCGATGCAGAAAATCGGTCAGTAGATTGGTCGCGATAACCAGCATCGACATGATAAGAAACAAGCCGAGCAAAACGGGATAATCGCGCGCGGTCACCGCATCGTAAGTCAAGCGCCCAAGACCTGGCCAAGAGAATACCGTTTCCACAACCACGGACCCACCGATGAGCGCGCCCGCTTGCAATCCCGCAAAAGTCACGACCGGAAGGGCAGCGTTACGCAGCATATGGCGAGATAAGACTTGAGCCTCAGTCAGACCTTTTGCCCGCGCGGTCCGCACATGATCTTCGTGCGAAACTTCAATCAACGAAGAGCGCATCAGTCGAATGTATACGGCCATATAGATTGCGGCCAATGTAACCACCGGGAGAATGGCGTGGCGCGCCACGTCAAACATATATTGACCCGTGGTGAAACTCGAAGCGCGAATATCCACATAGCCAAATGCCGGGAGCCATTCGAGTTGAATCGAAAAGACCAATACCAGCATCAGCCCGAGCCAAAAGACCGGCGTCGCATAAAGAAGCAGCGAAACCAGCAAGATCGCAAGATCGCCCCATGAACCATTCCGCTTTCCGGCGATTGCACCGAACAAGACGCCGCCAATCAACGAAAGGAAGAAAGCGGAAAGTGTAAGCAGCAAAGTTGGTCCCAAACGCTCGGCAATCAACTGACTGACGGCTGCCCGCTGCCGATAGGAATAGCCCAGATCGAATTGTAGAACCTTACCGACATAGGTGGCGAGCTGGTGAAAAAAGGGCTGATCAAGTCCATAATCGGCTCGGATCTGCTCGATGAATTTAGCGTCCGCAGCGCCGGATTGGCCGGCGATCACCGATGCGGGATCTCCCGGTGCCGAATGAATGACAGCGAAGTTTATTATGGCGATGACGAGGATCGTAAACACAATCCCGGCCAGCTTCGCCAATAATCGGGAAAAAACGAACATTAGCTTGTCTTTAAAATTTCTGTTGGTTGTGGAGGCTTGGAGCCGAGCAATTGCTCAAGAACACCGAGAAATATTCCGGCGCCCAGCGGGATCAATTCATCTGGAAAATCATAATCCGGATTATGGACCATGGGGTGATCCATTCCCGAACCGATAAACAACAGCGCCGATTTCGAGCAGGAGCCGAATAATCCAAAATCTTCTGCGCCCCGGATAGGCAAGTAACCCGTCACCCGGGACAATGCCATCTGATCGACCGCATTGTCGAAAATCGCCGCAGCGTCCTGATCGTTGACACAGGCCCGAAAGAAATTGTGCGTGGAGTAATCAAGTGATAGTCGCTCCTCAATGGCAATCTTGCGCGCCATGTCCAGCGCTTCTCCGAGAAGACCCATGATGGCGTCGGTTTCAGGGGTGCGGAGCGTGATGCGTATCTCTGCATTACCCGGCGTTATACCGAAAACGCGCTTCCCCATTTCAACGCCAGTCACTGTAAGGCGCCGGAAACCTGGTTCGACGATTTCCCCCGCCTGCAGCCGTTCAAGAGTCGCTATGATACGCGACACCGCCATTGCAGGGGAAATGCCTGCTTCAGGCACGGAGGCATGAGAAACCTTGCCCGTCAGCTTTATACATAGCCCCATCGAAGCACAGGTAATCTGTCCGGGAGCTACTGCGATATGCCCCAGCGGCAGGCCCGGCATATTATGGATAGCAAAAGCATAGTCCGGCTTGATTGACGCAAATTTCGGATCAGCAATCACGGCCTCCGCGCCATGTGCGGTTTCCTCTGCTGGCTGAAACAGCAAAATGGCCCGGCCATGCGTCGGCCTTTTCCGGTGCAGTTGCCGGGCGACAGCTGCCATCATGCTCATATGGCCATCATGGCCGCACATATGGGCCTTTCCATCGTTACGGGATTTGTAGGGAAGATCGGAGATTTCCTGAATCTGTAATGCGTCAAGCTCGCAACGCAGTAACACCGTCGGCCCGCTTTGCTCACCCTCATAAATCAGCGCCACACCGTGACCACCTAATTCAGTTATTATGTGATCTGGTTGCGTGTCGGACAGAAAGGATACCACCTCTCGTGCCGTTTCGACTTCCTCACCTGAAACTTCTGGAAACTGATGCAGCTTATGGCGCCAGTCACGCAGCAAAGCGATTTCTTTATCGTCAATAGGAGTTAGCATTAGCATCAGCCTTTCATGTGGTGGTTGTCAGCAACCACCTTCAATCTGGAATCATGTCGAGAGCCGCCTCTAGAGCAGTCCATTCCTCTTCGACTCTCAGGTCGAATGTAACGGCTAGCTCAGGGCGAAATTGACTGTGCCGAAATTGGAATTGACGCCAGTGGCTGAGGCCGCCACTTCCTTCAGGCGGTTATCAAATATTGTTGGGTATCTTTGTTCTGCCAACCAGAGGACGGGCATTTCTTCAACCAGAAACTGTTGAACCTCGGTGTAATAAGCTTGGCGCTTTTCCGCATCCAGTTCACTTGCCGCAGCTTCGAACAATTCATCGACTTTGGGGTCAGAGTAGCCTGACGTATTGGAGAACATGACACCTTTACGGATATTTGACGATATATAGGTGCGGGCCACCCCGAGAGCGGGATCACCATTTTGATAAAGCTGGTTGCCGGTTATATCGAAGTCACCATTGCTGACACTCTCAACCCAACCTGCCAAATCGTTGCTCTGTAATTCGACCTTGATACCTGCCTTAACAAACGACTGTCGCACATATTCTGCGATGCGAGTCCACGTCTCTCCGGCAGGTACCATTGTGAACTTGAGGGAAGCTCTCACGCCATCCGCACCTGGCTTTAGGCCCATTTCATCCAGCAGCTTGGTAGCCTTCTCGACCGAAGGTTCATAAGTCCGCACGTCGGCGCTATAAAACCGCATTGAAGATGAGATTGGCCCCGTGGCCGTTTTTGCTAGCCCGAACAAGATTCGATCGCGTACGAACTCGCGATCAATCAAATGCATCAGTGCTTGCCTGAAGCGCTTGTCGTTCATGGGCGGACGGCGACAGTTCAGCTCGATCCATAGCATCGGAGAAAAATACTCGTAGCCGTCAGTAGTCATCTCAAGATGCGGCAGCGCCGCCAGACGCGCCACGTCGAAAGGTTCAATGTCTTGCCATTGCGCTAACTGCGTATCCCCCTGCTCCAAGGACACGCCGCGTGAAGCGGCATCGGGAATTACACGATAATAGATTTCGCGAAGTTTCGGCTCGCCTTGACGGTAGTAGTCATCTGTCGCCGTCAGACGGATATGCGAACCGCGCACCCATTCCGAGAAACGGAAAGGGCCGGTGCCTATAGGGGGTTGCTCCGCCCCCACTTTGCGATAATCCGTTCCCTCGAGTTGGTGGCGTGGCATCATAGGCGCTGATGCCGTCTCAAATGCCATAAGGAACGCCGGAAACGCCCGCATGAGCTTGAAAATCACCGTGTAATCGTCAGGTGCCTCAATACTGACGCAGCGGCTGAAAACATCTCGCGCACGCGGGTGCACTTCAGGCAGAAACGTCTTGCAGGAAAAAACAACATCCGCAGATGTGAATGGCTGACCATCGTGCCATTTCGCATTTTTTACGAGATGAAAAGTGTAGGTTAAGCCATCCGGCGAAACGTCCCATGAATCTGCCAGCAAAGGCTGTGGCGTCAAATCCCTTGAATAAGAAAGCAACCCCTCGTAGAGCTTTCCTGCCACCAAGCCGGTGGGGGTTTGCTGGTTCAATCCCAGATTCAAAATTGGTGGCTCAGGATAGACAATGGACATAAGCGTTTCTCCGTCCGCCTGAGCATAGGCCGCTCCACCCGTCGCTACACAAGCGATGGTTGCAGCCAAAAACAGATTAAACTCTCGCCGGTTCATGTTCCCTGTCATTTTATATCTCCTATTGAACGGCTATGAGATGTTGCGCCAAATCAGATAACGATCATGTTCTGCACAACAGGTGTTATTTTGTCACCAACGGGCATTGCGACCTCTCCAAGGGCTGGAATGCCTTGTCAGCGGAAACCGTTGCCAGCAACTTGTAGTAATCCCACGGTTCTTTGGATTCGCCAGGCTTCTTGACCTCAAACAGATACATGTCGTGCATCATGCGACCATCCGCGCGAATGGAACCATTTTGATAGAAAACGTCGTTGACCGGCAGCTCCCTCATTTTGGCGACCACCTGTTTAGTATCATCCGTACCAGCTTCCTCGACGGCCTTGAGATAGTGGAGCACGGATGAATAAACTCCGGTCTGCAACATGTTCGGCATTGCCTTTCTTTCATCGAAAAAACGTTGTGACCATGCGCGTGTTTGTTCATTCAGGTTCCAGTAACTGGCCTCGACAATCGTCAATCCTTGCGCTTCTTCAAGACCCATTCCATGGATATCGTTGATGAAACCGCCAAGTGTGGCTAGCTTCTGGCCCGTTTGAGTAAGGCCGAATTGCGCGGCCTGCTTGACCGAGTTGATCGTATCAGCACCAGCATTCGCCAGAGCAACCACGCTTGCACCTGACCCTTGCGCCGTAAGAAGTGCCGATGCAAAGTCGGCGGTCCCGATAGGCAAGCGGATACTGCCCACAACGTCACCACCCCTCGCCTTGATGAGGTCGCCGGTCTCCTTTTCCAGACCGTGACCAAAAGCATAATCCGCAGTAATGAAATACCAGCTCTTCAGCCCCTGATCGACGAGTGCCTGACCCGTAGTATGCGCAACTGCATAAGTATCGTATGCCCAATGAACGACAAAAGGGCCACATGCGTCATTCGTGATACGCAACGAACCGGGAGAACTCAGGACGATAAGCTTTTCCTTCTGCTTTGCGACTTCCAAAGCCGCTAGTGCTGGCGACGATGACGCTACATCGAGAATTGCATCAACACCATCTTCGTCGAACCACTTTCGTGCGATTGCACCGCCGATATCAGCCTTGTTCTGGTGATCTGCAGAGACGATCTCGATTGGCATCCCCAGAACGGTCCCACCAAACTCTTCGACTGCCATTTTTGCAGCCGTGACAGCACCCATACCGGTGATATCGGCGTAGACGCCGCTCATGTCCTCAATAAGCCCGATACGGACAACCTGATCACTGATTCCATCTTTAGCGAAGACGTTTGACGTCGCGAGTATTCCCGTCAGGAAAACCGCGACACTTGCCAACTGCTTAAGTCTATCAACGCGCATACAGTTCCTCCCATATTATTCTATTTATTAATCGGAAACACACATCGAATTGGTCCGAATTCTCGCTGCAAACTCCTGAGCTCGTTTCAACGCGGCAATGTCAACGCCCGTGGAATAGCCCTTATTCTCCAGATGGTTGACCAGCCGCAATGTGCTTAGATTTCCAGCTGCTCCTGGTGCGTATGGACATCCCCCAAGCCCCCCGATAGCGCTGTCGAAAACACGGATACCGTGTTCAAGTCCTACATTGATGTTCTCAAGCGCCCGACCATAAGTATCGTGAAAGTGACAAGCGAGTTGCTGCGACTGAAGTTTCTGGCCGACAACACATAGCAACTTATGAACGCTATCTGGCGAAGCTCGCCCAATCGTATCCGCCAGGGAAATTTCGGTGCAGCCCAAATCCGCAAGCTTGCCCACAATTTCCGCGACCACGTGCGGCTCAACAGCGCCTTCAAATGGGCATTCAACGGCGCAGGACACATATCCACGCAAACGCACGCCACTGTTGCGCGCTAGGTCAGCAATTGGTTGAAACCTATTGATACTCTCATCTATCGAGCAGTTAATGTTCGTTCTGGCAAAGCTTTCCGATGCGCTCGTAAATACCGCCAGCTCCTCGACACCTATTTCGAGCGCAGCACGGGCACCACGCTCATTTGGCACCAACACCGAGCGGATCAATCCTTCTGCTTGCGGGGTCCCACGCAATACAGCTTGATGATCCGCCATCTGAGGTACCCATTTCGGGGAAACGAAAGCCGTAACTTCCAGTCGCGTCAACCTAGCCGCACGCAGAAGGGAAATAAGCTCAAGTTTTTCCTCAGTCGCCACGACGCGTTTTTCATTCTGTAGACCATCACGGGGGCCGACCTCAACTATCGTGACGCCAGCCATCATCGATCCTTTCCCCGCGCTGCAAAAGCCGCCAGACTCTTCTTGGCTTCGTCACTGGTAAAGGTACGCTGGCCAATTCTGGCTTCCTCGCGGAAAGCATCGACAAGAGGAAGGTCCGGCAATGTTAATGCCGCTTCCTTTATGGCCTGTACCGCCGTTGGACTGAAACCGGCCAGTCGACGAGCCATATCTATAGCGGTTGCCTCAACCTTATCTGAAGGTTCAATACGATTGACGATGCCCCGTTCAAGCATATCCGATGCAGAGAAGCGTTCGGCAGTGAGCATTATCTCCATGGCATGGGCATATCCTATCTGGCGTACCAAGCGCACCAACGTACCGCCTGCCGGAACAAAGCCGTGCCCTACCTCAGGAAGCTGAAACACAGCGTCCTGCGAAGCAATCCTTATGTCCGTAGCCAGCATGAGTTCGAAACCAGCCCCCATGCAGACACCTTGGACCGCGCTTACTATCGGCTTATTAAACCCGGCATATTTGATATGTGCCGGGTCCCAGGCCGAAATATCGAACCGATCAGATGCAAGAGCGGGAATCGATTCCTTGAGATCCGCGCCCGCACAAAAGGCGCGCGTTCCCTCGCCACACAGAACCACCGAATGAATTTCTGAATCAGTATTGGCGCTCTGAAAAGCGGCGCCTAGATCGTCATACATCGACAGCGTCAATGAGTTGAGTTTTTCGGGCCGGTTAATCCGGATGATCGCAACGTGATCGTCCTTCGTGAAGTCGATCGTCCCCATCAAATTGCACCTTGATCTTTCAATCGGGCCACCTCTTCGGGTGAAACGCCCAGAAGTTCTGTCAGAATACGGGCGCTGTGCTCTCCGGGAGACGGAGCCTTCTCATACCGGATACTCTCCATGCCGGAGAGCTTGATTGGCAGCCCGAACATTTTGACCAGCTGGTCTCCCATAGGGACATCGACAATCATCTCGCGCGCTGCAATGTGAGGATCTTCGACAACCTCTGCTATGGTCTTGATTGCACTTAAGGGAACTTGGTCTCCCGCCATTTCTTCAAGTTCGGCTTTTGTATACTTACTAAACCATTCATTCAGGAGAGGCTTGACAACTGTCTCCGAAATCTTTGGATCGAAACGCTTCTCCATCGTGTCGATTTGCGGGTCCTTGGCTTTTTCGGGCTGGCCGAACAGCTTGCACGTGATGGACCAGAATTTATCCGTATAACCTCCGAAGAACACGTAACCGTCCTTGCAGGGATACTGACCATAAGGACTGACGAATGGATGATCGTTCCCTAAAGGCTCAGCCACTTCTTTTTGAGTGGTGTAACGCACCACAGCATTTTCAGTGAGAGTGAGGATCGAATCTTGTTGAGATACATCCACGACCTGACCCTTGCCAGTTTTTTCAGCCTCCCGCAGAGCCGCAAGAGTCCCGATAGCTGCGTAAAGCGACGCAGCCAGATCGCCTATGATCGTTCCAACTCTCACCGGCGGCCGGTCTGGATAACCATTCATTGACCATAGGCCGCCTGCCGCCTGTCCTGTATTGTCATATGCGGGCTTCGATGAATTGGGACCTGATCGACCAAATCCGCTTATGGCGGTATAAACAAGCTTTGGATTAATGGCGCTGAGAGTATCGTAACCCAAACCCAGCCTGTCCATCGTTCCCGGACGGAAGTTCTCGATCAGAATATCCGCCTGCTTGACCAATTGTTTAAGCAGGAGTTTTCCGTCTTCGGACTTCAAATTGATCGATAAACCCAGCTTGTTGCGATTGAACTGGGAGAAAAATGCGCTGAGCTGTATTTCTCCTGAGGGTACAAATGGTGGAAACGTCCTTGCATAATCCGGCTCTCTCGGATGTTCGACCTTGATAACAGTCGCGCCCATATCAGCCAGAAGCATTGCGCAAAACGGCCCCGCGACGACCCGCGTCACGTCGAGAACGATTACCCCTGACAACGGACCAGATCTCCTTGAAAGGACAGGGCGCATTTCTCGTTCAGTACTCATTGGGGCCTCCATATCTGCCAGGACTGTCAATCCGGTCCCTGGCTCATTGCATTGCGCAATAATTGCAGGGATTCGCGTACGCGTACCATCAAGCGTTGCGCATGCCTTCCAGCAATTCTTTTGCCCGGTCCACGCGGACATCGTGGTTAGCGGTCAGAGCGGCCGCAACCTTGTCAACTTCCTCGCCGGTCGCTCCGGCGACAATGGCAATGTTGCGGGCATGCAATGCCATATGTCCCTTCTGGATGCCTTCCGTCGCCAGGGCACGAAGCGCAGCCATGTTCTGTGCCAACCCGACTGCTACCGTAACTTCGGCTAATTCCTGTGCTGTCTGCACACCCAATACCTTCAACGCCGCGCGCGCGGCGGGATGTGTTTTCGTGGCACCCCCTACCAAGCCCAATGCCATTGGCATTTCCAGTGTACCTATCAGGTTCCCCTTGACATCGATTTCCCAGCGCGTAAGCGAAGTGTACCGGCCCGAGCGCGAAGCCCATACGTGGGCACCTGCTTCAATCGCGCGCCAGTCGTTGCCAGTGGCGATAACGATCGGATCGATACCGTTCATAATTCCCTTATTATGGGTGGCAGCGCGGTAGGGATCGACAATTGCAAAGGCGCAAGCCTCGACAATACCGTTCGCGATTCTCTCCCCATCGTACTCGTCGGTTTTCAATGCTTCCGGCGTCAGCGAGACCATTGCACGTGCAAGGCGCAAATCCGCATAATTGGAAAGAATACGCAGACGCACGACGCCACCGGTGATTTTCTCGATCAGTGGCGCGACTGTTTCGGCCATCGTATTGACCGTATTCGCACCCATTGCGTCCCGAACATCCACAATCAGATGAACGGCAATCATAGGGCCAACCTGCGTATCTTCAAAGATATGGACTTCAATATCTTTGCAGCCACCACCCAACGAAATCAACACTTTATCCTTAGCGTTGGCCGCCATAATGATCGCCTCACGCTCCTGCAGCACCCGAATTCGCGCACCATGCGGATCGCCGAGCTTCAGTACCTGCACCTGGGCCCGCATGAGTGGGCCAGTGCTCGAGGTCTGAAACCCACCGCATTTACGCGCTATCCGCGCCATATAGGACGCGGCCGCGACAACCGATGGTTCTTCCACTGCCATCGGGATAAGATAATCCCGCCCATTTACGGTAAAATTTGTAGCGATACCTATCGGCAGTTCGAATAGGCCGATGACATTCTCAATCATTCCATTGGCGAGATCTATCGGCAAGCCGGCATGAGATAAGACATCCACCTCTTCAGGCGAAAGCGATACCGCATCGGCGACTTTGGCCAACCGTTCAGCGGGTGAAAGATTCCGCATATTCTCCAAACGAGAATTAACGTCCTGTCGCGATGCTTTCACGTTCAAATCAGCCAATACCGCCTCCCAGAAGAAGTTCCTCTTGAAAGTTTTATGGGCAATTTGTTACCCTCATGAAAAGGTACAGTTTTTAAATATTGTCCCCAACTGTACCAGTACGGAGACGACATGGCGCCCACCCATAGATTGACCACTACTGCGGTTACGCTTGTGGAAACAATCACTGCGCACTTGAAGGAACAGATCGTTTCGGGTGCCTTGCTTTATGGAAACCGGCTGCTCTCCGTTCGCAAGGCAGCAAGTGAATTCAATGTATCGAAAAATACCGTCGTCGAAGCCTATGACCGTTTGGTGGCAGGCGGGTTCATTGCAGCCCGCAAGGGGTCTGGGTTTACCGTTGTTTTCGAACCCGACACAACAACGAACCAGCGGCCGAAACATGTCGCAGAAGCGGTGGATATTGCTTCTCTCCTCAGCGCACAGCTCGATCAGAGTTTCCAGATCCGGGTGGGAGACGGACGTCCGCCGCCTGCATGGACCGAGCAGTCGGAAATCAAACGTCATCTCATGATTCACGACCGGTCGCTGACAACCGATTCCGATGCTTATGGGTCGGCGCTGGGGTTTCCCCTGTTAAGGGAAAAGATTGCGCATCGCTTGAGGAGCCAGCATATTCACGCGGAAGAAGCGAATATCTTATTGAGTTTTGGCGCCAACCACGCGTTGGATCTCATTATTCGCGGCTTGCTTTCAGCCGGCGATACAGTCCTTGTTGATGATCCGGGTTACTACCCCTTGTTTGCTAAACTTGCCTTGGCGCAGATACGCATGGTTGGCGTACGCCGTACACCCGAAGGACCGGACATCAGTGATTTTAGCGAGAAGCTAAAATCCGAGCGGCCAAAGATGTTCTTCACCCAATCGCTGGGGCATAATCCAATGGGTAGTTCGATTACTCTACCCGTCGCCCACGCCATACTTGCGGCAGCGAGCACTCACGATATAATAATTGTCGAAGATGATCCATTTTGCGACCTTCCTCTGCCATCGGCGCACCGTTTAGCTACGCTGGATCAGGTCAATCGTGTGATCTCGGTGGGGACATTTTCAAAAACGTTATCAGCAAGCTTGCGTTCAGGTTTCATAGTCGCACGAGAAGATATCATCGCTGCGCTAGCTGAATTGAAGATGCTAACAACAGTCAACAGCTCCGGTCATATCGAACGGTTGCTTCACCGATTAATAGCGGAAGGCCATTACGACCGGCATTTGAAACGCCTTTGGCAGAGAATTGAAACAGCGTCAGACGAATTCCAACACAGAATCGATCAAGCCGGTTGGCAATGTTTTTCAAATGATGTCGGGGGATACTACAAGTATTTACTTTTACCAGCAGGTGTCAATGATCTCGAATTGGCCCGCGCCGGTGCCCAAGAGAGCATCTTCATCGCCCCCGGCAGCGTATTTTGTATCGATAAACAAAATCCCCTGGCAAGAGGCATACGCATCAACGTATCGCGAGCCCAAGACATGCGGTTCTATGACTTTCTTTTACGAATGCTTTAAATAGCCATTGGAAAGGCTCAGCCGTAAATTCCCAGCGGGTTAAAAACAACCTTATCTCCGCGCGCAATTACGCTGCCAGCACCGCAAAGACCTCTAATGGCGAGCAGTTATCGTTTACGAATTGCTTCTTGCGAATCATATATGCGACTTCAATACCCAATTGTCGCTAATGCTGAATGAAACGTTTTGAAGCGCATCATCGGTTTCGTGATCTGCTTGATAAAGTGATGGTCCTGCTGAGGATGTTGTCGAGATATTTGATCTGAAGAATTTCGATCACCTCGCCTTTGCCCGTGATTTTCAAGATACTGTTTACAGCGTAAGCCCCAGCCAGATTGGCGCCACTTTTTTCGATGACAACTTTCTTTGGAACGCCGTTGCCTGCGATTTTTTTTTAAATATGCGCGGTGCAGCGCTGAGATTTCGGCGTTCAGAGAGCATAAAGTTCAGAGTTTGAGCATCACGATCCACGGCCCGATAAAGATAGGTCCATTTCCCTTTGACTTTTATATAGGTCTCGTAAAAGCCATGAGCCTAGTGTTGGCTGTTTACGTCTTAGTGCCCGAGCCGTAATCTGGGGAGAGTATCGTACAGCCCAACGGTTTAATGTTGCACGGTCAACCTGTACGCCCCGCTCATCCATGATTTCTCGGAGATCACGATAGGAAACCGAATAACGGACGTAGAAGAAACCAGCATAGAGGATCACGCTTTTAGAAGAATGCGAGACTTTGAATGGACTACCACACCGTTATCTTCTCTTCATTATCGGCACCTAAAGCAAAATAATGCAAAAGAAGCGAAAAAATACGACAGAGCCCTTGAATTCGGCGCCCTCGCAGCATCACCAGATGGCGAAGTTAAAGGCCCCTTTCAGTCATTTCGAGCAGATTAATCTCTTCAATGAGGCGAATAGCGGCACGGGACATAATCTCGAGCTTTGTAGCGATTATGCAGGTACAAACCAGTGGTCGGCACTGCATGAGTTCGATCAGACCGGACATTTCAGACGGGCGCGTCGACCCGTAGCCACCGTTCCAACATCTGGCGCACCCTTATCAGCCGTCATGCTCATTGAAACCGATCTCCGCACTGGCCAACCATTTATGCGTCTAAACAAGTGATAATCGGGATATTCCGAAAGCTGTCGTAACCGGGGCAAATTTGTTGGCGCTTTGAGAATCTAGAGTAAGAGGCAAGAACAGCTGCGCTTCAACCCGACAGCTTTACGCGGGTGCGGCTCCAGTCCGTAGCTTGTTCTCGAAGTTTGAGGAAATCCAACCCCTTCAGATGAAGGGTGTCGATCTTCAGATCGGCATCATGTTGTTCATATTCATGACGATGTGAAACGTGGGCTAATTGCAGATGCAACAGAACCCATTGCCGCTTGTCATTTTTTGAAGTGAGGAGAGACTTAATCATCCGTAACATCCGGCCGCATGTCGCACAGCACTTCAAAGGCCTTGCTGTGAAACCAAGATCATGCGTTTTGCTGCTTATATAAATTCGAACGGTAATACCCCCTCGTTTGTCATCCGATACAGTAAGCACCATACTTTCAAGCACCGACTAGGCACGATCTCGAACTTCCACATCGATTCGAGTTTGAACGAGTGCGCTTGAGCGCCATATGTATCTTCAACTGAAAGATCTATTTTAATGCATAGTAATCACACCATCTATAAAAAATTCGTGTGCGCGCCAGGCTGCCGTATTATACCTTTGTTAAACTCGGCCTGAATTTAACCCATTTTTGTGTTTGACGCCGAACAGACCCAGCACATGTACGCTTTAAGTCTCAATGTAATTCCGTCTTCGTTTGGGTTAACTCGAAGAAGGTTGACTCAAAATAAGGCGAAACCAACAACTATCAAATATAGTTCACTCACTCTGCAATTTAATACAGCTGTGCGAAAGGTATCGCCAAATTGTTTGAAGCTGGCCGCACGGAACTAGCATGCGGCCATCGGCTCGCGCTTACAGGATTCACCCGTTTAGCCCGTGCCTCATGAGAAGAACGCAAACGGTAGTGATCTACCGGATATGTGAACCGGCTGCGTGTAACTGGTATTCCGTCACGCCATGTTTGCTTGTCAACAAGTAGGCAGGCTTGGTTGGCTTCAATCTGCAAGATTTTGCGAATGTCTTCATCCGCGCGTATAGCACGGATCGTATTATCCACTGTCGTGACAATCGTGTTGCGCAAAAACCAGAAACTTAGGGTAATAAGGGTGAAGTCCTGCTGAAGATAATCGGGAGCCTCAGCGCTATTCACGTATCGCTCTTCGATCTGGATCGGCGCTCCATCTTCCAGGTGCAAAAGCTTGGAATAAAAGACCTCGTTTTCCGGTGAGCTCTGCAACATTGTTGATTGCTGCTGAGAACTGACCCCGTGGGGGTGATATTTCCATTTATAATTGACCCATGTTTGAACCTTCCCTCATTTGTTTTTCAGCGAGGGCTATTGAGTGATCGACATGGCATTATTGAGCGTTATCCGACGGTGACATTACCGGGACGAACTATCGATCCGCGAGATTGCCCGACTAACAGGCCTATCGCGGAACACCATCCGCAAGTATCTGCGTCTCAATGGCGTTGAGCCAAAGTATCAGGTTCCGGATAGACCAAGCAAACTCGACCCATTTTCTGACCGACTGACAACGTGGTTAAAGTCGGAAGATCGCAAACCCCGCAAACAAAAGTGCATGGTCAAGCAGATGCACGCTGACCTTGTCGCTCTTGGCTATAAGGAATCATACAGTCGCGTTGCCACCTTTGCCCGCGAGTGGAAGGTCGATTTTCACATGCACAATCAGACATCGGGTCGGGGTACGTTCGTCCCTTTGACCTTGAGTAAGTCTCATCGAGGTTCTATTTGCGTCTGACCTGACGCTTCTTCCAATAAAATCGTTCAAGCAGTTTTGGGCTGAAGCAGATGAGCTGGCAATGCTTGGTTGAATGGTCCAGATCAATCCCACGCCCCGACATCATTTCCTTCAGATTGCGCAGGCTCAAGTTTTAAGCCGGGTACCATCGAACACACAGCAGGATGACAGATTTATCAAAATGGCGACCTTTAAACATCTAAAATACTCAGTTGATTAAAAGCCAAGATACTATCAGTCCATCCGTGAACGAAAAGTTTGCAACAAAACCGTGCATTCGACCGTATTTATCCAGCAACACGGACCAGACACAGGTTAGCCAAACGCAGTTAACCGCCCTCACCCAGAATCTCAATGCAACGCCGCGCAAGTGTCGTGGATTTAAGATACCCGCTGAGGTCTTTGCTTACATTTTGCAGGAAGCTGCATAATCAGATGTCCTCATCAACGGCATGATGCATTTGAGAAATACTTCTCCATATAACTGCAAAACCTAAAATTCAGCGACTTTGCCCCATACGCTGAGGTTCAGACGCTCTGGCTTGTAAGGGGTCGGGTCAATGATGGGCACTCGACCCAATATAACGTCAGCAATCATATGGCCTGCGCCGGGACCAATGCCGAAGCCATGACCGCTAAAACCTGCTGCCAGAATAAAGCCCGGAACTGTTTCAATCTCGCCGATCGCCGGTACACCATCCGGCGTACTATCAATATAGCCTGCCCAGCGATTGGCAATCGGAATACTAGCAAGCTCTGACAACAGATCACGTGCCCTATTATAGGTAAGAGTGATCTGACCTTCATCCGGCTTTGGATTCAGAATACGATTTCTTTCCATTGGTGTGACCTTATCCAGTGACCACTTGCTCAGCGTTTCATGGCCTGAGCACCAGCCCTGAATGCCACCCGGCGCAAGACTACGCCAGCGACGCGTGAACATAGGTATGAATTCGCGGCTGAAGCGCAATTGCTGAGGCGTCACATCCACCCGTGCTTTGCCACTGATTGCGAGTGTATAACCGCCATCAATGCGCCGCGTGAGCGATACCTGCGATGTATGCAACGCGTCCGGCAGTCCAATAGCACCCGGCGCAACAGACAAAATCGATGCACGGACCGCGGCCTGTGGAAAGCGAATACCAAGCTGATTGCAGAAGGACGATGCCCACGCTCCACCCGCCATCACCACGGTTTTCGTCTGTATTGTTCCAGCTTCTGTGACAACGCCACTGACGCGCCCGCCGCTTAACTCAATGCCGCGCGCCGCACAGTTCTGATGCACCGTCCCGCCAGCAGCTATAATACCACGTGCCACAATCGGAACTGCGCGTGAAGGATCGGCTATACCGTCAGTCGGCGAAAAAACGCCACCCTTCCATGCGCGTCCAGTCGCCTTACCACGCTCCGCCGCCTCAGCCGCGCTCAACATATGTGTGGTAACACCGACCGTCTTCGCGAAATCTCGCCAGCGGGCCCAGCCTGCAATTTCTGCTTCATCCTGTGAGAGATAGAGCAATCCGCAACGCCTGAAGCCAGGATACTCTCCGGTTTCTTCAGCAATTTTATCCCACAGATCAAGGCTTTTGGTTGCCATGGGGAGTTCACGGGCATCACGGTTCTGCTGGCGACACCAGCCCCAGTTACGGCTTGACTGTTCTGCGGCTATCCGACCTTTTTCGACGAGTGTAACTTTCATACCGCTGCGTGCCAGATAATAGGCGGTAAATACACCGACGACGCCACCACCGATAACAACAACGTCAGCTTCTTTAGGCAAGTTTGGGCTGGTTTCAATGTGCAATAGCGGTGCAGACATGTGCAGAACTCCGGTGTTTCGCATATTCTAATCCAGCCAACGTCGCGAGGTACATCGCAGTTCGCGTTTACACAGAATTTCATATGGTTTACTATAGTTTAGACAGGTGATTATTGCGTGCAAAACGTAGCTGCTTCGCATGATGACTGAATTTGGAAAACCGCAAGCTGTCCGATTGCAGCTTGGTACGAAAATGATAATAATCTAAAATCAGAGTACCGAATAAGTGGTTTTGACTATGAAGCTCGACAAAATTGACATCAGAATTTTATCCGAAATGCAAAAAAACGGGCGGATAACCAATGTCGAACTTGCTGAACTCGTCAATCTGTCACCCAGCCCTTGTCTGATGCGGGTGAAGAAACTTCAATCGGAAGGTTACATCACAGGATATTCCGCACAGATCAATGTGTCAAAGCTCGGGCAAACACTAACGGTATTCACTGAAGTCACCCTTAAAAATCATCGGCAAATCGACTTTGCACGGTTCTTGGCAACGGTTGAGAAAATCGATTCCGTTATCGAATGCCATCTCGTATCCGGCGGTTACGACTATCTGGTGAAATTCGTTACCGCCGGAATCGTCGAATATCAGACGATCATGGAACGCTTGATCGATATGGATGTCGGCATCGACAAATATTTCAGCTTCGTTGTGCTTAAATCACCGATTGTAAAAGCACACCTTCCACTTGATGTGATGTTCACCGAACAGAGCTAAAAAGCTTAGCTCTTCGTAAACTCACGAACGAGTTGTGGGTCTTGTTTCAGGCTATCGAGCCAGCCAGTATCGAGTTTCGGCACTGACGAGAACAAAAGCCGCGAGTAAGGATGGCTGGCCGCATCGCCCATCATATCGGGGCTTAGCTGCTCAACCTTTTTACCCGCATACATCACAACGACTTCATCACAGATCGCACGAACCGTAGAAAGATCATGGCTGATGAAGAGATAAGACAATGACAATTCGTGTTGCAGTTCTTTGAGCAAATCAATAATGGCTGCAGCAACCACTGTATCAAGCGCCGATGTGATTTCATCGCAGATGATCATCTTCGGATCGGCGGCAAGAGCGCGCGCGAGATTGATACGCTGCTTCTGCCCGCCCGATAATTCACCCGGCCTGCGATAGCGCAGATTGCTCGGTATCCGTACCATATCGAGTAGCTCGTCAATGCGGGCTTCCCGGCTTTTGCCGCTCATTCCATGATAAAAACTTAACGGACGCGCCAGAATGTCTGCAATCGACTTGGCCGGATTGAGCGCTGTATCCGCAAACTGGAAAACAATCTGCAATTCGCGCAGCTGTTCGCGACTGCGATAACGCAGATCACTTGGCATTTCCTTGCCTTCGAACAATATTTTACCGCGCGCCGCAGGCAAGATACCCGCAATAACGCGCGCAAGCGTAGACTTACCGCAGCCTGACTCCCCGATAATGCCAAGGTTCTGTCCACGCGACAGCTCAAGGCTGACATTGTTGACTGCGATCATCGCTGGTTCGGCGGATTTGCCAACCATGCCATAACCAGCAAGGACATTATCAACCACAAGAAGTGGTGCAGTTTTTTCAACTGCGGCCTTTTCAGGCTTTGCATGCAAAGCTGGTTCAAAGGCGGCAAGCAATTCCTGCGTGTAAGGATGCTGAGGGTTATGCAGAATATCCTGCGTAAGCCCCACCTCCTGCACCTCGCCGCCTTTAAGCACAACAATGCGATCTGCAATCTGTGCCACGACGGCCAGATCATGCGACACATAAACACCAGCGATGTGCTTCTTTTTCATCACCGATTTGAATGCACGCAGCACTTCAATCTGTGTCGTCACATCAAGTGCGGTCGTCGGCTCATCAAAGATCATAAGCTTTGGATCGCCAATGAGAGCCATAGCCGCTGACAATCGCTGCAACTGCCCGCCAGAAACCTGATGCGGATAGCGGTCACCGATTGTTTCAGGGTTTGGCAAAGCCAGCGCCTTAAACAATTCTTTGGACTTTTTACGTGCTTCCTCCTTCGACATCAGCTTATGGATTTTGGTTACTTCAATAACCTGATCCATAATGCGATGCACGGGATTAAAGGACGCTGCCGCACTTTGCGGTACATAGGAAACTTCAGTGCCGCGTTTTTTTGATCGTTTACGCTCCGAGAGTGTGACAATATCCTGCCTAGCAACAGCGATACTGCCCCCCACAATACGGCAGCCCGGACGCGTATAGCCCATCAATGTCAATGCGATTGTGGTCTTGCCTGAACCGCTTTCGCCAATGAGCGCTACGATTTCGCCTTCAGCAATCTCGAAACTGACATCGCGAATAATCTCTACTTTGCGACCTGAATCGGTCTTTGCATCGACACGAAGATTTTTGATCTCAACAAGATTGCTCATTCATTCGCTCCTGTCACGGATCTTCTGCGGGAGATTATCGATCAGCAGGTTAACGCTGATGGTGAGGCTCGCAATGGCAATCGAGGGGAATACGACCGCAGGCGCTGCAAAAGACAGCCCGCCAATGTTTTCCTTAACCAGTGCACCCCAGTCAGCATAGGGCGGTTGTACGCCCAGACCAAGAAACGACATACTCGATAACAGCAGAACGATGAACACAAAGCGCAGACCAAAATCAGCCAGTACCGGCCCGATAATACCGGGCAGAATTTCCGAGCGAATGAGATAGCCAATCTTCTCACCGCGTGCACGCGCTACCGTCACATAATCCATCGTATTGATGTTAATCGCCAATGCGCGCGCAAAGCGATAGCTGCCCGGCGTATAGATCACGGCCATTGTAATAATCAGGATCGCGATGGATGTTCCAACACCTGCGACGATCACAAGTGCCAGAATTTTGCTTGGGATGGATGTTAAGGCATCAAGAAAACGGCTGAGTGTTGAATCGAACCAACCGCCAATCACGGCTGCAGTCATGCCAAGTGTAACGCCAAAAAAGCAGGCTAAAAACACGGCAGCAAGCGAGATACCGACAGTGAACCGCGCGCCATAGATAATGCGCGAAAGCATATCGCGGCCAAGATAATCTGTCCCCAGGGGGAATTGCGCGCTCATCGGGCCGAAAAAGTCGAAATCAACAATCTCGCCAATTGGATGGGGCGCAATCCAAGGAGCGAAGATTGCTACCACTGCCCAGCCAAAGATAATCAGAAAGGAAACTGCGCCGACCAGATTAACTCGATAGCCGAAACGCGGGGACTTTGCTTTTCGCTGATTTGAGACGGAAGCAGTCATGATTATCGCAGCCTCGGGTTGGAAACGATAGCAATCAAATCGGCTATCGTGATGAGCAGAAGATAGCCAAAGCAGAAGATCATCGCGCAGGTCTGAATCAGAGGCAGATCTCGCGTTGCAACCGCATCAAGCATCAGCTTGGCTATGCCGGGATAATTGAAGATAGTTTCCACGATGATGACGCCACCCAGCAGATAAGACAGTGAAAGTGCAACAGCGTTAACGATAGGGCCGAGCGCATTGGGGAGCGCATGAACAACTACCATTCGGCTGCGTGAAGCACCTTTGAACAATGCCATTTCCACATAGGGCGTGTTGAGCGTCTCAAGGACTGCTGCACGTGTCATGCGGATCATCTGTGCTGATATCACAAAGCTCAGCGTAATGACTGGCATCGCAAAAACCTTGAGAAGCCCCCAGAACGATGTAACTTCATTGGCCATCGAAAGCGCTGGCAACCAGCCAAGATAAACCGCAAACACAATCACTGCGATGGTAGCAACCATGAATTCTGGCACGGAGATAACCGAAATCGTGATGATCGAAACAACACGGTCATAGATCGTGCCACGCATAATTGCGGCGGTAATGCCAAGAAACAATGCAATTGGTACTGAGATTGCAGCCGTCACACCGGCAAGCTTCAGCGAATTGACTAGCCGGTTGCCGATGAGGTCAGAAATCGGTACATTGTTGACGTAAGAAACACCAAGGTCACCGCGCAGCAAATTAACCAGCCAATAAAGAAAGCGCAGGAAAGCGGGCTGATCGAGGTTCATCGCATGACGAAGTCCGGCAACGGCTTCAGGTGTCGCCGCCTGCCCCAGAAGAATTTCAGCCACATCACCAGGAAGCATCGCTGTTGCAAAGAAAATCGTAAACGCAACAATCAGAAGCGTAACAAAAGCAACGACAAGACGTTTGGCGATGAGATTCAGCAGAGGCGACTTCATGGTCATGCGCAGCCCAATAGTTGGGGAAAACGATCAGTTCGGGCAAAGACGGCGTTTTGCCCGAACCCGAAGCAAGGATACCTAACGAAATGTCAGGCTTCCAGCCATGCATGTTCGGCAAATGTATAACCCATCATGCCGCCAAGCGGATTTGGCTCAAGGCCATTCAACTTCGGCGAAATCGCATCAACATTGGACATGAATACCGGGATGACCGTTCCAGCTTCGTTGGAGACCATGGCCTGCATATCGCCATAGATTGCCTTGCGCTTCGCTTCATCAAGCGAGCCGCGGGCTTCAAGCAGCATGGAGTCAAATTTCTCGGACTTGTACTGGCTCTCATTCCATGGCGCATCGGTCTTATAGAGCAGTGAGAACAGAATATCCGGTGTCGGACGAGCATTGATATTGCCGTAATGTACCGGATCTTTCAGCCAATGGTTTGACCAGTAGCCATCCGACGGCACACGATCAATGGTGATCTTCTGACCGATTGTCGAAGCTGCCTGCTGGAGAACCATTGCATAATCGAGCGATGACGATGCAGCTTCCGCAGCAGAGATCCGCATTTCCTGATTAAGCATGCCAGCTTTTTCAAGGAGCGACTTTGCGCGTTCTGGATCAAACTCGCGCTGCTTAAGCTCTGCATTGTAATATTTACTGGTCGCGGGAACCGGATGATCATTCGCGATTTCAGCAAGGCCGCGCAGTACGGATTTCTGAATAACTTCGCGATTAGTCAGATATTTCAGTGCTTCAGCAACGCCAGCCTTATCGCCCGGCGTCAAATCAAGACGGACATTCAGGTTGGTATAAGTGCCGAGCTTCGAGATAAAGAGCTTGGCAGCTGGGTTATTTTCAAGCACGCGTAGCGAGCGTGGATTGAGGTTCGCGCCAAGGTGAATATCGCCAGAAAGCACGGCGTTCATACGTGCGCTTTCGTCGGAGATTGCAAAGAACTCAAACGAGTCGAGATGTGGACCGTTGTTCTTCCAATAGTTCTCATTACGCGCAGCCATTGAGCGCACGCCCGGTTGGAATTCCTTACAAACAAATGGACCGGTGCCATTGCCCTTAGAGAAATCAGTCGTACCGTCAGCAACGATCATGAAATGATGCAGTGCCAGAATTGTTGGCAAATCGGCATTCGCATCTTGAAGCGTGATCTCAACGGTTGTGTCATCAACCTTCTTTACACCCGTGATCTGCTTGGCAATCGCATTGACCTTGGAGCCCACGGCGGGATCAAGGTGGCGAGTAATCGAGAAAACGACATCATCCGCAGTCAGTGACTTGCCGTCATGGAACGTAACACCCTTGCGCAGCTTGACGGTCCAGACCTTCGCATCCGAACTTTCAACGCTTTCGGCCAGTTCCATCTCAGTTTCGCCCTGACCATTGAGGAATGTCAGGCGGTTATAGAACGCGCAGCAGCGAACATAATCGGTCGCATTGGAAGCCTTGGCGGGATCAAGCGTATCGGCGGTGGAGGCGCTAAAACCAGCAGCCTTGATGAAGCCACCCTTAACCGGGGTCGCAGCATATGCAGATGTTGCACGACCAAGGATCGTCGACCCAGCTGCAACTGCTACGCCACCCATAAGCATCATCTGCAACAATTCACGCCGGGTTGCCCCGCGACGAATTGCATTTTCAATCATCCGGTCGTCGGAAGAAGTCCAGTTGGTTATCTTCTCGCTCATGGCAGTTCCCCTTGTTAAAGTTGCATCCGGTGCTCCGGTTTATAGTCACCGGCTTCACCTTGGGCTCATTGCGGTTTCAGAAATACGGTCGTTAACTACACCTCGTTGCAATGTGAGTTCGAGAGGCTTTTTGGATCGGGTTGACCCGGCATTTGGCCGGTATAATCCAAGGCTTCGCCTTTTATCCTCACCTTTGGCAGCTCTGACAGTGTGTTACAGAGATGCGCGTAAATTGCGCTGAATTGGTGAAGAGCAACAGCATAATATTGCGAATCTCATAGACTTACGAAATTCTTGCTCGCAACTAAGCTGCTGCTCGTCAAACTCATCCCTTCATTGCTGCACGCACGTCTTCATCAGCAAGTGTCTGATCAAGCGTTATGCGCGTGCGTTCGATGATTGCGTCGATATCTTCGTCAGTGCAACAAAGCGGCGGCGCATAGCCAAGAACACCATTCGCAAAAGCACGGATGACGAGGCCATTATCCCATGCACGATCAAAAATACGGCGTGCCGGATCAGCCGCAGCCGGAAGTGGCGTCTTTTTTTCCTTGTCCGTAACAAGCTCGATTGCTGCCAGCATACCGCGACCACGAACATCACCAACCAGCGGATGATCTGCCAAACCATGCAAACCAGCCATGAGGCGCTCACCAGCCTTACGGCCATTTTCTAGCAACCCAGCTTCATAAAGGCGCAGACATTCTAGGCCGACTGCCGCACTGACTGGGTGTGCCGAATAGGTATAGCCGTGACCGACTGCCGATTTGCCTGCACCATCAGCTATCGTATTGTAAACATGCTCGGACATGAACACGGCCCCCATCGGCACATAGCCCGAGGTCAGTCCCTTGGCCGTGGTGATGAAATCCGGCACAACATCATCTTCAGAACACGCAAACAGCGGACCCGTACGGCCAAAGCCGGTGATCACTTCATCGGCGATGAACAGAACATCATATTCCTTGCAAAGCGCATGCATTGCCTTGAGCCAGCCAGTCGGTGGTACCAGCACACCGCCCGAACCCTGAATAGGCTCAACATAAAATGCTGCAACACGCTCTGCACCAAGCTCTTCAATTTTTGCACGAAACGCTCCAACCGATGCGTCGATGATTGCCTGCGGATCAGCGCCAACCGGATTGCGATAAGCGTAATGCGATGGAATTTTGTGCTGCCAGTCATATGGCACACCAAAGCCCGCATGAAATGCCGGAAGTGCGGTCAGGCCAGAACCAGCCGTTGAGGAGCCATGATAGCCATATTCAACCGAAATGAATTGGTCTTTCTGCGGCGTACCCTTCGCATGGTAATAATAGCGAATAAAGCGGATTGTGCTGTCAATCGCGTCCGACCCGCCAAGCGTAAAATAGACGTGGTTGAGATCACCCGGCGCGCGGTCTGCCAGTTCAGCAGCCAAACGAATGGCAGGCTCTGAACCAAGACTGAAATAGCCAGTTGCATAGGGAAGCTCTTGCAACTGCTTTGTCGCCGCTTCAACGATGCTATCCTGACCATAGCCAAGATTCACGCACCAAAGACCGGCAAAACCATCAAGCAGCTTATGGCCCGATGCATCGGTCACAGTAGCACCCTTGCCCGACTTCAGAACACGGACGCCAGCGGCTTCGTGACTGCGGAATGATGATACCGGATGCACCAGATGGGCGCGATCAAGTTCGATCAGCGAATTGCTCAGCATAATATTCTCCAAATCAACCTAGTGCCTGATTTACAAGCGCATATGTGCGGTATTCAGTACCGCTTTGTTCTTCGACTGGCCCAACGGCGCGGCGCATCGGTATTCCGCCGCCAACATGAACCAGCCCGCGTTCAGTCAGCCAATCGGCGAGGCCCGTCGCAATATTCGTATCCACGCGGACGAATTCACCCATATGTTTTGAAAGTAGAAAATCGATCAACGCACGCGCATCGTCGCCGTTCTTCGCAACAACCGGGCCGATAACACGACCTCGACCAAAGGGGCGAATCCCAGCAAATGCCTCAACCTCATCACCCTTGCGGATGACAGCGAACTGCGCGCTTTCATTCAACAATTGCATGATGTTCGAGCGATTATGGCCGGTTGCGACACGATCCATCTCGATCAGACGCGCAAAGTCATCGCTTTTAGTCCAGAAAACATTGTCTGGCGCATCGACCTTTGCAGCCAGACCCTGATGCTGAATAATTTCGCCAATCGCCACAAAACCGAGCTTTTCATAAAGCGGCAAGCCATCCTGCGTTGCGACCAGCAAACAAGTGCGCCCGCTTGCAGCATCCAGTGCCGCTTGCATCAGCTTGCGACCAAGCCCACGTCCGCGCATCGCTTCATCGACAATAACCATATTGACGGTTGCAACATCAGCGCCCAACGGCGTCGACATTGCGGTACCAACGACGGTTCCGTCTTCAAGTGCAACAACACCATTGCTGAGTGCTAGCACGAAGGCCCAGTCTTCGCGGCGATGCGGCCAGCCTGCCTGTTGAGACAAAACAACTGCGCCATCAAGATGATCCTGTGTCATTGTTTCAAGAGTGATTGGCGATGCGGTCATGACGGTTTCCGAGCATGGTTCTTCATAGACTCAGATTAGAATGAGGTTTGCAGCAGTTCATCCTGACCAGCATCGATATCCTGATGGTTTTCACTGTCCTTTGATAGCGCCGCCGCATCTTATGCCGTGCCCCATATCAAATAACGGCTAAAACCAATCACTCTCGCCCACATCAACGTCGCCCAGACGAAACTCTCTGCCAAAGCGTGATCGAGATACGAAACAATCTGCTTTGCACGGATATGAAAGCAGTGATTAGTCCATTCACCGCTCATTATGATGTATGAGAACGGCACAGCAGTGCCCGCAAGGCTTGGAAGGATCAAATCATGGCCCAGTTTAGACCAAAATACATCACCTTCGATTGCTACGGCACACTGACCAATTTCCAGATGGCGGAAGCCGCACGCGATCTTTATGGCGAACAGCTTAATAAAGAACAGATGCACCAATTCATCAAGAATTTTGCTGCCTATCGTCTTGATGAAATCCTCGGCGACTGGAAGCCTTATAATGAAGTCGTGCATAATGCGATTGAACGCACCTGTAAGAAGAACAATGTAACGTTTAAGACCGAAGACGCACGCACAGTTTATGAGCGCGTTCCAACTTGGGGACCACATGCGGATGTGCCAGCCGGTCTTTCCAAGGTTGCAAAGGAAATACCGCTCGTCATTCTTTCAAACGCCATGAACGAGCAGATTCACCACAATGTCGACAAGCTCGGTGCACCATTTCATGCCGTTTATACAGCACAGCAGGCACAGGCATACAAGCCGCGCTTCAAGGCATTTGAATATATGCTCGACCAGCTCAACGCCAACCCGGAAGACATTCTGCATGTCTCGTCATCATTCCGCTATGACCTGATGTCGGCACATGATCTTGGTATCAAAAACAAGGTCTGGGTCAATCGCGGTCACGAGCCAGCAAATCCTTATTACGGCTATGCCGAAATCAAAGATATTTCCGGTCTCGCCGGTGTCGTTGGACTGTAAATAAGGCATAGCAAGATGCAATTTAAACCCTACTGGCACGATACCACACCGCCTTTCACCGATGCGGAAAAGAACCCGCCGGAAGGGCATTATGATGTCGCCATCATCGGCGGAGGTTTTACCGGCCTTTCGGCTGCATTGCATCTCGCCAAAGCGGGCAGCCGCGTTGCTGTCTTTGAAACAGGGCTTGTTGGCTCCGGCGCTTCAGGGCGCAATGGCGGGCATCTCAACAATGGCCTCGCGCATAGCTTTATCGCGGCAAAACAACACCTTGGCGCAGAACGCGCCAAGGCTCTCTACAAAGCCTTTGACGCTTCCGTTGACACGATTGAACGCATCGTTGCAGAGGAAAATATCGATTGTTCCTTCCGACGCGCAGGCAAGCTGAAACTGGCTTCAAAGCCAGCCCATTTTGATGCACTTGCGCGCAATTTTGAAGCTATTCATACAGAAGTTGATCCCGACACAGCTTTGCTGCGCGCCGATCAGCTTTCAGGCGAAGTCGGATCCAATGATTTTCATGGTGCCATGCTTTCCAAGAAAAGCGCCATGATGCATATGGGGCGCTATGTGACTGGCTTGGCTGCGGCAGCAGCACGTCACGGTGCTTTCATTTTTGAAAACACCACGGTCCAAGAGCGCAAAAAAACGGGCAGCAAGCAGCAGATCGTCACGTCGCGCGGCACTGTAAGCGCTGATAACGTCATTCTGGCAACCGGTGCCTATACGACCGACAGTTTCTCCTATTTCCGCAAACGTATCATTCCGGTCGGCAGTTTCATCATCGCAACCCGACAAATGACACAAAGCGAAATTGCCGCCACTATGCCCGGCAACCGCACTTATGTGACGTCGATGAATATCGGCAATTACTTCCGGCTGGCACCCGATAACCGGATGATTTTTGGCGGTCGCGCACGCTTCTCGACGACCTCAGACCAGCAATCCGACAACAAAAGCGGTGCAATTTTACGCGACAGCCTCGTCAAGATTTTCCCACATCTTGCCAATATTGAAATCGATTATTGCTGGGGTGGGCTCGTTGACATGACGCAGGATCGCTATCCGCGCGCAGGCTTTGCCGATGGCGTGTGGTATGCCATGGGCTATTCGGGCCATGGCGCACAGATGTCCACCCAGATGGGCATCTATCTTGCCGATGCGATCCTCGGACGCGGCGACAAAAATCCAATTTCCGGTCTCGATTGGCCAACCATTCCGGGCTATTCCGGCAAACCATGGTTTTTGCCGATGGTGGGCTTTTATTATAAAATGCTCGACAAGTTTCAGTAATCAAAAAAGGGCGGATTAACCGCCCTTTTCTTTTGTCTTAAAGCCCACCAACGTGCAGCGTTTTGATTTCCAGATACTCATCAATACCGAGCTTCGATCCTTCACGGCCAAGCCCGGACTGTTTGATGCCGCCAAAAGGCGCGACTTCGGTTGAAATCAGCCCCGTATTCAAACCAACCATCCCGAATTCCAGCGCTTCCGCGACACGCCAAGAGCGCTTGAGGTTCTCAGTAAAGAAATATGCCGCCAGACCAAAAGGCGTTCCGTTCGCAATTTCAATAGCCTCTTCTTCCGTTTCAAAACGGAAAAGTGGTGCGACCGGGCCAAAGGTTTCCTCCGATGCAAGCAGCATGTCGATTGTAGCGTCACCCAGAACAATCGGACGTGCATATTGACGACCTTCCGGCATTATTTCGCTTTGTCCAAGAATTTTTGCACCGCGTCCCAAAGCATCGCTCACATGACGCTCGATCTTTTCAATCGCTGAATGATTGATCATCGGACCAATCACAACGCCTTCTTCGGTGCCAACGCCAACTTTCATCTGCGCAACACGGCTTGAAAGTTTGGCTGCGAAGGCATCATAAATGCCAGTCTGGACGAGAATGCGGTTTGAGCAAACGCATGTCTGTCCACCGTTACGGAATTTAGAGGCGATAGCGCCTTCAACCGCCTGATCCAGATCAGCATCGTCAAACACGATGAATGGCGCATTGCCACCAAGCTCTAAGCTCAAGCGCTTGATGCTGTCGGCAGCACCTTTCATCAGCAGCGAACCCACACGCGTTGAACCCGTAAACGAAATTTTGCGCACGGTTTCATTGGCCATCAGTTCATTGCCAATTTCCGTTGGCATGCCGGTAACGATATTGATGACACCAGCAGGTATCCCTGCCCGCTCAGCAAGAACGCCAAGTGCGAGTGCAGAAAATGGCGTGAACTCCGAAGGCTTGATGACAACGGTACAACCAGCAGCCAAAGCAGGTGCTACCTTGCGGGTGATCATCGCATTCGGGAAATTCCACGGTGTGATGATCGCACAAACACCTACGGCTTCTTTCAATACAAGAATACGGCGATCTGCAGTTGGCGAAGGAATGCTGCCGCCATCAATGCGACGCGCTTCTTCAGCGAACCATTTAACAAAGGATGCGCCGTAGCGGATTTCGCCCAGTGCTTCATTGAGCGGCTTACCCTGCTCCAATGTCAGCAGAAGAGCAAGATCCTGCTCATGCTCGACCATCAACGCAAACCAGCGTTCAAGTAGAGCTGCACGCTCAGCATGGGTTTTCTTTTTCCATGGCTTGAAAGCTTCCGCAGCAGCGTCGATTGCCGCGCGCGTTTCCTTGGCCCCCATATCGGGGATCGTACCCAAAGTGCTGAGGCTTGCAGGATTGGTAACATCGACAGTTGCGCCGGAGGCTGCATCTTGCCAAATGCCACCAATAAGACCCTGTTGGCGGAAAAGACTCTGTTCTTTTAACATTTATATGTTCCCTTATTATGCCAGCGCGCCGAGCACGGCCTGCGTAATCGCATCCGTCTTGTCTTTGCCCGAAACCGTTCCGATACCCTTACCCGTCGCTTCTTCAATTGCTGCCATCACATCTTTTGCAGCCTGGTGCTCTCCAAGATGCTCAAGCATCATCGCACCCGACCATATCGCTGCAATTGGATTGGCAATGCCAAGATGCGCAATGTCGGGCGCAGAGCCATGAACCGGCTCGAACATCGAAGGTGCTGAACGATTCGGATTGATATTGGCAGACGCCGCATAGCCAAGACCGCCTTGAATAGCAGCACCCAGATCAGTCAAAATATCGCCAAAGAGATTGGAGGCAACGACCACATCAAGGCTTTCCGGCGCCATGACCATGCGTGCCGCCATGGCATCAATATGATAGTGGGAGACCTCAACATCGGGATATTCTTTGGCAACATCCTTTGTCACTTCGTCCCAAAAAACCATCGAATATTTCTGCGCATTGGATTTTGTCACCGAGGCCAGCTTCTTGCGGCGTAAACGTGCCTGCTCAAAACCAAAGCGGATAATACGCTCAACACCTGTGCGTGTGAAAATCGCAGTTTCGACCGCAACTTCATCCTTGGTCCCGGAATGCACACGCCCACCAGCCCCCGAATATTCACCCTCCGTATTTTCACGAATGCAAAGAATATCAAAGCCTTCCGAACGAAGCGGGCCGGTTACACCCGGCAACAGTCGATGGGGGCGAATATTGGCATATTGCACAAAGGCTTTGCGGATCGGCAGCAACAATCCGTGTAGCGACACCGAATCTGGCACTTCGGCTGGCCAGCCAACCGCACCAAGATAAATCGCATCGAACTTGCGCAACGTCTCGATACCGTCTGCTGGCATCATTGCGCCGGTCTCATGATAATATTCGCAGGACCACGGGAAGCTGGTGCCTTCCAATGCAAATCTATTGCGCTTTGCCGCCTGCTGCAAAACTTGCCATGTCGCATCGGTTACGCTTTTGCCGATGCCATCGCCCGGAATGAGTGCAATCGAATAGGTTGCCATTCGTCGTTCCCTTATAAATCTATGAGTACGCTTTTCGTTTTGCGGTTCGCAAGATAGGCGTCACGGCCAAGATCTTTGCCAATGCCAGAGCTTTTATAGCCGCCAGTCGGCAGGATATGATCCCGCGAACGGCCATAGCGATTGACCCAGATCGTTCCTGCTTGCAAAGCCTTGGTGACACGCAACGCACGAGACAAATCTCGGGTGAAAAGACCTGCTGCCAATCCATAAGTCGGATGGTCGGCAAGCGCTAATGCCTCATCTTCGTCTTTGAATGTCTGAAGTGTCAGCACAGGACCGAATATTTCTTCGGTCACAGCTGGGGAGTTTTTATCGACACCACGAAGTAGCGTTGGCTCGTAAAAATAGCCCTCACAATCCATTCGCTTGCCACCGACAACGCTTTCTGCGCCAAGGCTGACAGCCTTCTGCACAATCTTATCAATACGACAAATCTGGCGTTCGGAGATGATTGGAGAATATTGGGTATTCTCGTCCCACGTCACGCCCGGCTTGATATACGCCATATGACGCGCAATCGCCTCGCTCAATGCATCCGCAATTTCTTCCGCAACGATCAGACGCGAACCCGCGACACAGGCCTGTCCGGCATTGGAGATGACACCTCGCGTGATAGCAGCTGCGGCTAGTTCAAGATCAGCATCAGCAAAGACTACCTGCGGACTTTTACCGCCAAGTTCCAGCGTCATAGGCTTGATGCCGGTGCGCGCAATATTCTCCATGATCGCCGCACCTGCTGCCGTCGACCCAGTAAAACTCACCTTGGAAATATCGTGATGCCCGGTAATCGCATTGCCGGTGGTTGGCCCATCCCCGAGAACGATGTTGATGAGCCCTGCTGGAATGCCGGCTTTTACTGCGAGTTCCGCTATATAAAGCGTGGTAAACGGCGTTATTTCAGATGGCTTGAGGACAACAGCATTGCCTGCAGCAAGCGCCGGTCCCAGCTTCCAGCCAGCCATCGAGATCGGGAAATTCCACGGTGTAATCGCACCAATCACACCATAAGGCTCGCTCAAGGTCATGCCGAACGTGCTGGTGCTGGTTGGCACAACTTCGCTGCCTTCCTTGTCGGCAAATTCTGCAAAGAAGCGGATTTGCTCGGCAGTGACGGCTATATCGCCTTCGATGAGATGGGCGATTGGGCGTGTTGATGAAACAGCTTCCATGCGCGCCAGCGTCATCGCTTCCTGCTCGATCAGATCGGCCCAACGATGCATGGCATTGAGCCGTTCACGCGGACGGCTGTCAGCCCAGCCACTGGTTTTCAAAGTGGCCTTGGCATTCTCGACGGCGCGATCGACCAATGCATCATCCGCAATCGGACAATCGCCATAGGCTTTACCGTCCGATGGCCGGTGCATTTCCATCGCGCCGGTAGCTTCCACGCGCTCCCCGCCAATATAATGATAAAATGGCAGTTTAATCGTTTCAGGATCAAAGCTTAATGTCATGGCGCACCTCGCACTTTCTATGATGAAAGATTAGAGCCACACGCGCCGCATTTTTGATTGAGAATAACCCGCCTGACGGCTTTGAATCGCGTCAGACGGGTTTAAAGCGGCGGATTATTCTGGATACGAAATGCTTATTCGTAAACGCAAAGATAAATTTTACGTACGGTTTCAATCGTGCGCCATACACCAACAAAGCCCGGCTTCATGACAAAGCTGTCGCCTGCACGATAGGTCTTAGTTTCGCCATCCTTCTCTTCAATTTCGACAAGGCCGGACAGAATGTGGCAAAACTCTAATGTTGTGCCCTTGATAGAATGCGTTTCGCCCGGTGTTGCCTCCCAAACGCCTGTTAGAACCTTATCGCTTTTCGACGCATCCTGCGCCCATGTCTTAAACGATGGCGTGCCAGAGATCAGGCGGTCTTCAGTAGGCAGCGCCTCTTTCGGTGCGAAATCTGGATTTGGATCGATGGTAATCAAAAGTGACATGATGGTTCCCTTCATTTAATAGCCAAGTTTGCGATCGATCAGACCGATCAGTTCTTTTCCAACTAGATGGCGCTGAATGTTTTCAATGACGGATTTCGCAGCCGTATGCGGTTGCGTGACAGATGCAACGTGCGGCGTGATCAGCACTTTCGGATGCGACCAAAGCGGGTGCCCAGATGGAAGCGGTTCGGGATAAGTCACATCAAGCATAGCCGCCGCAAGATGACCGCTATCGAGTGCCTCAATCAGTGCATTTTGATCAAGCTGTGGCCCGCGCCCGGTATGCAATAATCGTGCACCATTTGGCAGCGAAGCAAACAAGTCTGCATTCAGAATGCCGCGTGTTTCATCGGTCAGCGGCAGCAAGCAAATCAGAATATCTGTTTGGCGCAGAAAGCTCGCAAACTGGTCTTCGCCGCAAAAACAAACAACGCCTTCAATGTGTTTCTGGCTGCGGCTCCAACCGGAAAGCGGAAACTGAAATGGCTTGAGCCGTTCGATTGCGGCTTGCGCCAGCATACCAAGTCCTAAAAAGCCAATTCGTCGTTCTGATGCTTGCGGTGTCGCAATGGCGTGCCATGTTTGCGCCTGCTGTTGTTGGCGATAGGCAATTGCTTCACGATGCAATGTCAGCACACCTAGCGCCACATATTCCTGCATCATGCGAATGATGCCGTCTTCAACCATGCGAACGAGCTTCACATGCTCAGGCACGCTGCCGGGCTTGAACTGATCAACGCCAGCTCCAATCGAAAACAGAATTTCGAGATTACGATAGCGCGCAATATCATCAGGGGCGACCCAGCTAATCAGAAAGCGAATTTTATCAGGATCAACCTCATCGCCAGCCTGAAAAAACTCGATGTCCGGCAGCGCTTTTGAAAACGCTTCACGAAAAACAGCACCACGGACTACATCGGAATTGAAAAGAAACGCCATGATTGCTTCCGATTAAGAGGTAAGGCGCGTGGCAAGATTCTCAATCATCTTCTGGCACGCATGCAGCTCGTTGATTTCGATATATTCATTGGGGCGATGGGCGCGGCTGATATCACCGGGACCGCAGATGATTGCGTCAATGCCTGCTTGCTGGAACAATCCCGCCTCCGTACCATAGCTCACGGCGGCAAGTGTATCCTGCCCCGTAAGCTCAACCATCAACTGAGAAAGCGCGCTATCATCTGAAAGAGAGAGTGCAGGATAAGCGCTTAATTCATGACAAAGTACCTTAAACCCGCAATCCCGCAGGGCAAATAGTTCTGCTTTAACTGGCTCCAGCAATTCGGTTGGCGATATGCCGGAAATGGCACGCACCTCGATATCGGCTGTGCAACGATCAGGAATGATATTAACCGCCTGTCCGCCAGAGATGACGCCAAACTGCAACGATGAATAAGGCGGCTCAAAACTCTTATCGAAAGGCCCGCTTTCCAGCGTTTGACCGTAAGCAGTTGCTTTTGCAATCACGCCAGCCATGGCGTGAACGGCATTCAACCCAAGATCGGGACGCGATGAATGGCCCGAGCGCCCAATGACTTCCAACCGAGCTGCAGCCTTTCCTTTATGCGCACGCACAGCCTGCATGCGGCTTGGCTCACCGATAATGGCACCCAGCGGCTTGGCACAAAGATCAGGAAGCGCTGCAAGCAAATGCGGCACACCACGACAGCCCGCTTCTTCGTCATAAGAAAAAGCCAGGTGCAAGGGTTTTTGCAACGAACGAGAGGCGAGCATCGGCAGAGCAACAAGCGCACAAGCCAGAAAGCCCTTCATGTCTGACGTCCCGCGCCCGTACAGTCTGTTGCCATCTGTATGCAGCTCAAACGGATCAGTCGTCCATTCAGACTCTCCCGCGGGAACCACATCCGTATGACCAGAAAGAATGTAACCCGGCACATCACGGGGGCCGATAGTGATAAAAAGATTTGCCCTGTCACCTTCAGGTCCGAGCAAAATCGATACGTCAGCACCCGCAGACTTAGCGTAAGAACTGATCCAGCCAACAATCGCATTATTGGGAGTGCCAACAACCGATGGAAAGCCGATCAAAGCTGCAAGGATTTCTTCGACGTTCATAAATACCACATTCAAAGTCAGACCTTCGGATTTCTATCAGAATATGTTGTTGGGGCAGTGTTCCGTGCCGAATATGCTGCAGGTTCAAACAAAGATTGTGAATAGCGGCGATCAAGCAGCTAATTATGCGGAGGTATTTATGGAATAATGCGGCAAAATACCCCTGCCCAAAGCATTGCATTGCGCGGCAGGATCAAAACACTGTGTCTTGAGAGCTGAATGTCCGCAAGTCGAGCTTGGGCAGCGGGTAAGGATCGGATTGGCTGATATGCAAAAATCAGTACGGCTGAAATCGTTTGAATTGATCGCACATGACATAGCAGATGTGGACAAGAGCCTACTTCATGGTCTTTCGATGGGTGTTCGCTGGCCACATCGCCCGAATGATTGGGATCTCATGTTGAAAACCGGGCAAGGGCTGGTCGCCATTGACGGGATCGGTCGGGTATTCGGTAGCGCTATGTGGTTTCCTTACGGTGACGATTTCGCAACTATTGGCATGGTCATCACCTCCCCTCGCACACAAGCGCAAGGCAATGGTCGCTGGTTAATGGAACAGGTGCTGGAGCGATGCAAAGGTCGCAATCTCAGCCTAAATGCAACCCAAGCCGCGTATAACCTTTACCTGTCGCTTGGCTTTACCGATGAGGCGACAGTTTATCAGCATCAGGGAGAAGTCGGGCTCGAACTTCCGGCCATACCAGCGCCCAATGGAGAACTTATAGCCCTTTCAGCAGAGGAAATCGAAAAGGTCTCCAAGATCGACTGCAAAGCCTTTGGCACAAACCGTATGCACTTGCTTAAGCTCATCTCCGACACGGCTGATATTTACGGCTTAAAGAGAAACGATGAGATTATCGGCTATTCCTTTTGTCGCGAATTTGGTCGCGGGAAAGTTATTGGCCCCATCGTTGCAAGCAACGACGAAGATGCCATTCAATTGACCGCAGTCCACCTGAAAAATCTTAAAGGCAAATTTGCGCGCGTTGATACGCGTGAAAAAACTGGCCCATTCGCCGACTTCTTAGAGCAATGCCGCCTCGGTGTGTACAGCACGGTAACAACCATGTCGAAGGGCAAACTGTTTTTGAACAGAGGGGCGAACAAGCCTTGGATTTACGGGCTATCAGCCCATGGCTGGGGCTGATAGCCCATTCAGCTAGACTCACCAGACTTTAAGGCCTCTTGAAGCCCAAGTGATGGATACATCGCTATAATAGCACTAATATCATCCATCAACTCTGTGATAAGCCAGTCCCGAACCTGCGCCACGATGGGGCGAACAGGCTTGTCACGCAGACGCACAAGATGACATTTGCGATGTGTTGGTAGTAGCCGATTTTGGGCTGGGATTAATGCGTTTGTCCGCAGCCAGTGCGCAACGACATTTAACCAGCCAATCGCCACGCCTTGCCCCAGCAATGCGGCCTGCACAACTATGGCATAGTCAGAGAAAAGCATTTCAGCGTGAGCTGCATGACCCCGCGCGGGCAGAAAAAAATCCGGCCAGTTCGGCTGCGCTTCACTGAGATTGATAAGCGTTGTCACAGGCTGATCAAGAACCGAAGCCGCCTCATCATGCTCTCTTTGATAAGTCGAGCTACAAATCGGAACAAGAATTTCGGGCATAACGAAAGTGGCTTCGTGATTATCATCGCCACCTTCTACAAATCTCATACCGAGATCTACGTCGTTCACTGGGCCAGCCAACGGTCCCATGATCAGCTCGAACCTTAGATCAACGCCAGGAAAAGTCTTCTTAAAAGCTGCCATACGCGGCATCACCCAATGCGTTGTGAAGCCCGTTGAAAGCGAGAGCGTTACCGTCTGAACACCCTGTTTGCGGTCGCTGATTTCTCTTAATGCCTGTTCAATACCAGCGAAGCCTCGGTCAATCGCATCATGTAAAATCTTACCGTACTCGGTCAGCGTGACACCACTCGTCGTACGAATGAAAATCTGCACGTCCAGATGCTCTTCAAGTCGCCCGATCATACGACTGATAGCGGCAGGCGTCACATTCAGCTCCTGTGCCGCTTTGGAAAAATTTCCATGCCGCGCTGCTGCCTCTAATGTGAAAAGGCCATTCATCGAAGGAAGAGCGCGTCGCAAAATCATCATTACATTTTGTAACATCGCCTCAAGCTTTTTTCAATTGCGCCTTTCGCAGTTATTTGTTCTCCTACTAATCAAGAAAGGAGAAAATCCTTCATTGTCGTCAGGGGAACAAAGCATTTGTAAGCGCTCAGGACTAAAGCAGCCAAGCGCACAAACAATGTTTAGCTCTTCCATTGAATGCAACAGATCGATCCTGACCATTATTTGATCAGTCGATAAAATAATTTAGTGGAATCAAATGACTGAAACTAAAAAATCGTCAAGTGTTGGAGTGTCCATCCGTTCAGCGACAAAAACCTATGGAGCTTTCTGTGCACTTGATTCAGTCAGTCTTGATGTAGCGCCCGGTGAATTCGTCTCAATTCTGGGACCATCTGGTTCCGGTAAAACAACATTTCTTGGCATTCTTGGCGGATTCGTTCAGCCGACGTCTGGTTCCATATGGTTGGGTAACCGCGATATTACATTGGAGCCACCGCACAAACGCGACATTGGCATTGTCTTTCAGAACTATGCCCTGTTTCCACACATGAACGTTGCCGACAATATCACATTTCCATTGCGCGCGCGCCGGATGCCAAAATCGGACTGGCCAGAAAAACTGCGCGATGCGTTGGCGATGGTAGAACTAACAGGACTTGAAGGCCGCAAGATTGACGAATTGTCAGGTGGCCAAAGGCAACGTGTTGCGCTTGCCCGTGCAATGATCTTCGAGCCACGCCTTATCCTGATGGATGAGCCGCTTTCAGCGCTCGATAAGCAACTTCGTGAGAACATGCAAATTGAACTCAAACAACTGCATCGCAAACTCGGTGCGACGATAGTTTATGTAACGCATGACCAGCGGGAAGCTCTCACCATGAGTGATCGTGTTGCGATCATGAATAAAGGCAAGATCGAGCAGATCGACATGCCGGAAATGCTGCACGACCGACCAATAAACTCTTTCGTCGCAAGCTTCATCGGTGAAGCCACGCTTCTGCCCGTCATGAGAAATGGCGACAATAGTGTCAGCCTCGCAGGCACAACGCTCCGTTCAGCCTACCCAATACCGCAAGGCGAAAAACTCTATCTCGCCCTCCATTCCGAAAAACTAACTGTCAACGATAATCCCGGAAGCGATCATGTAAATCGTCTGCGCGGAATGGTCATTGATGCGCTTTATCAAGGCGAAAGCATCCGCGTTTTCATGCAGTTGCCGTCTGGTGAAAAACTAAGTTTCCGCCTGCCAACCAATCATGCAGGCCGTGCACAGTTGCGCGCTCCCGGCGAAGAAATCGAAATTGCACTTCACCCGGAAGATACGGTGATTGTGCCGCAAGCCAACTAACGATCAAGCATCAGTATTACGAGGAAAACAGCAATGAAGATCACAGATTTTAAAGTGATGACCTTTGACGTCGTGGGCACTTTGATCGACTTTGAAAGCGGCGTTCTGAACGCAACCCGCAAAGTTGGCGGCGAAAAGGCTGCCAAGCTGACCGACGATGAAATATTCGGCCCTTATATTCGTGGGCGCGATAAGTTTTACGGTCGCTCGTCGTCGGCAATGAAGGATGTATACCTTCATATGGCAACAGAACTCGGCATCAACAACGATCAAGCTTCGGCAGACTTGTTTCAGTTCGCCATTCTGCATCATCCCGCTTTTGACGATTCCATTGAAGCACTCAAGCGTTTGCGTAAAAACTTCCGCCTCGTCGCCATGACCAACGCCGACCGTACAACGTTCTCGGCTTATTCGGAAACACTCGAAAATCCGTTCCATGACAGTGTGACCTGCGATGAAACTGGATATGCAAAGCCAAATCCAAATTTCTTTGCTTACAACAAAGGTCGTCAGTCTGCCTTCGGCTTCAAACCGTCTGAAATCCTGCATGTAGCTCAGAGCCAATACCACGATATCGGTATTGCCAAAGAGCTAGGCTACACAACATGCTGGATCGAACGTCGTCAGGGACAAAATGGCTTTGGTGGCACGCCGACACCCAAGAGCGTAACAAAGCCTGACTTCCACTTTTCGACACTGAAGCAGCTTGCCGACGCAATTGACGCTGAGCTCCTTTCAGCGTCAGTCGCAAACGCAGCATAGATCGGAGCGTCACCCCGCCATGACGACACGCCCTCCCTTCAATGACATCAAATCCCTATGGCAGGCAACAGCCGTTGAACGCCCGCAATTTTCAGCGATTGCAGGCGGAAGCCAATATGATGTCGCAATCATCGGAGGTGGCTATACCGGCCTGTCAACAGCGCGATATCTAGCACGCAAAGGCCTGTCAGCGATCGTGCTGGAATCAAGCCGTATCGGATGGGGCGCAAGTGGGCGCAATGGTGGGGTCGTCTCTGCTAAATTCCGGCTGGCATATCGTGATATTGCCAGCCGCTTCGGCATTGATGTCGCACGGCGTATGCACGACATCAGCATTGAAGCCGTAGAACATGTCGGCGAACTGGTCCGCAATTACGCTATCAAAGATGCAAATTATCACGCCACAGGCTCTCTCCGGTGCGCGCATAATCAGGTCTCGCTTGATGCAATCAAAGCGGAATGCACATGGCTAAATGAAGCACTCGGCGACACGGCTTGTTCGATACAATCTGCTACACAACTAGCAGAAGAGACGGGTACGAATGATTTCGTCGGCGGCATGCTCAACACCCACGGCGGCATTATTCATCCGCTCAATTTTGTCTTAGGATTAGCACACGGCGTGCAGGCTGAAGGTATCACAATCTGCGAAAATACATCTGTGACAGGCATCAAACGGGAAACAAACGGTGTCATTGTCGAAACACAAAACGCTGCCATTCGTGCACAGACGGTTGTTATCGCAACCAACTCTTATTCTGACCTGACCAAAGCTACCGCACCTGTACGAAAGGCAATCATCCCATTCCGCTCGGCAATGATCGCAACGCAACCACTCACTGGCACAGCGGGTGAAAGCCTTCTTAAAAACGGGCGAAGCTATACCGAAACCCGGCGCATGATGCGCTGGTTCCGCAAGTCTGGCGATCGGCTTATTTATGGCGGCCGCGGCGCGTTTGGAAAATCGGATTCCGAAGCAGCATTTACGGCCTTGCAGAAAGCGATGGTGAAACAGTTTCCTGAACTTCAATCCGTTCAGGTCACGCATCGCTGGTCAGGCCTTGTTGCTATGACACTCGATAGTCTTCCCCATGTCGGACGTCTCGATGACAGGATTGTTTACGCGGTCGGTTATAACGGAACAGGTGTCGCTATGTCGTCATATATTGGCAAGCATGTGGCTGAACTTGTCACTGGCAACCGAGTTGATCTAGGTCTGCTCACGCAACTCCCGCTCAAACAAATACCTTTTTATGGTCTGCGCGCACCAGCCGTTCGTGTTGTTGCAGGCTGGTATCAGTTTCTCGACGCCATCGGTCGTTGAGGGAGATCGAAGCTGTGCGCCGGAGCAGCTGTTTTAATCAAGCCGGTAGACAAGAATGGACCCGGAAAGTCCACATAGAGGAGAACGAACATGCGCATACGAACTCTCGCATTCCTCCTGTCCTCAGCGGCGTTTGCCACAGGTATCAGTCAAGCATCTGCTGAACAGATCACCTTCGTTTCACAGGGCGGCGCTTATCAGGAAGCACAGACCAAAGCCATTCTGGATCCAGTTGCGGAAAAGCTCGGCATCACGATCAATCAAGATAGTTCGCCAGATGCATGGCCTGTGATCAAAACGCAGACTGAGACCGGAAAGCCGGTTTGGGATGTTATTGATACGCCAGCAAAAGACTGCATTCGCGGCGGCGAGCAAGGCATGATCGAAAAGCTCGATTTCTCCAAGCTGCCGAATGTCAAAGACATGCCAGCAGAATATAAGTCCCCTTATTCGGTCGCTTATGAATTTTACTCGAGTGTGCTCGCATATAACAAAGATAAGTTTGGCGATAATGCACCAAAGACATGGGTTGACTTCTGGGACGTGAAAAAATTCCCCGGAACCCGCGCCTTGCGCAATCATCCGCTGGCAACACTTGAAGCCGCTCTGATTGCGGATGGCGTTCCAATGGATAAGCTTTACCCGCTTGATGTCGATCGCGCTTTTAAAAAGCTTGAGGAAATCAAACCGTTCGTCACCGTCTGGTGGACATCCGGTGCACAATCGGCACAGCTTCTTGCCGATGGCGAAGTCGATATGACAATGGCATGGAACGGTCGTGTTTCAGCCGTAGTGAAAGAAGGTCTGCCGATTGGCTACACCTTCAATCAGGGCTTCCTGCAATATACGTCGCTTTGCATTCTAAAAGGCGCGCCCAATCTCGAAACTGGCGTGAAGTTCATTAATGCAGCCTTAGACCCAGAGGTTCAGGCGAACTTCCCCGCTTACATCGATTATGGCCCGGCAAACCCTGCTGCCTATAAGACAGGTAAGATCTCGCCTGAACGCGCGACCGAGATGCCAAGCTCACCGGATAACGCAGCCAAACAGGTTCTCATTTCAGATGAATGGTGGAGTTCGCCAGCGGGTGAAGACGCTCAGAAGCGCTGGGCCGAATTTATTCAGAAGTAACATCAGTAAACGCGCATGCCGTTATGGTGTGCGCGCTTTTCGCAGTTGAGCGATTCAGCATTTCACGGTGATATTGATGAGCAGTCTGGCCTTAAATCCAAGTGAACTCTATCGACGCAAAGAAATGCGGCTGATGCTGTTTCTTCTGGCGCCCGCATTGGCAGTCGTCACTGCTCTTCTGATTGTGCCACTTGGCTGGCTTGCATGGCAATCCATCTGGCAAGACGGTGGTTTCACCGCCGTTCACTATCAGCGTTTTCTGACCGAAAACGTCTATTGGATGACATTTCTGCAAACCTTCAAGATTGCATTTATCGTCACAATAGCGGCCCTTTTGCTTGGCTATCCGATTGCTTATCTCGCTGCAACCGTCCCGCACAAATGGAGCATCGTTATTCTCGCGATGGTCATTTTACCGTTCTGGACCAGCGTGCTCGTGCGTGCTTATGCATGGCTTATCCTTTTGCAACGAACAGGTCTGGTCAACTCGGCACTAAAGTCGCTTGGCCTAATCGATGCACCGCTGCTTCTCGTAAACAATGAATTTGGAACTGTCGTAGCAACAATCCATATTCTGCTACCGTTTATGGTCTTGCCACTTTACGCAACAATGCAGAAAATACCGCGTGAACTTTCGATGGCCGGATCAAGCCTTGGCGGCACGCCGTTTTATGTCTTCACGCGAGTTTTTCTGCCTTTATCCCTACCGGGAATGATTGCGGGTATGGTGCTGGTGTTTGTGCTTACACTCGGCTTCTACATCACACCGGAGCTGCTTGGCGGCGGGCGAACCTATATGGTTTCCATGCTCGTTTCCCGCAATATCGAAGTTTACCATGAATGGGGCGCTGCGTCGTCAATCAGCGTTGTGCTATTGATCTGTGTGTTCCTGATCTTCCGGTTAACCAGCATGGTCATCCCGTTTGAACGGATTATGGGGACGAAGTAAGATCATGTCAATTTCCCGCGCAATCCTTATCACAGTCGTTTCGCTTATTCTGGTCTGGCTCATCATCCCGATCCTGATAATTGTTCCCATGTCTTTTTCAGGAACGCGATTTTTAACCTTTCCGCCGCCAAGCTGGTCGTTTCGCTGGTATGAAGCGTATCTCGCCAGCAGCGCATGGATGCAGGCAACAAAAGTTAGTCTGATCGTTGCGATAGCAAGTGCAATTCTTTCCACGATCATCGGCACTGCTGCCGCCTACGCGCTCAACCTGACATCCTCCAGGCTTGTCCGCAGTATGCAGGTGGTTTTGCTTCTGCCACTGGTTGTGCCCATCGTCATCACTGCCGTGGGCGTGTTCTTTGTCTTTGCAAAGGTCGGATTACTAGCAACACTTTCAGGCCTCATCCTTGCCAATGTGATGCTCGGCCTTCCTTATGTAGTCACGTCAGTTTTGGTGGGCTTGCGCAAATTCGATCCCACACAAGAAATGGTGGCCCGTAGCCTCGGTATGAACCGCTTTCGAGCCTTCTTTGCTGTCACATTACCACAAATTAAACCAAGCGTTATCTCGGGCCTGTTGTTTGCTTTCATTTCTGCTATCGACGAAACTGTTGTTTCGTTGTTTATTTCCGGGGGACAATATCAGACGCTGACAAAACGCATGTTCACAGCACTTCGTGACGAGATTGATCCGACCATTGCATCGATCAGTTCTCTCCTGACCGCAGTATCCTTTATCGTCGTCATGCTCGCAGCCTTGAGTAGCGGTCGGCAGCCTAAGGAGCATGCAGCAGCATGATTGCCGACCACCTCATACTCGGCGGCGGTTCTGCGGGTTGCGTTCTGGCTGCTCGGTTGTCCGAAGACCCGAACCGGCGCGTGATACTTGTCGAGGCAGGCCGTGACATCAGTGCATCTGAGATGCCCGATGCCATTCGCAGCCGTTATCCGGGACGCGCTTATCTCGACACAAACAACATCTGGGCTAAACTTAAAGCCCGTATGGGAGCATTTGGTAATGACCACGATAATCGCCCCCCACGCCGCTATGAACAAGCTAAAATTCTCGGCGGCGGTTCAGCAATTAATGCGCTAATGGCCAATCGCGGTGCACCTACGGATTATGACGAATGGGAGAAGCTCGGCGCACAGGGGTGGAGTTGGGAAAACTGCCTTCCCTATTTTCGTAAAATTGAAGCGGATCGTGATTTTTCTGGACCTCTGCATGGGCATGATGGACCAATTTCAATCCGTCGAATCGACGATAAAAGCATATCGCCATTCGTTGATCGGGTGATGCACACAATAGACAGAAATGGTTGGCCGATTGGTGAGGATCAGAATGGCGAATGGCGCGATGGGACATATCGCGGAGCTATGGCCGTTAGTGATAGCGGTGAACGACTTCCCACGTCCGTTTCTTATCTAACTGACAAGGTTCGTAAGCGACCCAATCTGAAAATTATGACCGGCTTTGCAGCCGTAAAGATCACGTTTGACGGAAAAAGAGCTACCGGCGCTATTATCAGAAGCAATAACCAAGACACTGACGATATTAAACTCGACGCACATGAAGTCATCGTTTCGTCAGGCGCAATTCACTCACCTGCCTTGCTAATGCGTTCCGGTATTGGCCACGGTCAGCACCTTAATAACCTTGAAATCCCGGTCATTCATGCGCTTGCAGGTGTTGGTCAAAACCTGATGGAACATCCTTCCATCGCGGTCGCTGCATATTTGCCGCCGCTGGCACGCAACCACGATCCACTTGAACACCATGAACAAGCGATCTGGCGATACTCATCTGGCCTCCCCGGCACGCCATCCGGTGATATGCATGCAGCAATTCTTGCACGTTCTGGATGGCATTCGGTCGGCAAGCGCATCGGCAGCCTGTTCTTTTGGGTCAATAAATCCTATTCGCGGGGGGCAGTTTCGCTTTCTTCTCCCGATGCATACGCAGAACCGGATGTTGATTTTCGTATGTTGAGCGATGAGCGTGATCTATCGCGCTTAAAGGATGCTGTCCGAAAAGGTGCCGCAGTCCTCTCTGATCCGAATATGCGCGAGTTTGCTGACACGGTTTTCCCCTCCAGCTACACGCCACGCGTGGCAAAAATTGCCACACCCGGAACATGGAACGCATTTCAGCGCGGCACCCTGTCAGCCATGCTGGATGCAGCGGGACCGTTGCGAACGGCCCTCGTTCATACTGCCATTACATCGGGTGTCAGTATCAAATCGCTGTTAGGAGATGATGGGGACCTTACCAGTTTCGTGCGTCAGCATGTTGGCGGTACCTGGCACGCTTCCGGCACATGCCGCATGGGCATGGCGGATGATCCACTTTCCATTACTGATGCGAGCGGTAAAGTTAACGGAATTGATCGGCTTCGCGTTTGCGATGCGTCGCTCATGCCCACAATCCCTTGTGCAAACACCAATATGCCCACGCTCATGATTGCCGAAAGAATAGCCGACATTATAAAAAGTAAGATATATTAATGACAAACGTGAGCATATAGACTGAGCCCATCATCTGATTGCCAATCAAGAACATGCGCCCCTTTCTATAAAATTCTGTCGACAATTTTCTACCCCTCAAACTCGATTATTGGCGCTCCAGAGGCCATGGTGAATGTCCTTGCCGTCAACACGGTCGAAACCATGGGCGCCAAAGAAATCACGCTGCGCCTGAATGACATTGGCTGTGCCACGCGCACGACGATAGCTATCAAAATATCCAAGTGCAAACGCGAGCGCTGGCACTGGTAATCCAGCCAGTACAGCAATCGAAACAATGCGCCGCAATGCCCCATCTGTTTCATTAATGAGAGCAGAAAAGCTGGTGTCACAATGAGATTGGCCGCATCTGGTGCAGCTTTAAATGCACTCGCAATCTCATCAAGGAACTGCGATCGAATAATGCAACCCTCACGCCAGATCTTGGCGATGGTAGGCATTGGCAGGCTCCGGTTAAACTCCCGAGAGGCGGCGGAAAGTGTCGCAAATCCCTGCGCATAAGCGTCAATCTTGGCTGCCAGAAGAGCATTTTCCAGATCATCAATGAAAGCCGCCTCATCGGCAACTGACAAAGCTGGAACCGGTGGCAGTCCGAGAATATCTTCCGCAGCGATACGCTCTTCATTGAGCGAGGAAATGCACCGCGCAGCAACGGCAGCTTCAATGCTGGTTACTGCAACGCCCATATTCTGCGCTTCAATAACAGACCACTTTCCGGTGCCTTTTTGCCCTGCTTTATCAAGGATGACATCGACAACCGGATTTCCAGTGGCCGGATCGCTTGCAGCCAGCACCTTCTCTGTAATTTCTATCCGATAGGAATTCAGGCATCCCTTGTTCCACTTGCCTAAAACTTCTCCGATTTCAGCAGCCGACATGCCCAGACCATCGCGCAAGACACCGTAAATTTCAGTGATCATCGGCATATCGGCATATTCAAAGCCATTATGGATGGTCTTCATAAAATGACCCGCGCCATTTTCACCAAGCCACGCGACGCATGGTTCATCTTTAAATTTTGCAGCAATCGACTTCAAAACCGACTGAACGCGATTGTAAGATTCCTCTGCGCCGCCGACCCTGATCGAAGGACCATGCCGCGCGCCTTCTTCACAGCCGGAAACACCCATGCCAATGAAGGTCAGACCACTGTCTTTGAGGCTTTCAAAACGACGCATCGTATCGCGAAAATTTGCATTCCCCGCATCGATCATAGGTAGTCAGTAGAGAAGCAGTTGCTGTCAAACCCTCTGGGCCATCAATCGGTCACGTAAGGAAATCATATCCTTGCATACCTGCTCCAAATCTTTAGCGATGAACCCTTCCGCGTACTGGAATTTTTCGTCTTCGAGCAGAGATCTAAGTTTGCCGCAGTAGCGTGCAGTTTCGCCCTCTATCACAAGCCCATTCTTATGCTCAAATTCGCTACTCCATGCAATCGCGTCTTCTTTAGTGATGGCTGCCGGAAGATCGAGAACGAGCTTGTTATTTTCGAGCTGCACCGGATAACCACCAGGCAAACCATCTGGCCCCGGTGCGTGGCCACGCCATGTCGTTCCAGCGGCCAACGCGAGAATAAGCGTCACACCAGAGGCACCGGAAATTTCGATCGCCGGTTCGGGTGTCAGTTGGCAATGTTTAAATATATCGAAAACACTTTCCAGTTGGTTTTCACCGACATATACCAAAGGCGCTTGCGCCCCAATCCGTTCTTCCGGGGGCTTTCGCCATGCTGCGAGACACTGATAATGCGCGACCACACGCAATGGATCAGACGGTGCATGCTGATAGGCACCTTCAAACACATTCGACAAGATTGCGACATTGCCAGTGCCACATAGCACGTCATATCCCATCGCTTTAATGATGCCATTGACCACATCGGGGAATGAGCAATTGATGAGCACTGGGCGGCTTTCACGGCGTGATATTGCTGCTGCCATACGCGATGAGATAAGTGCCTGAAATACGGCTGTGGCACTCAATCCGCCTTCAGCAACAAATTGAGTCCAGCGATTGCCCTTGTCAGAAATAACTGTCGATGTTTGAATAGATGCCGCCTGTACAACAATACGCGGATCGCATTCTTCCAGCAGCCGGTCGCTGGCACCTTCTGCAACCATATTGACTTCGATGGTAGAAAAGCAAACAGGCGTCGAAAACATTGCTGCGCGTGCGTTACCAGCAGTTTTCAGCCAGTCGAGGCGCATCTTATTTCTGCCAGCGATCACCACATGGACCGGTGTTTTAGCGGTCGCAGCTATGTCCAGAGCAATACGCCCTGCAAACATGCCAGTGCCAGTAATCAGAACATCACAGCTCATATTGCTTTCCCTCTCACTTCTTGCGGTGCCACCCATCGGTCTTCCGGATCCACGTCCAGCAGATGCTTCTGAATTCTCTGACTAGGCGTTCTTGGGAAACGCTCCACAATGGAAATATATTTGGGCCGCTGATGGGGAGCCAATCGCGTTGAAAGCCAAGACCATATCTCTAGCGGATCGGGCGCACTGGATAGTCTCGGCTCGATGAAGAGATGGATGTCATATTCTCCAATATCTGCTTTAACACCGACAAGAGCAGATTCTTCGATATCGGGGTGTCGGTTCGCAACACTTTCAACTTCAAAGGCAGAAACATTTTCACCCTTGCAGCGAATTGAATCGCCAGTTCTGCCATGAAAATAGAGATGTCCCCCCTCATCCCACGAACCGAGATCACCCGTATAAAAACCATCATATTTCAATGCTTTGGCGGTTGCGTCTGCATTGCGATAGTAGCCTGCGGTGATGGCCCCGGGCAAAGTAGTAGAAACTACAATTTCACCCTTGCCTTCACCGCGCTCTAACACCTTACCATTCTGATCAACCAGCCTGACCTCAAAATAGGGTAGTGCCCGTCCTACCGAGCCGACTACATTTTCATCATTGAAGGTCGTCAAAGATGAGCACTCCGTCATGCCGTAACATTCGCGGATCTGAACACCGAAGCGCTCCTCGAACGCGCGCCAAACAGAAGGCGCACAGCCGCCGCCCCAGGCGACGCGGGCATTGTGGTCCCGGTCAAATTGGCTCTCAGGCTGCTTTAACAGGATCTGAATAATACCACCCAGATGGTGAATGTGAGTGCAGCCGGTTTCGCTAACCTGCTTCCAGAACTGAGACGCACTGAAACGCTCCGCCATGGTAAGCGTTATGTCATGGAACAGAGGGAGTAGAATTACCTGCGCACCACCAATATGATAGAATGGCTCCCACATAAAAAACTTATCGCCCGGCTTCAAATCGGTACAAAGTGCAACCGAATGGCAGGCAAGTTCCAGCATCATATGTGTCACCATGACACCTTTTGCTGGTCCAGTGGTGCCTGATGTAAACATGATGGCAGCAAGATCATGGGGACCCGGTAAATCGACTGCGGGTGCGTCTGACGTATATTCCGGGAACGAAGTATCCGCGACGATCTCTATAGCCGTGCCGGTAAGTTTTGCGCTGCCGCGCATAACATCAGCAATTTCCGGCTCACAGAAAGCGAGTTTTGGTTCTGTCGTTTGGAACACATTATCTAGGGCGCTGCCTACGAGAGCCGGATTAACCGGCACCCAGACAAGGCCACGACGCAGAAGCGCAAATACAAGAGCCAGCGAATAGGGGCTGTTAGCCATCATCACGACCACACGGTCGCCGGGGATTAGCTCTGCTTGCGCCAGCCCGTGGCCAATCGCTTCGGACGCCTTATAGAGGTCGTCGAAATTGCACAACTGGCCGTTTAAAGTCGCGTAGGTATTGTGCGCACTGTTTCGCGCGCGGTCTAAAAATGACCGCACCAGTCCATGGATATGCATCTTGCATCCTTAGTATTTGCTATCAAAGATGGGAGTTTATCTTTGAATTATCGTTCGAGTTTACGTGCGAGCAGCAGGATCACTGTCACGATCAGAAGAACGATGACAGAGACCGCGGCCAAGGTCGGATTCAATTGCAGGAACATGTCGTCCCACATCTGCTTTGGAAGGGTCGTTTTCAGCCCACCCGATACGAAGATCGCAATCGTCAATTCATCCAGCGATGTTACGAAAGCAAAAAGTGCGGCTGACAAAAGGCCACCCCGTAACAGAGGAATAGTGATCAGGCGCAACACGGTTAATTTGCCCGCTCCCATCGTTTCCGCCGCCTGATTAAGACGCCAGTCGTAATTTTTGAGAACAGAGCCAATGGTTATAAATGCGTAGGGAAGAGCGAGAAGTGTGTGGCCGATCACAAGTCCTGTATCAGTGGCCACCAGGCCAATCTGAGCCAGGAGATAGAACAGGCCAACCGCAATTACAATCCTCGGTACGATCATAGGAGCCAGCATCAAGCCAAAGATCAGACCGTTAAGGCGGGATGAGCTGCGCGAAAGTGCGAGCGCAGCCAGCCCTCCAAGAACTGTGGCGAAAAATGCTGTGGCAAAGGCAACCCCGAACGAACGCATTGTTGCGCTCATCCAGATTGCAGAATTGAAATATTGTTCAAACCAACGCAGCGAAAATCCGGGAGGGGGAAAGGCCAGGTTTCTGCCGGAAGTAAAACTGAGTGGAATAACGATCAGACCCGGCAACATCAAAAACGCGATCACCAGCACCACATAAATGGTTCTGACCGGACTGCCGTTCGTCTTTGGTGTGAATACACGATCGAGCGGTAGGAAAACGCGGGCGATGATAGCAAGAAGACCATATCCCAGTTTGCGCAACAGACTGTTGGACGACATCGCTTTTTTGCCTTGCGCACCGCTTCCTGACGAAAGGGACGATAAGCCAAAGAGCTTGTTGTAACCGACAATAACAATCAGCGCTGCAACGACCAGCATCGTGGCGAGAACCGCTGCAAAAGGCCAGTTAACGATTTCCTGAACCTGGGTAATGATCGCCTGCGCAAGCATGGTTTGCTGACGACCGCCCAAAAAGGCTGGAACGATAAAGAAGCCGAGCGACGTAATGAAGGTCAACAAACCGGCAGCCACCACGCCGGGCATAGAAAGTGGGAAATAGACAAGCCAGAAGCGATCTGAGCGACTTGCACCCATAGTTGATGCGGCAAGCGTGAGACGACCATCAATTCCGGACATAACCGGAAGCATGGAAAGAATGGCAAGCGGTATCATGGCGTGAACCATGCCGATCAATACGCCCAACTCATTATACATGAGATTGACAGGACGCTCCGATGCACCAGACCCTAGAAGTATTGAATTGAAGACACCGTTTTTACCGAGCAGGATCATCCAGGCAAAGGTTTTGACCAGATAGGATGTCCAGAAGGGTAACAGGACAAGCATCAGCATATTGCCGCGCTTGCGATCTTCAAGGCCAGCGAGCCACATCGCGATTGGATAGCCGAACAGTACTGAGAACAGTGCCGTCAAAGCCGAAATTTCTAGCGTTATGCCAAGAATTCGCCAGTAGAGCAGGCTGTCGCCGAGGCGCTGATAATTGATAAGCGAAATGCTTCCCTGACCTTCATCTGTAAAGCTGAGGCCGAGTAGCCGAAACATGGGGAGCAAAAAGAAAACGGCAAGAAGAAGCAGAGCCGGAGCCGCCAGCCATATCGGATCAGGTTTCCAGTTTTTAGCCGAGGCTGTCGTCATGATACGATCCTCGCGACAGACCGGTTCCAGTAAAGACGAACTGTGTCATTCTTGGAAGGAAGGTTGGTTGCCAGTGGATCATGGCGCACACTGAACTGGCTGCCATCCGAAAGCCTGACCAGCAGGCGGACATCAGAGCCTATATAAACAGTATCGTCCAGAATGCCTTCCAAACAGTCTTGTTCGGTAGATTGGGGCTGTCCGACAAAAATTTGCTCGGGACGGATAATAAGTGCCAGATCTGATGCTTGTTTGTCACGCGCTGTAAACTGTCCGGTAAAACTGCCAACAGCGGTTTCGATCGTAGCAGTCTTTGCACTTGCTGAAATGCGTTTTCCCTTAATGATATTGGACTGGCCAATGAAAGACGCTGTGAACACGGTTTCCGGGTTGAGATAAATCTCGCGTGGTGGAGCAATCTGCTCGATCTGAGCATGGTTCATCACACACACACGGTCCGACATGACCAGCGCTTCTTCCTGATCATGGGTTACATAAATGACTGTGGTGCCGAACTCCTGATGCAACCTGCGAATCTCAAGCTGCATATTTTCACGCAGCGATTTATCCAATGCACCAAGCGGCTCATCCATAAGAATGATTTTCGGGCGATACACAAAGCAGCGTGCTAAGGCAACGCGTTGCTGTTGTCCGCCGGAAAGCTCACGTGGGAACCGATGCCCAAATGCGCCAAGCTCTACTTTGTTAAGCGTTTCGGTAACTTTTTTGCTGATCTCAGACTGGCTCATGCCACGCATTTTCAGCGGAAATGCGATATTCTCAGAAACCGTCATGTGCGGGAACAGCGCATAGTGCTGAAACACCATGCCCATACCGCGCGCATTGACCGGTCGATGCGTCCAATCTTCGCCTTCAAAAAACATCTTGCCAGTTGTCGGCGCCACCAGTCCCGAGATGATCTGAAGAAGTGTGGTTTTTCCCGACCCGGACGGTCCAAGCAAGGTGAGGAACTCACCATCCATAATGGAGAGCTGCGTGGGTTTCAGCGCTGTGAATTCCCCATAATTTTTGGAGATTCCATCGAGCAAAAGCTTCTCAGAGCGGATGTCCTCAGTCATTACTACTCCGTAGTCTGGTATTTCTCCCAAAGCCAAATTAGCGTTTGAGCAATGTGCGGAAGGGATTAAATGGGAGAGCGAACGCTCTCCCATCGAGGACTTGCGTTAATGCAGGAGCCAACCATTGAAGCGTTCTGTCGCCGCGTTGCGGTGCTCCAGCCAGTACGGGTCAGATGCCAGTGTCATCTTGCTCAGGTTCTGCGGAGCTGTTGGGAGGATGGCGGCACGATCCGGTGCAATGAAATCATATGCCTTCAGATTTGTCGGTCCATAAGCCAGATATTCAGTGAACTTTGCCTGCTGTTTGGCCTGGGCACAGAAGGCGATAAACTTGCGCGCCAGATCGGCTTTTGGACTACCTTTTGGAGCCACCCAGCCCTCAATTGAGTATAGACCTTGGTTCCAAACGATTTCAGCAGGAGTTCCATTATCAATTGCAGCTTGGAAACGAGCGTTCCAACCCGCAATCATATCCACTTCACCACTTTCCAACAGCTGAGTGGATTGAGCTCCTCCTGTCCACCAAACGTCGATATGATCCTTAATCTCATCAAGCTTGCGGAACGCACGGTCGAGATCAAGCGGATAAAGATCCTGCGGAGCGACCCCATCAGCCATAAGGGCAATTTCCAGCGTGTCGAGCGGGTTCTTCCGCAAAGAACGACGTCCCGGAAATTCCTCGACTTTCCAGAAATCAGCCCAGCTCGTCGGAGCTTTTGGACAGGTTTCCTTATTGTAGGCGAGAACCGTTGAATAAACATCCGTGCCAAGCATATTGGAATGCACGGCCTCAGGCATCACATCAACGACATCTGCCGCAGGAATGTCGAGAGGTTCAAGCAATCCATCCCGCTCTAGAATGAGGCGAGCAGAAAGCGTCGAGGTACAAACATCCCAGATATAAGAGCCGGTTTCCACGATTGACTTAAACTGAGCTGTTGGTTCAGCATCGCGCGCAACACTCTGGATTTCTATCCCGGTTTCTGCGGTAAAATCATCGTAAAAAGCCACGCGATAGCCTTCTGCGAATGGTCCACCGGGATCTGCCACCACCAGACTGTCTTTTGCCCATGCTTTCTGATTGATCATTGGCAAGGTCAATGCAGCTGCCCCTCCGAGAAGCATGCCGCGGCGACTGACCTCAAAAGTTGATTTCTTCATATTGTTCCCTCTTATCGTTTAACGTGCACTTCGCTTTCCATTTAAGCTGTCCAACGGGTTAGCTTACCCATTGGACTGGCTTGGTTCGGAGAACTACAGAGCGCAACGTCTGCTGTATGTTAAACCGCGAAACGGGTCGCTTATGTGAAGGTGTTACGCCTCCACCTTACGAGCAGCACGTTCCGCAAAGAATTTTTCCATCATGGCTTGCGGCTCGCCGGTCGCGTAGGCATCTGTCTGAATAAGAACGCCAGAATGCATTGCGTCATCGAATCCCTGTTGAGTAACTTCGGCAATTCGCTTCCGATTGAGGCGCATAGCGACCGGAGGCTTCGACGCCAAAAGATTGGCAATTTCAAGTGCTTCGCTCTGTACTTTCTCCTGATCAACCAGTCGCGAAATGAGACCAAAGGAATAGGCTTCTTCAGCCTCAAGCATGCGGCCAGTGAGTGTGAGGTCGATGGTGCGGGAAAGCCCAATCATCTCACGCATGATCCAGTTGCCGGTAACGGTTGGGATGCCTGAGTTAATCTCAGGCTGCCCCATTGTTACGCCCGCATGAGCGATGCGCAGATCACATAGAAGAGCAATCTGGAACGCAGAGCCGGCTGCAACGCCATTCAGAGCTGCCACGATTGGCTTGGAAGACTCACGGAACAGCGAGTAGAGCGCCTTCCATTCTCCCATCCAGCCTTCTGCACTTGACGCATCAAACGTCTTGCTCTCACTAAGATCCTGACCTGCGCCAAATGCGCGATCCCCTGCACCTGTAAGGATCACTGCACGAACGTCATTCTCCCGTTCAGCCTCGATGAGTGCCGCAATAAGCTGGTCGCGCATAGGCTTGTTCCATGCGTTGAGCTTTTCAGGCCGGTTCAGGGTAATGCGACGAACAGATCCTATCGTCTCCGTGAGAATAAAGTTGCTCAACTGCGCCTCCATTATTGTAATGCAATATTATTTATTATATAGAAACAAGAGAGGTGGTAGACGTCAAGGAAAAGTTGCGACTTCCCCGATTTTTTCAGCAAACAGGAGGTTTAATGCAGCAAGAACTTGCTCTATAAATTCCTGAATTGTGATTTAAGTTATCGACATATGATTGTTGAGTAAGGGAAAAGGCTGAAAGCGATGGAAAACAGCCCAAAAAAGACAGATCCGTTAATGGTGCAATCTGTGGCGAAGGCTTTTAATATACTTCGTGCTTTTGATCGCTATGACCCTGCTATGACCTTGTCGCAAATCGCGCAGAAGGCCAATATAGATATTAGCACAGCACAAAGGTTCGCCCATACATTACATCAGCTTGGCTATTTGAATAAACATCCGCAGAATCGCCAGTATGAGCTTTCTATTAAGGCTCTAGATCTGGCATATCACTTTATCGGAAGCTCAAAGCTTGTTGATAGAGCGATGCCTATATTGCAACATCTGAGTAAACAGACCGAGGAAACCGTAAATCTGACGGTTCTCGATGGATCTGAGATAGTATTCGTAACGCGGTTTTTGAGCAGGCATCTACTCAATACTGATGTTATTATTGGGTCTCGGCTCCCGGCATTTTGTACGGCACCTGGAAGAGCTATATTATCTCGCCTTCCTCGTGAGAAAGTAACGGAGATAATCAACAATTCTGAGTTGCGTAGCTTTACGCGAGACACAACGACCGATCCGGAGCGCATTATGGCCATGATCGCTGAAGCTCGCGCAGCTGGTTTTGCTACAGCTTATGAAGAAATTTATCACGCTGATGCGTCAATCGCAGCCCCGATCACCCATCCAAATGGCGACGTTTTAGGCGCGGTCAGTGTTGCCGTGACGCTTGCGCGTTACAAGCGGGAAGATGTACCTGCAAAGTTTGCCAATCTTGTCATTGCAGCTGCCCACTCCATGTCGGTGAGCTAATATTCGCATTGCCCAGCGCATTTTGATTGACAATAGGGAAAACTTATACTTACCATTATAAGATAGTAGTTATTGCATAACAATAATGGGGAACATAATGAACGGAGGTCAATTCCTTCCTATAAGCTCAGGCAAAAAGCCGGACTTCGTTATTTATTTCGATGACCACTCCATTCCTGCTTATCACGGAGAGACCGTGATAGCGGCTTTGTTACGGCAGCAGAAAAGCCTGTCATTCTCAGAGTTTGATAAAACACCGAGAGCCGGCTTTTGCCTAATGGGAGCATGTCAGGACTGTTCTGTCTGGACACACTATGGTGAACGCTTGCGCGCTTGCCGCGCAACTGTTGAGGAGGGGCAAAAGCTCCTCAGCCGTGCGCCAATGCATGGATTTCCGGTATGACATCCAGGGATTTCAACTTACCGCCGGTCATTATCGGAGCAGGCCCGGCAGGACTTGAAGCCGCCAAGACATTTGTTGCGGCAGGCATTCATCCGATCATACTGGAAGAGACTAATTCCCCCGGCGGTCAGGGTACACGTCGACTGCATCCGCGGATCGAAGAACATGGCCAAGAGATATTTGGCCGGAATGCTTACAAAAAAATCTTACTGCGCCAGCAAGATGAAGACGCCGTTCTTTCCCGCTGTGATTATCGCTCTGGCACCATGGCATGGGCTATCTACAACAATACGGTTTCGACGATCTCTGATCGTTATCAGAGTGAAATTCCTTATCAGCAATTATTGATTGCTATCGGTGCAACTGACCGCATTATGGCAGTTGAAGGGTGGCAGCTCGGGGGTATTTACTCTCTCGGCGGTGCGCAGGTTGCACTGAAGACCCATGGTAGTTCGATTGGAAAAAAGATCGTATTTGCCGGCTCTTCCCCACTTCTTTACCTTGCAGCGGCACAATATATGCGCCTCGGTTTTAATGATATTACGATTCTGGATACGACCGCTCAAAGCGCCAAGTACAAAGCTGCGTTTCATATGGCGCGCTATTCTTTGAAAACCTTGCTTGATGGATTGCGTTTTATCAGAGAACTCAAATCATGTGGCGTCAACATCATAAATGGCGCTCATCTAAATAAGTTTCAAGGCAATGATCACGTTGAAGCCATCAACTATACAGACAGGAATGGCACGAAGCATCGGCTGGAATGTGATGCGGCTGCGTTTGGTTTTGGTCTGAGATCAGAAACCCAGCTGGCCGAACTTGCAGGAGCCAAAATCGGGTTTGACCCACATTTCCGACAATGGTTCCCGATGACTTCAGAAAATGGCCAGGCGCGTGATGATCTTTGGCTGGCAGGCGATTGTGTGGCAATTGGCGGAGCAGAAGCTGCGGCAGCCTCTGGTCGGTTGGCCGCGCTGTCTATGCTGCAACAACGAGAAAAATCGACCGAGCCAGCCGCCTTAGCGGCTCTACAGAAAAAAGTTAACCGGCTTCGAAATTTTCAACGTGCTATGACGACTGCGTTCCAGTGGCCTCACGATAATGCCTCATCACTGGCAGACGACACTTATGTCTGCCGTTGCGAAAGAGTGACGGTAGGTGAGATCAGGCAGGCGGTGAAATCCAACATTGCCCACACTGAAGTCAATCGTATCAAAGCGATTACACGTTGCGGCATGGGACGATGCCAAGGCCGCTATTGTAATCAGACTTTGCAGGAGCTCGCTATCTGCACTTCCGGCAAATCGCCAGAGTTAGTTGGTAGACTAAGAGCACAAGCTCCATTTCGCCCGATTCCGGTTGGTCCGTCTGACATGAAAATGTGTGAGCAGGAACAGGCAAATGGATAGCAAACATGACACGATTGTCGTTGGTGGCGGGCTTTTCGGAGTCTGTACGGCCTATTTCCTTGCAAAAGCTGGCCAGAACGTCCTTCTGCTTGAAAGCAATTATATCGGCGCGGCCTCGAGCGGCGCTAACTTTGGTGGCTTACGCTTACAAGGGCGCGCACTTACACAATATCCACTATCATTATTAGCGCAGCAATATTGGGAGAACTTCGAACACGAGTTCGGCTCAAACTGCGAGTATGAACGCAATGGAATGATCTATTTTGCTCACAACGAGAAAAGCCGTGAGAAGCTTTTTCATTATGCCAGCAATTCTCATCAGTGTGGTCTTGCGATTGAAGTCTGGGAAGGCGAAGCTTTACGCAGAAACCTGCCTTGGCTGAGCAAAGATGCGCTTGTTGCATCCTATTCTGCGGCATGCGCCGTAGCTAACCCACGCCTTGCTACACCCGCCATTGCCCGCGCCTTTAAAAAACGCGGAGGTAAGATAATTGAAAACTGCCCGATTACGCAGATTCAGAAAAGCTCTACAGGCTTTAAAGTGGTCAGCGTCGATGGACGAAAGTTCTTCTCTGATGTCGTCGTCAACGCAGCCGGTGGCTGGGCCGATAAAATTGCTGAAAGCTTTGGTGAAACAGTGCCACTGTTCCGAGCAGGCCCACCACAGTTTGTTACAGAACCCCTCCCCTATGTTCTGAAACCGTCCGTCTATAGCATCGACGGCGATCTGATTATCAGACAAATCTCGCGTGGTAATTTTATATTTGCAGGCTACCCGCGCACCATGTCTAATGACGATGGCAAACACACATTCGTTCCGCCCACGAAAACCCTCAACGGAACGCATGCAATTGGGCAATATATTCCAGCGTTAAGCAAAGCAGAAATTATTCGCGTATGGTCAGGCGTAGAGGCCTATTTGCCAGACATGCTCCCGATAATCGGCGCGTCTGAAACGACGCTGGGGCTCTATCACGCATTCGGTGGCAGTGGCGGCGGATTTCAGATTGGTCCGGCTGTAGGCGTTTGCCTTACCAATCTGATACTTGGACGTTCAAACCCTGTCTCAATCGAACACTACAGCATTTCTCGTTTCAAAGCCGAAATAAAAAGCAGCGATAAATTGCTTTCGGAATTTGATAACGCTTACCCTACAGCTGTAAATACTTCTTGACGTCGCGACCAAACTGCTATGCTAGGAGTAGCGTCAGTATTTCCAAATGCGCCAGATGCTGTATCACTGCAGATTGCTTTTGTTGCTTCCCGCAAGCGGTTGTTAATCACTTCACGCAGAAAGCGACTCTCCCCAATAAGCACGACCGGAAGCGTACTCTTTAACTCGCCTGATAAATCTAACAACGCAGCCTTTACTGCCGGGGCATCGATCTGGAATATGAGAGCTTTTTCTAGCGAGGAGCGCCAATCACTGTGGCCAAACGTGATGCTCATTGGGCGTTTACATAGCATTAGCTATCGGCATAGTGTCGACTTTTAATACTAGATAGGCATTTTGCACGTCATAGGTCAATTGAGGGCAAACATACAAATCGGACGGAAACTGCTCCATAATACGCGATCGTTATATTTTATATTATTTAAGCCGCTGATAGCGGACAATATTGTATAACGATGATTAACCGCCAAAGCACTGTCTTCGCCATTGATAAAAACAGAAACGTTCTCTGCAAGAGAAGCGGTTCCTATAATGCGGGTTTAGTCGCTTCCCCAGCACCATTTATTTTAACTTCATAGGTTTATGTCTCTGAGGCTATATAATTGCCACTAACCGTGATCTTACCAACAGAATTATCGGGTGCAATGAGCCCATTGTTTTCAAGATCTTCAACAACTGCCCACTACCACGCTGATTTGATGTTGCATCAACCATGACACTTCCCTTAATTGAAATACCTGTTACTAGAAAATCCAAGACAGAATTCAAACTCTGGATATCCCCTTACAAATTCGAACCAATTGCGAATTTTAAGAGACTGCTACCCTTTAATGGGCTGAAACCGCGGATGCCTTGCGCTTGGCTATCCCATATGGATGAGCTAACAAGAGTAAACATCGGTATAACCGATGTTTACTCTTGTATCGTAGCTATATCCCCCGCAATTCAGTATAATCTTTAATATTGAAATGAATTTCACCCATTTTCGTTTCAGCTGTTTCACAGGTAAAAGTGAGGATACTTCCTGCTTTACTGGAAGAAGAGAATTACCGCTAATATTTAATTCGTTGTGTAAACTTTTGAGTAAATATGGCGATATGGTTAAGTTCTATTTCTGCAAAGATGGTGATTTGTGAGCTGCCAAAAGCTTTATAAGCAGCGTACCAGCCCACCGCGGCAGGCCAGTGAACAGTATCATTGGTGATAGCCAGACCAACAGAGAAGCTATGCTACCATGTGATGCAGCGGGCCGGCTTAGACCGGCTGGAAAACCCATCGCCATTCGCTCCAGCAAATATATAAACAATACGATTGAGTAGGATCATCTTTGTGGACGCCAAGAATCTCAATATCAATATTATCTGACAGCAGTCAGAACTCCTCGGCGCGATAGCTGTTCGAGTGTACGGACATTATGCATCGCTTCTGTCCGGCTCATATCTAGAGCGAATGTCTTTTCTGCTGCGTAACGATCACCTGTCAAGACCTGCGCCATCGCGAGATTCTGACGAATAACAGGATCATCCAGATAGGAGCGTGCAAGCTCCCCCAAATGATTGGATGCCTCTCCCTGTCGCCCCGCCAGTATATAAGAAACTGCAAGGTTATTATTCCCATTCCTGTCGGTAGGCAGGCTTTCTAGTAATTTGGTATACTGATGCTGAGCTTCTTGGTGGCGCCCTTGGAGATCGAGCGCTACACCAAGGCCATTCAACGCTTCCGCAGACTGCGGGCGGACATTTAATATGGTAAGGAATTGTTGTTCGGCTAAAACTGCTTCATTAGTCGCTAACATAACACGCCCAAGTCCCAGCTCACCAGCGGTGCGGTTACCCCGCGCAATGGCATTTTTGTAGTGAGCTTTTGCTCGAAGATAGGCGTGATGCACAAAATAGGTGTCAGCAACCTTCAATGCTGCTTCGGCAGAAGCTGGATTATTTTCACCGATATTGTCGAGAATCTGATAACCTTTAGCATAATTTCCAGCAGATAAAAACCTCTCGCCCGCTGCGACTTGACGTGTCACGCTATCAGCATTGGAGTTAGGCCCCGCACATCCAGCTATTGATGCCAGACAATCCACGGCACAAATCACTATACATATGCGCGCAACGATGTGCCAATTACGTTTCTTTTTGTTGTAACCTACATCATGACGTCTAATAGGTCTCATTCTGGACTTTTCTTTCTAATGAATTAAGTATCTCCGACATTCCTTCGGCTGATCGGGCCAAAAGGAATTTTCCGGGTTGAGCCATGTTAAAAAAGTCATTCGCAACGCGCGGCATATATAATGTTGGTATCCGGAGATTCCTATAAAGATGCTTAACCGCCCCAACAGCAGAACCTTTAACCCGAGCTACCATAAACGGCGGCATACCAGACGTTTCATTAAAAATGATAGCCACCAAAAGTTCATTGCTGTAAATTACATGAGTAGCTTCTTTGGCGAGAGGGATATGACTGTCCTGCTGCGCAATTGCTTTGCGCGCTGATTTAATCTGAGGATCGCCTTCTTGGGACTTGTATTCGCGCCTAACTTCATCTTTGGACATTTTGCTTTGAGACAAAAACAATCGGCTTTGTATCCACCAATCCAAAACAGCGAGTGTGCACAAGATAGATAGAATTCCAATAACGATATGTCGGAATAGTCGAAGAAAATATAAAAAGATAGCATCTACATCATATAACATCGCATAATGAGCATTATGGATATTTGACACAACAAATAAATATAATAGGCAAGCTATGGCGCCAAAATAAATCGTGAGCCGAAGTGCGTTGTAAAGGGTCGCTTTTGATATTATACGTTTTAACCCATTCACTGGGTTGAGTTTGTCAAACTTTGGTGAAAGTGCTGACGGCGCAACGTTGAACTTATTGAAAAGTAGGGTACTTAGGAGAGTTACGCCCGCCGATCCCACGCTAAATGCGAGGGTAAAGTAAGCAAGCGGATAGACATACCGACACGATTGTATAATCCCTTGAGTGAACGATTGTGTTGGACTCGTCATAGCGATGTCAAATAAAACAAAAGTTGCCGCGCTGTAGTGCGGTGCAAGAGCAGCTAAAATAGCAACTGATGAAAGCAAACAGATCGCTTCTGTAGCATTCTTTCGTTGTGGGATATTGCCTTTCTTACGCTGTTCTCGCAGTCGAAATTGTGTAGGGCTTTCTGTCTTATCATCACTCATGGTTTCAACACTTCCAGCATCATGCGCGAACCGTTGCTAAAAGTTTTCATAAGCTCTGGAAACAGAATATGAAAATACGAAAAAAGCATAATTATAAGGATCGCAGATTTTACAGGCATACCAAATGTGAGTGCATTCAGATTGGGTGCGCTCCTTGCGATAAAGCTAATGACAATATCAGCGAGCAACATAAAAACTGATATCGGCAGCACAATAATGAGTCCTGATAGAAGCATCTCACCTGAAAATTTTAAAAGGAGCTGTAGTGTTTTTTCACTAATCTCAGGCCAGAAATCTGATGGTGGCCAGAGGAGTAAGCTCTCATAAAGCAGTTTTACAATTATCAAAAAGCCGCCGGAGGAAAAGAAAAATCCGTTGAACACTTGGGACAAAAGAATGGCCGTTGGTGTGGTCTGGTTAACAAAAACTACGTCAAAATCTTGAGCCTGTGTGCTGCCTCGCTGAGAATCAAGAATAGCACCAGCCATTTCAAGCCCGCGTACCGGGAGCCAGAGTACAATTCCCATCAGGTATCCTGTCGCGGCTTCTTTAATGATGAGAAGGATAACCCGTTTGGTCGGATGCAGATCATTCGACGTGAGCGTTGGGATTGCCGCCGGCAGACAGACTAAGCTGATGGCGAGAGCTAACCCCAGAGCGAGCAACCGCGGGATGGTGCGTCTAGACAATAAGGGAGACGCCACAAAAAATGCGCAGAAGCGTGCTACAATTAGAATTGTGGCGAGGCTTACGGCAAAGATCTGATTATTATCAGAAAAGTCAAACATCAGCAAAGAACCAGTTGTAGATCAAGTCACCACAAACTCCATCATCGGATCACATTGTCTAAGGATTTTTCTTTTCAAGCACGCTTAAACCATTCCAATTATAGCAATATTACACGATCAAGCATCTTTTCCATGAGAACCAATAATTGGTGCGCCATAGACGGGCCCATCACGAATAGCATGATCACGACGGTGGTTAGTTTTACACCGAATGATAGCGTCTGTTCCTGCAACTGGATTACCGTTTGTAACAGCGCAACTATAATTCCAACTATAGTGACAACTACAATGATTGGCATTGATAATAAAAATATAAGCTGAACAGCGGTACTTGCAGTAAAAAGCACTTCATCTGATGTCATTTTCTTTTTTACCCTGGCGCATAACTGAGCACAAGATTGTGCAGAAGGCGTGCCCACCCATCGACTGCAACAAACAAGAGGATTTTAATCGGAAGAGAGATGAGCATGGGTGGAACCATCATTGCGCCCATCGCTAAAAGAATGTTTGATACGATCAAATCAATAATTACAAAAGGAAGAAAAAGAAGAAAAGCGATTTCAAATGCTTTTGTTATTTCGGATACCACGTGTGCTGGTAGAAGTATAAGAATATTTTTTTCGGTAACATAATCATGTAGATCATGAGGCCACATTTTTTTTGCGGCATCCATAAAAAACGCAAGCTCTTTCTTTTCCGAAAATTTTGTAAGGTATTCTCCATAATCCTTCTCGATTATGGAATATACATCTACCGCACTCTGCCACTCGTTAAGCACGGGATCGAGTTCAGATATTTTCAATGTAATTCCAACAGCAATGGGCGCCATGATAAACGCCGCCAGAACAAGCGCTATCGAATTAATAACGAGACCCGAAGGAGCCTGCTGGACGCCCATCGCGTTACGCACAAGTAGAAGAACAATTGAGATTTTCGTGAATGCAGTTCCCATTACGATGACGAGAGGCAGAAAAGTCAATGCCATAATTGCAAGCGTTGTCGGAACGACGGGAACCAATCCGTTTAACATAACGCTACCCGACTGCTTGCACAGGCCATTGGCTAATTTGTACGCCGACCATATCGTCCATACGAATAAGCTTTCCCGTCCCGAAGCGAACGCCGTTAGCAAAAATTATAACGGGATCAGAGAGATCAAAAGAATGTTTGAGCGCCGCTCCCGGACCTAAGTCGCGAAGGTGCTCGAGAGAAACGGCTATTGTGGCCAGGCGCACTTCAAGTGTCACTGGCAGCATTGCAAAGGTGTCGGCGAGCTCTGCTTGTTGGTTCTGAGCCATCTGATGCATAGAACCAGCAGTTTCATGCTCTATTAAGCTAGACATTGCAATTTGCTCCTCATTCTCCATGTTCACTTGCAACTCCTTTATCTTGGCTCCGCCGCTGGAAGCTATCAGCAGATGAAATTTACCAAAGCCAAAAATCTTTCCTGTCACGGGCATATCGCCGTTGACAATTTCCCCAATAATAACAACATCGCCAACGGCAAGTGCGCTAAACTCGGCGTTTGTGAAACGCGTTGGCAAAAAGCCAATATCCATGCGACAGGGAGGCAATGGTGCAGATCTTCGAAGGCGAAGTAACGCCGAGAAATCAATCTGTTGGCTTGCCAATGCGACGAAATCACAAATGACTGCAATTCTACCCTCGTGTTTGCCGACACCAATCTCTGCACACACACAATCTGTAGATGTGCTAAATGATCGTACCAGCGGGGCGGACCTGAGCTGCAACTTCTCAATCGCCATGTTCGGGAATACGATCTCACAAAAGCGCGTGATCGTGAGCACGATACGCCAATGTTCTGGCAAAGCCGCAGATGACTGCTCCCGCCATGCGGGAATTAGAGCATCACTGAGCGCATCAGTTATATTCCCGCTTATATGCACCAACACTGGCACTCCAACAATCAAAGCAAAGATCATTGCATCACGAGTGGTAAATTTAGCCTCATGCGTTGTCTCGATGGAGATTTGAACTTCTGGCCCAGGCAACAACGATTGGTTGATTGTATATTTCCAGTAATAGCGGCTAAAAAAATCCAGTATCTGCACTCCCGCATTACAAACAGGAGTCATCGAAAGCAGGTCATTCATGCATTGCTCGCTTTGCAACGGTGAAACCTACATATTCGTCCATCTTTTCCTCATCCTGACGCAGAAAACGCAGTCGTTCACCCTCAAGTATGCTAGCTAATACCTCTAGGCTCTTCTCGCGTTTTCTTTCAAATCGTAACAATGCATCTTTGTGTTGCTGATACAGCGTAGTCGCGTCTTCCACACTGCGGAGTGCTGCATTCACTTTATCGGCTAAATTTTTCCCGCGCTGTGTCGCTACCCTCATTATTTCGTCTACCCGCAACACATCATTAATGGTTACTGTCTTGTCCAGTAATGCATTCACAAGCCCTATTTCGAGCTCATGGATATCGATCAGAAAGGCCTTCCTTTGCGTCTCCAGTTGTTGATGCTCTTCACGCTGTGCGCGCAAGTTCTCCGCCGCCATTGCGACACGACTTCTTGCTCTGGTCGCTCGTTGTTCGCGGAGATATACAATATGACTAAAATCAACCACGGCCGACCACTTGCATTAGGCGTGTCGCTGTATCTTCAAAGTTGTCGTATTCGGCATTGCTTTGGCGGAGGAAATTATCAATCTCAGGCTTACGTTCAATCGCCTCGTCGGCAACTCTATCGTGACCGCTTTCATATTCACCGATACGTATGAGTAACTCAATTGCATCATACTTTGCTAACAGACCACGTAGCGCATTGATGGCAAGCACATGTGGTTTAGGGAGAATTTGCGTGACAAGACGACTTGCGCTCGCAACAATATCAATTGCTGGATAGTGGCCTGTGCTCGCGAGTTTACGAGACAAAATAATATGACCGTCCAGTAGCGATCTTACTTCATCGGCGATTGGCTCATCCATGTCGTCGCCCTCGACCAAAACTGTATAGAATGCCGTAATGGAGCCTACCTGACTTGTTCCTGCTCGTTCTAGCAAAATCGGAAGCTGTTCAAAAATAGAAGGAGGAAAACCGCGCCGCGCTGGTGGCTCACCAGCAGCAAGTCCGATTTGTCTCTGCGCACGAGCAAAGCGTGTCAGGCTGTCCATAATAAGCAGTACCTTTTCTCCACGATCCCTGAAATATTCAGCAATCGCTGTTGCGGTGTAAGCTGCTTTAATCTGCTCCATCGCGGGCCGATCGGACGTGGCAACGATTACGACCGATTTGGCCAAGCCTTGGATTCCAAGTTGGGTCTCTACGAACTCCCGCACCTCTCTGCCCCGCTCACCGATCAAAGCAATAACGCATCGATCATAAAGCGCATTGCGCACTAACAGCGATACGAGGGTGGATTTTCCACCGCCTGCAGCAGCAAAAATCCCCATTCTCTGGCCCTCACCGCATGTTAATACACCGTCGAGAGCCCTCACTCCGAGTGGGAATGGCCGCGTGATCGCCGGTCGTAAAAGGGGATGAGGTGGAGCCTGGTAGCATGGATAGCGTTGTACCAGCTGCAGTGGACTACGGCCATCAATCACGTTCCCGAAAGCATCAATGACCCTTCCTGTAAGCGCGGTACCAACGGCGACATCGAACGCCTGAGAAACAGGTTCAATCGTTGAATTATGAGAAACACCGATCACACGGTCATATGGACTAAGCAGCGCTTGCCCCCCATCAAATCCCACAACTTCAGCTAGTATGGATTCACGTGACGAACGAGAAATACGACAAACTTGACCAATCGAAAAGCTGCCCGCGGCTTTGACGAGCACGCCGGTACAACTGCTAACACGACCCTTGCTTCTCAAAGGGATATTAATGTTGCACTGACCGCTATCAACTGTGGTTTCGATGGAAAAATTGTCAGTCATTGGAAAAACGCGACGTTGAATCGTCGTAGAATGCACAGATCAGCCCATCGGCAATAATATCTAGGCTTGACTCTATAACCTCGTCTCCCGCGTAAAGGCGACATTCACTTGGCTGAAGATCTGTACCAATCTCTACATCGATTTTTGTGGAGGCATTGGACTTCTCGCGCCAGCTACAGATCGCACGTCTGGCAGGTTCAAAATTTTCTGGCGCAACATGCAACGTCAACCTCGGATTGATTGCGCGGACTGTCCGCATCGCCGTTTCCAAGGTTAGTTCCAATATCACTTGTCTTGGGATTTCGCTCAGCAGTCGACCAAGGCACTGTTGCAGCAATCCAAGAACCTGGGACTTTAGTGAGTCACGCATTCCATTAAAATAACGACTGACATCATCAAAGACAGCTCTTCCCTCTAATAGTCCTTGCTGCTGAGCATGCCGTCTTAAGTCATTAGCATCTTTTTCTGCTTGCTCGATGATTTCGTTAGCAGTGCGATGCGCTGTCTCAATAATATTTTCGGCGGAGAGAAGCTTATGAATGGTACAACAATCAATGATCTGCCCTCGTTGTAATGTTGGTAGTCCCCTAATCTGCTGCATGCTCACCCCGAACGGAAAGGGATATATCGATACCATGGAGACAATGTGCTTCGAATGCTAATCGATGTTCTTGGTTATCAGGGAACGGAGTTGGATTTAGATCTGCCGAGCAATTCAACTGAAAGCGTTCAAATATCCCTGACGGAAGGAGTCCAAGAATGAGATTAAAAACATGGTCAGCGAACAGACCGAGTGTCTCTATCGACACTTCTGATAACGTGAAAGTACGAGGTAAGCTGGGGAGCTTGCATTCTCTAATCAGTCTGAATGGCGCAGCAGTTCCACACCATTGTGCAAAAGCGAGAAGCTCTTCTCCATTTATCGACGCTCTAACAGCCTGCTGGTTGATAAGTAATGTTGTAATACGGGATACTTTTTTTAAGTCTTCTATTGAAGAACAAATTACATATTTGCATAGCTTACTTGTCGTTGTATCTTTCGTATCTGGAAGATCGCTCAAAAGACTATTTATCACATCGTCTATACTTGATTGAAGGAACCGACAATTCAGGAGCATATCTGCGAGTGTTATATCTGTAAGGCTTAGCAAACAGGCAAACCGGTCAGGAACTATATAATTTGACTGATGAAACAAGACAGTTTCTCCTCATTAAAAGAAGCTAACGAGATCATTGTGATCCGCCATTAAGAATAGAAATTATCTGTCGATTGTTCTGCGTCGCAAAAAGATACGCCATAGAACCGAAAATGCTACGCCGGCGGCAACACTGATTGCCAGTCCCGCCACGAGTATTAACGTAAACACCTTTGAAAGTTGTGCTTCTGGAACAGAAAACCCAGCAACCGTGACGACACGCTCAACTGGAAAAGAAGCTGGTTCAACGCGTGATACGACAACAGCCACTCTGTCATAACTCATATTCTCAATACTGTAAGATATGAGGGATTTAATCTGAGGTATAATTGCTGGATCGGTCAACTCAGGCTCGATAACCACCAAAACTGATGCGCTGGGAGGCGTCACCTCGGTGAATGGGTCTACTTTTCTAGGACTTGCTATATGGACTTCTGCCGATACTACTCCTGGCATCTCGGATATCGACTTAGCTAATTCCTGTGAACGCGCATAAACGAAACGTGCCCATTCCTGAAGCGGGTTGGAAATCAAACCAGTATCTTTAAAAAGCTCGCCAACATTGACATACTTAGGACGAGGCAGTTTGAGACTTTCAAGCAATTCCACTGCCTTCGCGAATTTTGATCGCTCAACAAATAGTTTAACAGTACCATCCTTCTGTGACTGCTTAGATGAGCCAATATTATGCTTCAGCAAGTTGCTCATCATTAAATTCGCTTCCCTTTCATCAAGGCCACGATTGAGTTCATCTTCACAGCCGGCCAAAATCACCAGTACTGCCATTAAAAAAAATAGCTTGGAGCGCAATGGACGCATCATTGTGACGAAAGAACTTGCTGTATTGCAGAAACCGATTTCGAGATTGCTTTCATGGCAAACTCAAAATTCATCTTACTTATGTTCATCGAAACTTTTTCACGTATGTTGGCTGCGCGTGCTTCATGAAGCGCTAAGACGTTGCGTTTTACTTCAGCCACATACTTCTGCTGCTCAGGTGACTGAGCCATTGCATCCAGTCTCCTGAACTCGCTGCGAAGGTGCTCGGGAAGGCTCATAAGCGCACTTGAATCATCCACACTATTACGGATGCTCCCGCTGATAGAAGTCTCTTGCTCCTTGAGGCTCGATATAAGCTTATTACGAACGTTTTCCCATCCCTGTGTAGCGGCTTGCGGAATATCGTTGAGAGATACTTGAATCAAACTCAAATGAAAGCTCCCTCTTCTGGAGCAGTCCTATGTTGACTTATAGGGGATAGCTGATCAGATATTTCTGCAAGTATCAACTCAATTGCACGCTTGGCTTCAGGCGATGAAATCAAACCTTGTTCAAAATAAGTGCGAGCTATGCTCTCTACACGGTGTAACTGCTTATCTTGTTGCAAAAGGTATAGGTAAAACGCCACGGCTTCATCGCGATTAACACGTGCGTCTAACGCTGATCCGTTCTCCAAGAATTCGATAGCAGCGCGCGTCTTCCCTATGGAATGCATATACATTGCCTCCAGCACCAGAACACCAGCATTGTCCGGACGTGCCATCTGAATGAGGCGGAGAATTTTGATAGCTTCTTCTCCATAGCCAGCGCAGACACCATAGGTTGCAATATTACCCAGTAGGAAAATATCATCATCATTTAACTGTGCCGTTGCAAAGTTCATAAAATACTCACTTTTTTAAACTCGCCGTGAAAATCAATCACCACGTAGTCAGACCTAACCTGCGCGAGTTTTACTCCAGTTGTAATGATTTCCCCCACTCTAACAATTCGATTGTCTGCTGTTACGACATAGGGGCGCTCTCCATTCCACAATGCGACAACGCCAAACTCAGCTGAAGTCAACTCTCTTCCTGCACTATTCTTGAAAGTCACTTCTCTAAGGCCAGGTATATCGGCGATTAGGTCACGCCGGAGTTTGTCTCTGTACTGTCGATTAATGCCGGAAAGTTTGATTATTCCTTTCTCAACACACACATCCAGTGAGAACCCTAAACTCGAAAGCACAGTCTCTGCGACACGCTTCAATTCTTGATCAGAATATACCAGTGCATCGATTGCAAATGGAAAGTTACTAATCTTGTAAATAACGTCAGCACGTTCACTCTGATGCGTTACATAGAGTTTAGCTCTCCATTTTCCCTTGCGCCATTGGAGCTCGAATGGCGAGAGGGATACATAACTGAACTCATCTAAAACATTCTGGCGAGATGAGATTCCTATAACATCTGATGCCTCAATGGCCGTGGGGATAGTAGGTGTGGCATAGTTCTCCCCAGATGAATTCACCCCACCGGAACTTTCCGATATCGACGACAATAGCCAGACACCCAAGAGAGTCAGCCCTGAGCAGCACATAAGTGTTGGCCATATCCTCGTTTTGGCCGGATCACGGCGTGCGAAACTTACGCCCGCATCCTGTCGTACGGATAGACCTGTTACATCGACTATCATCTGACCTATCCATAGTCGATCACCAACACATAAGACCCGATGTTCACCGCCCTTGAGGACAAAATCTTTTGCACCACCCGCAGATTCCACTCTTATCGACGCCTCTGGTGCTACTTCTACAACGACCTCGCTGCCGTTCACATTGAATGTGAAATGATGGGCCGCTACCATCGGATCTAACAAAACGATTGAACATGTGAGATCACTGCCGACTGTCGATATGCCATTCGCCAGATATACGTGTCGCCGTGGAAAATTGGGTAAGGAAAACCACGCCGATATCACGATGCACTCTCATCACTGTCCTGCGCTACGCCATCATTTGAGCTATCAACGATAAACTGATCAAACAATGAGAGCGCCGTATCTAAAGCGGCCAAAACACTCAAATAACCTTGACCATTCGGATCGTCTGTAGGATCGTTATTCATTTCGCGAATAAAAATACGACGGCGACATTCAAGATATTTGATGACCGCCACCTTTCCTCCACAGGCGACCGTCCTAACAATCTCGTCGAACGAAAAGCCGCTACCCGCAAAAAGAAGCGAGTCGAAACCCTTATCAGTCATAAACAATTCCCTCGTTGGGGCAAACCTAGAGCGGCAGATATATATACTCTAATAGAAAAAAGTTATTTTGGGCTATGATGGGTATCAACCCGGAGCAACTACTTAACCCCTTTCATTCAAGACAACACCTTACCGAGGCCTTAAATGGTCAATAGTTAAAATGGTGGCATGCGGGGAGGACATGGCTATTCATCGATCCACCTACGTCCATCATAAACTGTTGGAGTTTCGATAAACACTTTAATCAGCACTTTTTTACGGTTTGAACGAACGAAGTGCCGTCCGATCTAAAATTTAGAAGATGAGTACAATTCTGGCGTGACTCGGTGGATGTTCGATGGGGCTAGCTGATGACAATACTCAGGGATGAAATACTTATCAATTAGACGAAATTTTCCTCACACTCTCGAACAGCGCGCTTAACAATAAAGCGTTGTAATTGTTATACAAGGTCTAAAAATTGGTGACAAAAATAAAAAAATCGTCCCTTCTTTGTTTACCGACGCTAGGCATTTTATATCCTCACATTGTATTGGCCGCCGACTTCCCAGTCGCAGCATGGCTGTTGGCGAAAATCAACTTCAACATGTAACCGGAAAGCCAAATGAGTTTGAGACACATCAGCATCAAAAAAATGCGCGTCTTTGTGGCCGCAGTAGAAAGTGGGAGTTTTTCCATTGGGGCAAAAAATTGTCATGTTTCACAACCTGCGGCAGTCAGTATAATCAACGAAATCGAAAATGTTGCCGGAACTGAATTGTTTATTCGAAATGGCAAGGTTCGATCAGTAAAACTCAACACTAACGGGCAAGAGGTATACGATAAGCTTGTACGGGCATTGGCTCTCTATAATGACACCTTAGACTGTATATGTGGCTTGAGTAATGGCTGCAAAGAACAGCAGTTTCTCATACAGCCACCTTATTCAGAGCTTATCTCAACCAAATGGATACGAGCTTTTAACGAAACTTTTCCCGATATAGATTTATCAATTCGTGAAGCGCAGTGGCAAGAGATCCACAACGAGTTACAAAGCCAAAGAAGCTGCATTGCACTGATAGAGGGAACTAATCGGCCGAATAACCTCGATTATATATCCATATGTGCCAGCGAAATGGTGCTCGTTAACTACAACACGGAAAGCCTCAGTAATTCTGAAATGGAGTGGAGTGCTCTGCCGATGGATACAATCGTATATTCCGCTACTAGCCCGAATATCCAGTATCAAATTAAACAGAATCTCGAAGCTGTGGGAAAAAAATCGAGTCAATTCAGAAAAACCAACTCTGTTGGTATAGCTGCACGCCTATGTAAAGAGTTCCGTGTTCCACTGCTTTTGCCCCGTTTGATTGCGGATAATATGCAAAAAAAGACACCATCTATACAGATTATTCCTTTTTCGAGCGGTAAAGTACACCTTTGTTTAGGATTGGCAGCGCCGCATGGGTACAGGAAAAAGTTCGAAAGTATTGGACAATTGCTCAACACACGACATTAAGCGAAGCAAAATACAAGACGTGCATCACCAAATGTCCTAATGATCGGGAGGAAATCATGAACGAAGAACATAACTACAGATACACCAAATCTATGTTTGAACGAACCCTCGCGCCCCAGCAAGTGCTCGATGACAGTTTTGGAAGATTTCCTGATTACATGAACCTAATTGCAGATGTATTCTCGTTCGAACATCCTCCTTTAAAGACGATTATCACCAGATTTTGCGACAGCTCAAGCCTCCGCGCGGCGCTCGACCAAGCTGGGCAAACCATTACAAATTCCGATTTGCCTGAGCAGACGAAGACAGAAGTTCTGCAGCTGCTCCATGACGAACAGAACATGCTTTCATTTTCACAGGTCGCTAAAAGCAGTGTGATAAAAATTTGAAACTTGGGCTGGTCTTGCTGGAAGAGACGTCCATGAACATCCGTCGCCAGAAGCCCCAGCTGCGCATTGATGGCGGACTAAGAGCTCTTAGTTATTCCTCGCGCCACATAGTACACTCACACGTTCGAGATAATTTTTGGAAATTGGAACCTCACCAAACCGGGTGATTGCAACAAAACGATGTTCTGTTTTTTTTAAGGATATCATTTCCTCACCTTTGACCCAATAGGAGCGATGCACTTGAATTCCACCGCGCCCCCTGAGCTGTTTAATCACCTCAGAAAAGCGTTGTCGGATTTCCATCTGGGTTCCATTCGAAAGAGTTAGTCCAACATAGTTTCCTAAAGCGCGTGCAATAACCACTCGATCAAACAAGGCAGAGGAAATGCGCTCGTCATAGCCGGCTTCCCCAGATGTAGGTTTAGTAAGTTTAAAGATACATACAAATTGTTTGTGGTAGAAAACCCAATAGCAAATTGCCGTAATCGCTGTATGTTGCATTATGCAAAACCGCCACAGTTGCAAAGGCAACCAGCACAATGCCGAAGAGGTAAGATCAAAAAAATTAATCATCCCGAATGTGATTATCAAGATACCCACTACGAAACCAATAGATAACCGAACAGTCATTCTTCGCATGGCTGCGAGCAAAAACCCACACGCCACCACGAACCAAGCTATCACACTACAGAAGCAATAAACGATAAATCCGAACAACGTAAAAATTGTGGGCCAATTGGTAGGATTATAGCCACCGTAGAGTAATGCATGGCTGTCTGCAAAATATTCCATAGCCATCATTCCTCCCGATGCCAATATCAAGAGAACCGGTGTGAGTATAGAATAGGAGAACAGCCGCATAATTTGAAACACTAAGCGCGCCCGCACATGAAAAGTATCCAGTTTTCCAGATGCAGCTATCTTATAGACTGCCTGATAGCACGCCCACGCCTTAGCTCGTTTCATTGACAGATGTTCAATTATAATCTTGCTTTTTTCAAATTCATAAACGTCCACTTAAAATACTTTCTGAATAGGTTATGTCTTAAAAAATTTTAGTAGTTTAAAATCGTACTTATACGTGGATACAATTATGTTGCAATTTACGCAAAGGATTGAAAACGCAAATGCCTCGCGCTCGCTGAACGGCTCCAGCGAATGATCTAAGCCGCGTTAATTTCTGCAAGAGTATTTAAGCTGAAATAAATACTCAAAAGCACCTCGTTTCAGTTATTGGTACGCAGATAAAGTCGCGGCCCTGCTCAGTGATAGTTTTAAGATAGTGAATCTATCAGATTTCTATAAGCCAACAATGTTGATCTGATTTATTGATCAGTCCAAGCCATCTTCGCCAGCTAAATATGCTCTTCTCTATCAAAGTCGACTATTTCTATTTAACAGCTGGTCTAAGGGGAATAGATATTATAAATCAATGATATATATAGGCAATATTTCAGCTTGCTTTTGGCCCAGATTGAGGCTCATCTATTCGCAAAATCGATCATAGGGCATTTTAATAATCGACAAACATCCCATGCGGATCATGACAATCATTCACCTCACTCATCCATCAATACGCTCACAGGATATATCACTGTGCCTGGAAGAATTTCTTGGTAGGCTAATACAGGGATGAATATACCATTTTCATGCAGAACGCTGAACAGCAGAGGACGTACGTCTTGCTGCGTTATAATCACTGGATGTTTATTTCGTTGATAACTTTCACCAATTATTGACTTAATTCCCGTTTTCAAAAGCTCTGCAATCGAAGGCTCCAAAAGTAAAAAATTCCCCTCATCGGTTTTTCGTACACCATCGCGAAGATAACCTTCAATCGTCGGAGATGTCAGAATGACTGGTAAGAAACCATCCGGCGCAAATCTGTTGGTGAGAAAATCTGCAAGAGCAATCCGGATTTTCTGTGTGAGAAAAGATGGTTCCGGATTGTGGGAAGCCCAGGCAAGTGCCTCTTCCAGAATACGTACCAGACTGGTCAAAGGCAATCTTTCACGGCAGAAGTTTTTTATAATCACGCAAATCGTGTTTAGAGATAAGGCCTCTGTGACATCTGTCACTAAAACTTTATGATTAGGCCTTGTTCGGTTTAGGAGATCACTGACATTCTCCAATGATGCGAATCGAACGGCGTTCTCAGCAATTGCTACTTTGATATGGCGCAGCATGAGTTCAGTGGCATTCCAATAAGGAATGCCCTCATGTTTCAATATAGGTACGAAGGAATCAGCGACGACTGCGCCTTCGCGTGCGCCGTAATGAGATTTACAAACTATATCAAGTGTTTGAAGATAACTCGGATTAGCTTTGACAAACACTGAGCTACCGATGAATTCACCTCGAACGAGAAACTCTTGGTTAATCGATATTTTGTAGTCATTTTGAGCAGACTCGTCGATCTCGAATCGCCAGAAACCTGTTGGAAGCCCAAGCTCTTGAGCCACAGATGTTCGTATGCTGTCGAACGTCGCCGCAAACGCTATAGCATCAGTAGATTTTATGGTCGGCGGCAAAGTAAGCATAAGGGTTTCCAGTCGGCCTGTGCGCTGTTGGATTTCATCACACGTCTTTGCGTTTACTTTCTGGATTTTAAGCCAATCCGTAGACGCAAGATTAGCCAATTGATTGCTCGAACGTAAATGCCATTGACTTCCCGCTAGAATTGCTCCGCCAACAATGGCAAATAGCAGGAAAGGAAAACCAGGAATAAATCCAAATGCAATAATAGTAAGCGCGGCTACCGATAACGTACGAGGGTTTTGTGTGATTTGTTCGCTTATTTCAAACCCTAGATCTACGCCACGATGGTCCGCAACGCGGGTCACCATGTTACCGGCAGCAACCGAAATTAGCAGCGCAGGGATTTGCGCAACGAGACCGTCACCAACTGTCATCAGCGAATAGAGTTTCAATGCTTCGCTAAAAGGCATATCGCGTTGAAGCATACCAATGGCAATACCGCCGACTAGGTTGATGATGGTTATAACAAGGCCAGCAATCGCGTCTCCTTTTACGAATTTGAGTGCACCATCCATAGAGCCAAAGAGTTTAGCCTCCTTTTCTAACCTGCGTCGTGCTTCTAAAGCATCAAGATAGTCAAGGCTCCCCGCGCGCACATCAGCATCGACACTCATCTGCTTCCCGGGCATTCCGTCTAAGGTGAAACGAGCACCTACCTCCGCAACGCGGTCCGCACCTTTGGTAATTACAAGAAACTGAACAATTGTTATTATGAGAAAGATTACCAGCCCTACAATCAAATTGCCGCTGATGACCACATCACCAAAAGTTTCAACAATCTGGCCAGCACTGCCCTGTGTCAAAATCAATCTCGTCGTGGAGATGGAAATTGAGAGACGAAACAATGTCGTAAGCAGAAGCAATGACGGAAAGGTCGAAAAGTGCACAGGTGCAGATAGCTGCAATGAGACTACTAAGATTACGATTGATAGACTTATATTTATGGTAATGAAAAAGTCCATCAGAATGTCAGGCAGTGGTAGGATCATCATCAAGATGATCACTGCAAAAGCCAATACAAGCCCAATACCGCGACTTTTCCTGAAATTTTCAATATGGAATGAGAGTTTCACGATGCCACTTATCTATAAGGATGGGAGAAGCCTTTTGTCTTCAGTCGCCTGGAGAGGAGGCATTTGGATTTGTCCATCTGGCTCTGCCTGTCCACGTAAAATCGTGGTTGTTACCCGGTCAGCTTTCTCGAAAACAATCAAAGCCTTTTTGATTTTCTCGACATAGCTGAGAGGACCTTTAACGAGCAGCATTTTACTGCTGGGGTCATAGCGGTGGATAAATTTGCCTTCTAGCAGACCTATGTGAGAAAGCGCGCTGAGAACATTGCCGGTATTTGGCTGTTTAAACGAAAATAGCTCCGTTGCTTGATCATCCGACAATGAAAAAAATAGTGAAGAATCATCGAGATACCAAACAAGGCGGTACCATGCGGAAAGGTAATTCAGAAAAGATTGCCGTGTCCAGCGCACATCTTTAGGCAAAGAGACAGGGGTGTCGAGTTTTCCGGAAATTTTAACTGACATGCCAATGTTTTTTCCAAAGTATCTCAAAACATCTGCGAGGCTTTGATCATGGCTTGTATATTCATATGGACTCGTGGCCTGCGGAAGCGGCCTCGCGTACAAATGAGCGTCACAAAAAGCAAAAGAACAAAAAAATACACTTACGGCTAAAATGCAGGAGCGCAATTGAATTTTTATCATATATTCGGTTTAATACAAAAAGCCGGGCTGCCCATATAAGCGAATTTGCGATACATCTCCTTTACAGCAACGCGATGCCTTCAGAGTTAAAAGCTCTTCGAGTTGGCTTTTACCTTTAGCTAAAACTTTTGCAGGAACAACTGCCTCGCCGAAATGCGGTGTAACAACCACAATAAGATCACGCTGTGTTATTAATGTCCTGTCCGAGCCAAACAGAAGGCGAGCAAGCTTTGCCCCGAACAGGGCTGCTGGCTGATCTACCTCGGCCATTGTATCGATGCGGGATAGCGAGGCAATGGCATATGCCTGGCCACTTTCGAGTTCAATAGTAGTTCCCAGCCGCCTCGTCGACAAAGTGGGAGGCACTTCGTTATTTTTGCCACTTGCAGCTGGAATAATACTGGAAATGACCGAGTTTATTACGAGAGAGACGCGCTCATTATCCATTAGCGTCGGTTGGAAGTCCAACGAAAGCCCAACAGCTTTATAGTCGGTTCCCACTGTCTGGCGACCGCCTGTCTCGGAAAGCATCATTTTAGGGAGTGCAATCTCGTTGCCGATAGTCAAAGTGGCCTTTGAGCCGTTGAGCGCCGATAAGTCAGATTGAGATGCAACAGTTGCTACGCCTTGATCAAGAAGAAGGTTCAATATCTGCGTAAGACGTTTACCCTCCGAACCGGAGATGCCCGTCGACTTTGTGTCATCAGAAGCAGAAAGTGCACTCCAATCAATTCCATAATTCGCAAGGCGGTCCTGTGCCACCTCGATGAATTGCACTTTCAGTGTCACGGCCCTACCATCCAACGGTTTGAGTTCGTCGATAATACGAACGTTCGGAAGCATGGACTGGACGGTTACCACAGCAGCCTGATGATCAGGTTCGCTTGCGACTTGCCCCCGTAACAGCACACTTCCCTTCGCGGCATCTACTGTAATCCGCGCATTCGGCAACCGGCTTGAAAGTGCTGCTCTCACGCCGGCAAGGTTCTCACTTACAATTAGATTGTAGCTGAACAATTTTCTTCCAGCCACGTCAACACCGATAAGCGTTGTTTCGCCGACTGACTTTCCGAGAACAAAAATGGCATTTTCTGGGGATTTTGTCACATCCGCGATTGTTGTGTCAGCGACAAAAACAGCTTCTACATTTTGGAAACCCTCCACATAGATACCTTTGCCGACTTCAATTGCCATGCGGTCCGCAGCATCTGCTATGCTGGGCAATGCTGCGAAGCTGAGCATTATAATTGCAGTCAGTAACCTAAGAAATGGAATGTACTTAATGTGAAAGGCCATTACAAAACAACCGCCATCTGATTCTGAACGAGATGTCTTTCAAGATAATCCATGCGCTCCCAAGAGGGGTGGTGCAAAACAGTAACGACGGTTAAAAACGCCTTGAGGCAGGCTCGCGAACCGGCTTCGGTGCAGTTGAGTTGAGACGATGTAAGCATAAAACGATCATGTGCATTTTTAATACTTATACGGGGCCGATGTTCTGACGCACCATCGTTTGACGTTTCTATATGTTGGACCTGTTTGTTTTGGCTTAGTTTCTCAAGATGACCTTTTCGCATAAACGCAGGACCTTTTTCGTCCTGCTGTTCAAACTCTTCCGCAATATCAGGTCGGCGCACGTCCGAAACATCAGCTGCGCGTCGGTCGCTTTGTCCAACTGCAATATACTCCGATAGATCGCCGTCATAAGCTTCATCCAGCAACGCGGAATAGGATGTCACATCCACATCATTTGACAATGGCGAAACAGTCGCTCCGGGGGAAGCGGCTCTTGCGATCTTCTCATGATAGTTATCATAATCCGTCTGACGTGACTGGACGGAAACTTTATTGACAGCTTCACTCATTAGACAATCCCAAAGGTCAGATATTTTTGTAGATTTTTCTGTCCATCAGATTTGTCACTGAGAACAATTGCAATACGACTTTTTAAATAATGTAGGTTAGCGGATAACGCAGGTGCTTTAGCAACAACGCTAGATGCTTCTTGTATTTGACCTGTTAAAAGCAAAGCGTAAGCGTAATTCTCGTAATGACGAGTCTCTTCGGGAAACAAGGCGACGGATGCCGCCCCATAAGAAAGAGCCTTCCGGTGAAAATTAGCCCGCAAACTGAGAGAGCTAAGCAAATAAAAAATATCTGGTAATAATCCGGTCATGAATTAATCCCCAAGGTACGAACGCGATCACCAGACCGTATATATTAAAGTAACTGTTCAACCCATCGACTGCTGAATTCTCGATATCAGATTAAATTTTCCAGCGAGCGCGCTCATCAGACGTTTTGAATGATCATTGGCAATGGCGCGCTCGACTTCGTAGCCCGCAACATTCATGCGATGCGTAGTTAGTCGAGCACTTAGTTGACGGTCCAATGCGCGAGTTTTTTGCAACTGAGCTAAAGTAAAAGCTCTGGCCTGATGCTGCAGTCCAAGATCTACTCCGGGGGTAGTCGGCATACCACCCTGCAACGCTTCTATTATCATACTTACCTCGTCACAGACTGGTATCTTGCTGGAATTTTACCTGGTGTTTAGGTCAAAGCAGTGCGGAATATAACGTCACGCAGATGCACCACTATCAAGCTTTTGTGTAGCTTCTTTAAGCAGTGACATGGAGTCAGCCTGCATCTCATTAGAGCGTTTCGTGTGATCATTCGTAATAGCACGCTGGCTCTCATAGCTCATGCCTAGCATTTTTTGTTGATGCTCTTGCGCGCTATTTTGCGACGACATCATGTGGCTTTGCATCATCTGTTCTAAATGCTGTTGCTTTTGCTGATTCATCATCGTGATAATTGCGGGGTCCATCGTTCTTCCTTTCAAAGATTAAATGCAAAATGGAGCGTTTTGAAGAACCATGTGATTACGCGGCGTAAGGAGTACGGTTAGAGCCGCCACAGTTCCAGTTCAAGCTCTGCGCAATCAGTTCTAGCGGGCGACGGACCTCAGTTTGACGACCATCACTCGAAACGGCTGACTTCATGTTGTTATGAGAGCAGTTTTGCTGAAAAATTTCGGCCTGTCTCTGGCCAAAATTTACTATTTGCGCAGCGTTTAAGCCTAACTTAGAATCGCTTTTCAACGCATCCAAAAGACTTTTATTGTCTTGAGCATTTTTCTTCTGCTGCTTTTCAAATTCCTGCATGAACTTCTCATGACGTTCCGCAGCCTGCTTCTCTGACTGTTTCATCATGCTAAGTGCGGAAATATTCTGAGTTAAAGATACAATCTGCTGAACAAGGCCTGACAAAATCATAAGTGGGAACATTCTGTATCCTTCTATTATCATTGAGTTTAATACGGCACCGTAATGCATTTTTTGATCTATTATTTTATTATATGAAAATAGTTTTTATTAATAAGAGACTCATTAGGCTATTGCATCATTATGAGAAGCTAACAAACGCTCTTGAAGCCTTTAGGCCCGGTTCAATTTATAGCAGTACAGCCGATTTTTTGTTCGCAGTCGGTCGTTTGTTGCAAAAATAAAAGACATAGCGGCGCGGAAAAATAATGGTAGTTGCGGAAACTGTTCATGTGTCTCGGCGACTTTGATAGCCGTGTCACTGCCCGGCCAACGCCTTTTTTCTCCAGCAAACTTAAACCGAACAAACCATATCTTCGGTCGGATTACATCTTCAACAATAGCTCCTGCACCAGCAGCACCATTCTTGTGTCTTTTAGAAAAGAGCTTAACGTAGATGGGAGGAATTAAACTATCGCTGTGAAGAAAGGCACTAATTTCACTCCCCCACTATGCGCAGTGCGGGAAGCATCCGTTGCTACAACTGTTGGTGACGGATTTACTAGAAAGATACATACTGGTCTCCCTGCGGCTTTTTTTGAAATTAGATTAGCCAGTGGCCTAATCATTCGCGTAATCAGTGGTCGAGCCACTTACATCTGGCAGCGATGTCCGGGCCATGTACGACGCTCAGTTCAGGCAAAGAGCAGTCCATGACAGCGAGGGACATGACGCTAAGGGAGATATTTTATAGCTCTTCTTTTCGTCCGATGAGGACTACACAAACTGATAGAACCTTGCGTAATAGACAAAAATAGCATGGCGATTGGCTTCAAAGTATTTCATTTTTCCGTCTGCTCTGGGAAATCATGACTTAATGTATTATAAATAATTATCAAGCAACGTGGTTTCGCTGAACTGTACTTCATGCGCAGCAGCTGTCAAAGCGGGTTACAGACGCTTAAGCTGTGAACACTTGGCTCATTATCTAGCAACTATTTTTCCAAAAAGTTATTAAAAACAACGGCGTCTCTGAAAATATTATCATTGATAAAAGCACATTCAATCGGCGTGGAGTAAAGGCTCAAAACATTTTTAAAATAGTTTGCACAACAAGATCATAGTTTCATTAGGTCGATCCCAAACATACATTGGGTGCTAACACATCTAATTTAACTCCAACCACAATTGCGGGCATTAGATTGGTTCACATAATACTTAAAACCATTTCGTAAATTACAATGGTTCGCATACGATTCGCTTACTGATCTCGCAGCATAATAAGTCCTAACATTAGATTGCTTTAACCATCTGAATAGCTGTGAAAACAGCTAGGAAATCTGCACCGTAGCCTTCACCACACTCATGGGTAAACTCGTCATAATGGCGATCGCTCGGCTAAAGAACGAGTGAATGCGCCTCAATGAAACGGCTACGTCCTGTTATAAAGGAGAAGCTTAAGGCCAGCGTTTTCTGCTTCGAGTTCAGCCAGTTCTTCATCTGTAACCGGTTCATCCACAGCTTTCGGCTTTTGTTTGCGGGAGCGCTTCAGAGGCAGCGTGTTAGCATCATAAATTGTCGAATGCTTAGCTGTTGCCTGCTCAAGCTTCAATAGCGACGTGGCATCTGAAGGTGTCTGAACCACCAACTCTTCTGAACGACTTTTTTGCTCAGTTTGAACGAGCTCCTCGCTTTGAGCATCGGTACGCTTTTTCTTTTGAACCTTACTACTACTCCGCTTCGGGCCGCCTTTATTAGGCTTCCTCTCATTATTGAGGGCTGTACCCTGTCCGGCAGGCTTTTCATCGAACAGCATTTGCGCTGCCTCACGAACAGACAACTTCGTCTCAGGTTTATCTGTAGTTTCATTCGCTGGCTGCACTACGGGTGGCGGACTGTCAAACCTATGTGGTTGGTCACCATTCATTGCGACATTTGTGGCGCCTGTTATCGGCTCGGCTTTTTTAGGCGCAACCATGCCTGTCTGATAGAAATTTCTGCCAACATCCTTTATCGGCAGGCCTTCATCTGGCAGATTATCACGCTGCAGAGAATTGGTTTGCAAGGTTTTTACAGCAGCGGGCGTTTCATCTTCCAACACATCTTCTTTGTACGACTCCGACTTAAACAGACGTTCAACGATACGAGTCCCCATGATTTCATCGCTAACCAACCTCCGTGTGCGCACAAGAAAAGTTTAATATAGAGCTGTTTCACAACACCAGCGCGGACTAAATGATATTAAGCTGATAACATTCATGATCAGAAATCAAAACTATTTTGATACATAATCGAAAGATCAACGGCAGTCTGCGCGAACCGTGAGTTGTTACGGCAATGTCACTTTTTCTGTCCCGTACGTTTCTCAACCTGCTTGAGCATCACCGCCAAATGTCTATTTTCCGAAACCAGCCATACTATCAGTTCGCGCTTTAAAGAAGCATTCTCAATTTCGAGAGCAGACAATTCATTTATGATATCCGCATCTCTGGTAGGAAATGTTGCCGCCTCGTGTTGCGGTGATAGAGTTGCTTGTGCCTTTCGCCGGACAGGCCGCCTATTCTGTCTTCCGACAACGTCTTCGGCGACCTGCGGTTTTTGGACCGCATCAGAAGTAGTTACCGGCTTCTTAAACTTCACGGCGACGGCGGCAGATGCAGCAGGTTCCGCTTGAACAATCTCCAACCTCTCGGGAGATGCAATTGGTGACAACTCGCCTGAAGCTGTGTCTTCTACTACGTTTACAAACGCCTCAGCAGCATCCGAGCCTGCGCGGACATTAGTAGAGGATTGCTGCATACTAGTCTCGACGTCACGAATGATAGTATTTAAATCTAGCTCTCCCCAAATGGATACACTTGCCTTGCGAGAGCGTTTATTCTTATATTCGACAACAACATTTCGGAGTGGTTTTTTCACTATGATATACAATCCTAATAAAGATAAAAGGAGTTCACAAGTTTTTGCGACTAATTATAGGTTCTGCGCCTCGTTTTACAAATTCTGATAATTGGTTCAATTTGCGACTATAACTTGTCAATCAGATTGATTTTTATGATAGTTATGCGATTGATGTTGTTCTTACAATTAACACAGACCCGTATATTATTCCACAGAACAATTCCCGATTTAAACAACGGAGAAACACTACATGGCCAATGACACAACCACCGATACAAACGTAACTGAAGCTCAGAGTGCTGAGCTTGTCAACGATACATCAAAGGCACGCCCAAAGCAGAAAAAGCCAGCGTCAAAAACAAAAGTAACAGAACCTGCTTCTGCTTCGACAGCAGCCAAGGGTGCGGCCAAACCCGCTAAAGTACCTGAAAAGAGTGCAGCGGTTGAAACAAAGCCTGCAAAAAACAAACGTAACAAATACACACCCGCCCAGCGTGCATCTATCCTTGCCTCTATTGAAAAAGCAACAAAAGGCGGGACAATAACGCTTAAGACTGCATTGCAGCAAGCTGAAGTGAGTGAGCAAACCTATTATAACTGGAAAAATGCCGCCGCTAAAACATCCCCTGCGCCCTCAACCAAGTCTCCAAGTGACGATCTCACGACGCTGGTAGCTCTTGAAGCAGAAAACATTAAGCTGCGCAAAGAGCTTGCCGAGAAGCTGCGTGCTGAGAATGCGGAATTACGTAAGCGTCTCGGTAAAATCTAAAACTGTCTCACTTACAATCAACAATAATGCAACATCGAAGCGGGTGAATTTCCATAAGTTAGTCATCTGCTTCACCCTTGCAAAAATACGGTAGAGTAAAGCGCTAATCACCGATGGAACACTCCAAAATGGACACAAGCTCCCCACTTTGGCAGAGCTCGGCGACACACTTGGCGTCAGTCGAACTGTTATTCGCGAAGCAATAGCAGCCTTACGCTCAGACAGACTGCTAGAGACCAAACATGGAGTGGGCATCTTTGTTCGCGATCAGGGCAAAACCAATGACGCAAAGAGTGAAGCATCTACCATTCTGGAGCCGCTCGGTCTTTTATCCCTACCCTTTATGGACCTACTTGAATTGCGAATGGCATTTGAGGTTCATGCGGCAGGACTGGCCGCACAGCGCAGATCCTGGGCGCAGGAAGCCAAAATGTGGGAAGCTCTCAAACAATTCGAAACCTCGCAGGATGACGAAGCGGCGCTGGATGAACTCGATTTTGTTTTCCATCGCTGCATAGCGGAAGCAACGAACAACCTCGCTTTTATCGAGTTTTTCAGCGTAATGAGCATGAAAATGCTGCCGCAGCCCGCTTTCTCACGCAATTTCAACCTGGCTCTGATCACGCCGGAATATATACAAAACACAGTTGTAGAGCACCGCGCTATTTGTGAAGCGATCAGCGCACGCGATGCAGTGCAAGCCCGCGAAGCCATGCAGAGTCATCTCACTCGCAACCATCAGCGTTATCGAGGTTTTTCAGGGAGTATGGGTTCACCGTTGAGCAACATTATGGAATCTTAATATTGACTTGAATCTTAATTTTGCTCTCGTAAATTGAATTGCAGGTGAAAGTGGCATAGTCGATCTGGTAAGCTGTTTAGAGTGGCGTTGCGCCACAATGATCGTCAGTCACTTTGGGTGACGGTTGGTACAATTAATATGCTCCAGCCCCTACCCGTGCGCAAAATAGCGTCGTTGGATCCCATATCGCGGTGCCAGGGTTACAGAAGCGGCTTGTCTGCAGGCAGTTATTGGATCACAAAGATGGATCTGTGATCCGCTGTCATCCAACAAAAAATCATCGCAGACAGGCATCGTTATGCATAAACCCAAGCCGCCAAAGTCGCGCTTCTCGATGGCCTCACAGCTTAACAATCTAAGCTAGAGCGCGTCCACTTTACTCGGGGTCATCTCCGCAGGATTTGAAGTAGTTGGCACATTCTTGTGGTTCAAACAGCGTGACGATCTGGCCGACAGTATTCCATAAGCCCTCGACGGTTCGCTCGGCTTTGGCGCGCAAGACGGCCTTGAG